>NC_003551.1:1355975-1694969 GCF_000007185.1 Methanopyrus kandleri AV19 | reverse complement strand
CGACGGAACCTAGACAACCTTCCGGAAGGACTTCCGGGAGAACCGTGACGCGATCCGAGACCGAACACCCTCGTGGTGGTGCGACCACAGTCGTCAAGGAACATCCTGCGGGGTACTCCACGTCGAGGTCTACCACGGCCCATGTATCCAGACGAGTCGCTGCGGGTGGAGGTACTCCGAACACCGGTGCGGGCGGGTACGGTCGCGGCTCGACGGCGACATCAGTGACCACCGCGCGGAAGTCGTCCGTTGGGGTAGCATCCGGCACCGAAGGAGAGGTTTCAAGAACCACCGTGGGTGGGACGAGGACCGCCAGTCCCTCCTCTGAGAAAACCGGAAAGAAATCGCACGAACACCCTTCAGAGTCGGCCAGGGTCATGGAGCGTGAGAGACCGGAACCCGTAGTCTCAGGCTGGGGATCGGTGGCGGCGCTGATAGTCGCGGTAACGTTGATAGCCACGATAGGACTCTACCTGTACCGGCGGGGTCTTCCAGCTCGAACCCACCTGTACCAGACACACTCCGCAACGTGACGTCGCTCTTCGGGACTTCCTTCCAATATGATCCTGAACGATGGCCACTTCACGGATACCCGACGCCCTAACCTCCTGGCTACGAGTAACGCCTCTACGTTGACGTCCCAGACTTCGTCCATCAGCTCATCGGTAACGTCCACCCACGGGTCCAGGTGTTGGAGCGGACACCCTTCACGGCGTCCCCTACGGAGATCCCCGGTCTCCCCGACCCGTCGTACTTTCACACCTAGAAGCCTGGCGAGCCTCTTCACGTCGCTCTCGTGGATGCGGATCAGCGGCCGCACGATGATGCGATCGTCTCCGTTGAAGTACCTCTTGGGCAACTGGACGAACTCCGGTTCGATCCCGGTTCGCCTCGACACGTCCAAAACGGCACCCGCTATGGTGTCCATACCACATTCTCCCGTGGCCACAACACTGGCCTTACTAACAGCTATCTCCAACATAATCTTCTTGCATATTTTACACACAGATTTGCCTTTAGCACCTCGAAGTCTACGCCTTAACTCATCAGTTATATCAACAACGTCTATCTTAATCCCGAGCATTTTAGATATTCGTTTGATTTCAATCTCCGGCGTGAACCACATCCATCTATGTGTTATATGAAGTCCTCTCACATCGGTATTAGACAACTGTAAAATCTTCGTTGCAACAGCACTATCCATCCCGCCTGAAATCAGAACACAAATTTTTTTGCCACTAACTTTTTTCCTTAAAAGCTCCAGAAGTTCTGAAAGTGATTTTAGTCCCCATTTTCGCGTCCAAGATCCGAATTTGATATCTTGTTGATAACCTTCTGTAACATCTGTTTTAAGCTTTCTGGAATCCATTCCTCGCACTCCCTTAACAGTTCTTTGAGGTCAGATAACGTCGGAGGCGTCATAATTTGTTCCATATCTTCTCTAGAAATGTATCCATATCGTACCATTGCTGCTAACCGTGGTGCTTCAAAGCTGTATCCATATTTCATGTAGAATAGCTTCAAGGCAAACGGTAGTACGATGCAGTTAGAGGTGTAACCCGATATCTTGTCAACAGTCAGTCCGAACTCTTCTTCGACGATTTCCCGGCGCTCGTTTTCCGTCATTCCACACATCGCTCTAATCACCGGTGGGTCCTTGGGGACCACAGGTGACGTCCCGTGAGGTAGCTCATGTCCAGTTACTATGGCGTCCACACCGAGTTCCCGAGCCCTCCGTTCGTATCTTCGCGTGATCATACGTGAGCATGGTCCACACGGTGACTCGGCTCGGGTCAATCTCTCTTCGAACAACTTCAAGAACGGCTTTTGGTCGCCGATGATTTCCCACTCTATACCAGACATCCTCCGAGCCAGGATTATCCTCCGCCAGGCCTCCGGGTGGAGCGCACCGGTGTCCACAGTCAGCGCTACTACTTCATCGCAGATTCTCAAGGCGAGTCCCAACGCAGCGAGGCTATCCAGACCTCCTGAAACCGCCACCAGGACCTTCTCCGAGTTCTCGAGGGCCTTCCGGACTTTTTCGCGGAGCTCCTTCCTGCTGGGTATGTGCCGGATCTGTCGTCGGCAGGCCCTGCACACGCCGCTTTCGTCCAGTTCTACTCCGTCAACGGTCTCAGGTATTCCGCAAATCCGGCACTGCCGCAGAGCAGACCCCCCTTCACATTTTAGGAACTTCCGATCAAGTTCCGTCAACTTTATAATGCAATCTCTTGTGGTTCAGTGGGGGGTGAAATTTTGAAGAAGTACCTAATTGCGGCTGTGGTCGCGATCGCGGTCATCGCAGGAGGCGCGGCTTACTACTACTCCACAGCGGGTGCAGTAAAAACACAGCTAAGGATAGGAGGATCGACGAGTCTAATGCCATTTATGATGAAGGTTGCAGCTTATGTCGGTGAAGAACACCGAATGACATGGAAGCAGATTGGCGAACAAGTGGGTGTTCAAGGACTACCTGACGAGCCCGTACAGTTGATGGTTTCTGATGGTGGATCCTCCGCAGGTATTAAGGGTCTCATTGAGGGAACGTTCGATATCGCTATGGCATCGAGACCACTGAAGCCTGAAGAAGCTCAGCAGTTAAGTGATCCTGTGATGTGTCCTGTGGTCCTATCAGCGATTGTACCGATCGTGAATGGGAAGACGCTAGGCCAGTTAGACGACATCGACCCGAAGACGCTTAGGGACATCTATACCGGTAAGATCAAGTACTGGGATCAGGTGAAGCCGGGTCTACCACACAAGAAAATCGTCGTAATCGGTCGTGCGAAGGGTTCAGGCACGCGGTCAACGTTTGACAAGTACCTAAACATCCAGGATTACACCAAGGACGCCATCCTCTGTGGGTCTAACTCGGAGGTCCTGGAGAAGGTAGAGAAGACGCCGTACGCTATCGGTTACGTGGATTACGCCTACGTCGTCAAAGCCAAGAAGGGCGGTAAGGTGCCGAGCGCGGTGAAGCCGCTGAAAGTCAACGGTGTTGAAGCCAACGAGCAGACGATCATCGCGAAGAAGTACCCACTGGTCAGGGCCGAGTACCTGATCATCGACCGCTCCAATGCCCCGAAGACGGCGATCGCTTTGATCAAGTGGATCAGGAAGCCGGACGTCAACAAGGAGTTCGCGGAGAAGGTGGGATACGTCCCGGTACCCGAGGATGCACCGCTGTTCTCTAAGAAGCCGTACATAGAGATCAAACCGCTAGTTAAGTAACGGAGTTGGGCGGCTCCTCTTCGATCCTCCTAAAGATCTTTATCAAATCCCACCGGGGGACCAGTGATGCGGGAAGTTGCCGCGAAGCAAGCCCAGGAGTCTGAGAATCTAATTAAGTCGGCCACCGCGGCGGCCGCCATCTCGATCGCCGCGGTGATCGGGATTTACTTGTTCCTCACGCTGAACGGCGTTAAAGCTCTGCAATATGATTCCGTGATCGACATACTGTTCGGTACCGTCTGGAGGCCCGACAGCTACCCTCCACGGTTAGGATTGCTCCCTATGATAATCTCGACGCTATACGTGACGCTCATAGCCGTGGTGATAGCCTTCCCGATTTCGCTGCTTTGCGCGACTTATCTGGCCGAGTTCGCTCCAAGGATCCTCAGACGGACCTTGCGACCTGCGATCGACATGCTGGCCGGTATACCTTCAGTCGTGTACGGTCTGTTCGGTATTCTGACTCTCGTCCCGTTCGCCAGGGAGTATCTCGGGGCTCCTACGGGTTACTCGGTACTCGTGGCGGGCATTATAGTCGCCATCATGATCCTTCCTTACATGACCAGCGTGATGATGGAAGCGATGAGGGCGGTTCCGCGAGAGTACGTGGAGGCCGCGTTGGGAATGGGAGCGACTCGATGGCAGGTGGTGAGGACCGTACTGTGGCCCGCGGCTAGGTCTGGTATCACGGCCGGAGGCATGCTGGGTACTCTGAGGGCGATGGGTGAGACCGTTGCCGTGGCGTTGGTCGCCGGTGCCGCCTTGATGATACCTACCTCACCGCTGGATCCGTGTCGACCGCTTTCGGCTCATATCCTGCTTCAGGCTACCGTACTGCCGGTGGGCTCACCTGGGTATTACGCTCTGTACTTCGGAGGCCTCGTGCTGATGCTGATGGTAACCGGTGTGATCGTTCTGGCGTACCGTTACCGGAGGCGTACGGGTCGTATCCGTGTCAGGAAGCGCAAGTCACACCACGCTCGGCTGAATCCGGTAATCGTGAGTAAACTGATGACCGGATTGATGGTGCTGGCCGGTGTGATAGCGGCGGCTGCTCTAGTGGGGATAACGGGTTACATCTTCGCCAACGGTGTAGGGGCGCTCAGCTGGAACATCCTGTTCGGTCCTATCAACATCGGGGACCCCGTCCACAGCTCGTTATACCCCGCCTTGTTGGGAACCCTAGCGCTGATGTTCTACTCGACAGTTTTCGCGGCGCTGATCGGAATTCCGACGGCGCTCTACCTCGCGGAGTTCGCAGGCGACACCGCCTTCACCCGCGCAGTTCGGTTCGCGATCGACACTCTCGCCGGAGTTCCCTCTATCGTCTACGGACTGTTCGGTGCGACGCTCTTCGTGGTTTACATGAAGATGGGATACTCGGTCCTCGCAGGAGCGTTGACGTTGGCAGTCATGAATCTCCCAGTGATGGTGAGGACGGCGGAGGAGGCCTTCAGGTCCGTACCGCGGGAGTACGTCGAGGCGGCACGGGGTATGGGCGCCTCTTGGTTCCACGTTGTCAGGGACGTACTGCTACCGATGGCGAAACCGGGAATTACGGCCGGAATCACGCTGTCGATGTGTCGAGCGGCGGAGGAGGCCGCGCCGATCATCCTGACCGCGGTCATGATAGGGTTGATCAGCACCAACCCGTTCGTTCACGTGCTCCAGCCTACCGACGCGCTGGCGTTCCGCATTTATCTGATTGCCAAGGAGTACTTAATGGAGCCGGGAGCACGCGCCACGGCGTTTGCCGCGGCGACCGTTCTGGTCGCGGTGACGCTCGGGCTGAACCTCTTGGCGATTTACATGCGGGATAAGTTCGAAAGGAAGATCGGTCGGCGGGGTTGAGCCAATGACGGCGTTCGAGGTACGTGATCTACGCGTGTACTACGGCGAGGAGGAGGCACTAAAGGGCATCACTCTGGATATTCCAGAAAAGAAGATCACCACCATCATAGGACCATCCGGTTGCGGTAAGTCCACGTTCCTTCGTTGCCTCAATTTAATGATCAAAGAAATTCCGTACGCGCGCACGGAGGGAGAGGTGATCTTCGACGGCGAGAACGTCCTGGAGTACGAGGATGAAGCCGATATCATCGCTCACCGGCGCCGTGTTGGAACGGTGTTCCAGCACCCCAACCCATTCCCCTGGATGTCCATCTACGACAACGTCGCCTACGGACTCCGGCTGATGGGTATGGACGAGGATGAGATCGAAGACCGCGTGTACGAGGCACTAGAGAAGGCCGCACTACTCGACCAGGTGGAGGACAGACTCGACGACCCGGCTTCAGCGCTATCCGGTGGTCAACAGCAGAGGCTCTGTATCGCGAGAGCTTTGGCGATGCGCCCCGAGGTATTGCTGATGGACGAGCCCACCTCCGACCTCGACCCGATTGCGACGAGGAAAATCGAGGAGACAGTCATGGAGCTCAAAGGAGAAGTGACCATAGTATTCGTCACACACTTGCTCCCTCAGGCGTATCGGATTGGAGACTACACCGCGTTCTTCCTACATGGCGAGCTAGTCGAGGCGAACAGCACCGAGAAGCTGTTCACCGATCCTCAGGACGAACGTACGAAAGAATACATCGAGGTGGAGTTCGGGCCCTCCTAGCACGTCGTATGAATCACGGCCGCCACTTTTTTGCCCTTATCTTTGAGCTCGTTGTACCGCTCTATCGCCTCCGGAGTTGGGGCCTCTACGAGCTCTATCCCTCGCTCCTCGCAGAACTCCCGGGCTTCTTCCGTAACGGACAGAACACCGCTCTGGCCCGTCCCCACCACGATGACCTCCGGCTCCTCGTCGCACAACTCCAGGAGTCGTCTCAACTCGTCGGCCGCCAGGTTATGGCTGGTGCCGAACTTACTCCTGGAGAGTCCCTTCTCACGCCGGTGAACCTTCCCTTCGGTTGTCACGTAAATATCGTGATTGTACCTCTCGCCGCCGTATTCTACCCACCCAAACCCAGTCCCTTCAAACATGCGTGGTCCCCGTGCGAAAAATCAGTACTCGGAGATCAAAATGTTCGCGGTCCGGTGGGTTCCTTTACTCCCACTCCCACGTCGTCGACCTCCGCTGCTTGACGAGCCACATGCCACCGGTGGCCGCTCCTACCAGGGCGATAGCCACTAGATAGGGCGCCCATCCTGACGAGCTTCCGCTACTCGCTTCACGCTGTAGTTCTAGATCGGACGATCCGGAACTCTTCGGCCTTTTCACCTTTATTTTCTCCTTGCTGCTTCGGTTCTTCTCCTTCTTTTCCCGCTTACCCTTACTTTCCTTCGATTTGGACGATCCCGCCGTTTTTCCGCCCTCTGACGATACGGTCTTCTCCTTCGCATTCACGGTGGTGTTCCCGTACGTTCCCGCACCCGCCGAGGTACCCACCGAAGTGTGTGACGGTGTCGATGTCGACGACGATGTTGACCCAGTTTGAAGAGCCTCGCTCGAAGAGGTCGTGTGACCCATCGTGCCCGAGGAGGACTCGGTACGGGTTATTACCGTTGAACCTTCCGCGGTCCCACTCGCGGTTCTGATCACGGTACTGCTACCGCGCTGGTGAACTTCGACGACGGTGCCGGGACGTAGCTTTCGGATGACCCGTGGAGGGACCTTCACTGGGATGACCGGCTTAGGCTTGTACAGGGGTTTTAAGTACACGACCCCGTTCTTGAAGTCCGCTTCCGCGACCTTGTACTTGCCCGGTTTCAAGGTCGACTCTTTTCTCTCCTTTTCTTCTTTCTTTTCTTCCTCTTTCTTCTCCTCCAGCTTCGGTGGTTTCGGTACGGGAGCCTTTTCCGAATGAGCGGGTTGGAGTCCTACCGCGGTACAGACTATCATGGCCAGCACAGTGCACGGGAGTATTCTTTTGATCACAACCGTTCACCCCGCGCCGCACGAGGGGGGTGTGAGAGATACGTACTGCTGTGGAAGGGACACGGCAGAGGGTATTCTACGGGCTACTTTCCCGAGTATACGAGCGTTCCCCCCTTTCGCTGCCGAAACACCTCGTCAAAGAGATTCTGCGAGATCTTAAAGGATGTTGTCGAGTCCTTGACGTCGGTTGCGCGACCGGTTACCTGACGCGCAAGCTCGCCGCCGTATGTGACCGAGTCGTGGGTGTGGACATCAACAGGAAGATGGTGGAAGCTTCGCAGTCCCGAAACCGGCTACCCAACGTTAAGTTCGTCCGGGCTGACGCTCATAATTTACCTTTCCCGGACGCGTGCTTCGACGGTATCGTCCTTTCCGAGATACTCCAGCACCTCGACGTGATCAGGGCCCTGAAAGAGGTAGACAGGGTAGCAGCTCGCGGATGTAGGATGGCCGTGGTACTGCCCGACCCTACGAGCCGAGCGGCCCGCGTGGCTACGAGACTCATCCACGTTTTCACCGGTAACAACGCCTGGGTATCTCCGGGCACCGTGGTCGGCATCATGAGGGATATGGACTGGAAGCTCGTCAGATTTCAATCGGCCGGTAAGCGCGTCCTGATAACGATGGAGAAACGGGGTGCGGGAGATGCGGGTCGAAGTGGACCCGGAGGTTAACGATAGGGGACTACGCTACGCGTACGTTAGAGTTGAGGGTGTCGATCCCGGAGCCGACGCCTCGGAGCTCGTTGATCGAGTTACGGCGAGGTTACGCGAACGGTTCGATTTGGACGACTTGAAAGACGATCCGATAGTCCGCGCGTACCGGGACTACTTGTGGTCGATCGACGTAGACCCCACCAAGGTGAGACCGGCCGGAGAGGCCCTGCTGCGACGCGCTCTGAGGGGTAACTTCCCGAGGATCAACGCGGTGGTTGACTCCTACAATCTCGCCTCCGCCGAGTACCGTGTGCCGATCAGCTGCTTCGACGCCGATAAGCTCACGGGAGATCTGATCATTCGACCCGCGGAGAGTGGGGAGGTTATGGTGGACATAGCCGGAGAGCGGATGGAACTAGACGACCGTTTCGTCGTGGTCGCAGACGAGGATGGGCCCGTATCCGTGTCTCCTTACCGTGATGCCCGTAGGACGGCGGTGACCGACGAAACCGAGCGTGTGCTCCTACTCGCGCACGGTGTGCCGGGGGTAGAAGTTGAGCACTTAGTCGAAGCGTTGAAAACGGCCGTTCGATACTTAAGGGAGGGGGCGGAAGCGGAGTCGGCAAGTCGAATCGTAACGCCATAAAGGGGGAAACACCGTGGCCCCGAAGTCGATGCTGAAGCACATCCGCAACAACGTCGTGTGGGAACTACCTGAGGACTATAAGGGATGTATGAAGGTTCCGGGTCGCATCTACGCAACGGAGAAGCTCATCGACGGAATGGAGAAGGGTGTATTCGACCAGGTTGCAAACGTGGCTTGCTTACCTGGCATTTACGGATACTCAATAGCGCTTCCAGATGCCCACTACGGATACGGGTTCCCGATAGGTGGAGTTGCAGCATTCGACGTCGAAGAGGGAGTTGTAAGCCCTGGAGGTGTGGGTTACGATATTAACTGCTTAGCACCGGGTACGAAGATCCTCACCGAGCACGGTTGTTGGGTGAAAGTTGAGGACCTCCCGAAGATGTTGACAGACCAGAAGCTGAAGGTGTACGACGTAGATGAGGGGCGTGAGGACGACTCGGAGATTAAGTTCGTGATGGAACGTGGAATCGAAGAGGACGAGAGGGCAGTAGTGCTCGTCACGGAGAGCGGCCTGACCATCGAGGGTAGCGAGGACCACCCGGTCCTGACGCCTGAGGGGTACGTCGAGCTGGGTGAGATCGAGGAAGGAGACCTGGTCGTCGTATACCCGTTCGAAGGCGTGGAATACGAGGAGAAGGAGGGGACGATACTCGACGAAAGCGACTTCGAGGATGTAGACCCGCAAGTTCTGAGGTACCTCGAGGAACGTGACCTGATTCCGCTGCGTTGGAGCGATCCCAAGGTGGGTACGCTCGCTAGGATCTTGGGCTTCGCCATGGGCGACGGTCATCTGGGCGAGCAGGCCGGAAGGCTCACGCTGTCTTTCTACGGTGACGAGAGAACGCTTCGGGAGCTGAAGAGAGACCTGGAGAGCCTCGGTGTGAAGGCCAACCTCCACGTCCGGAAGCGGAGGTACGAGATCGAAACCGCTAGCGGACGCTACGAGGGCGAAGCGACCTCGGTCGAGCTGAGGGTAGCATCGAGGTCCTTCGCCCTTCTGATGGAGAAGCTGGGCAT
Source organism: Methanopyrus kandleri AV19 (assembly GCF_000007185.1). Classification (GTDB taxonomy): domain Archaea; phylum JAADCQ01; class Methanopyri; order Methanopyrales; family Methanopyraceae; genus Methanopyrus; species Methanopyrus kandleri. The sequence goes on along the minus strand of NC_003551.1, from coordinate 1,685,533 downwards.
GCCGAGGGGTCGGAAGGTCGAGACACCGTACAAGGTGCCCGATTGGATCAAGGAGGCTCCCCTGTGGGTCAAGAGGAACTTCCTGGCGGGTCTCTTCGCGGCGGACGGCAGCGTGGTCAAGTTCAAGCGCTACACGCCCCTACCGATCAATCTGACCCAAGCGAAGGTGGAAGAGCTCGAAGAGAACCTACGTGAGTTCATGAACGACGTCGCGAAGCTCCTGAGGGAGTTCGGAATCGAGACGACGTTGTACGAGGTGAAGTCGAAGAAGAATGTCGTCTACAAACTGGCCATCGTCGGTGAGGAGAACATCAAGCGGTTCCTCGGGAAGGTCGGGTACGAGTACGATCCGGAGAAGAAGGTCGAGGGGCTCGCCGCCTACGCGTACCTGAAACTCAAGGAGCGGGTCAAGAAAGACCGAAAGGAGGCCGCGGAGACCGCCGCAGAGGTGTACGAAGAAACGGGGAGTATCACGAAGGCGCACGAAGCCGTCGCAGATGTCGTCAACAGGCGCTTCGTCGAGAGGGTGGTCTACGACGGAGGAATCTCGAGCGTCAGGGTGCCCGAGGACTTCCCGACGTTCGAGAGGTTCAAGGAGGAAAGGGTACTCGCTGGCGGGTTCGTAATCGAGGAGGTGGTGGAGGTAAAGGGGGTCGAGCCGGAGTACGACAGGTTCTACGACATCGGCGTCTGCCACGGGGCTCACAACTTCATCGCCGATGGTGTCGTGGTGCACAACTGCGGTGTAAGAGTGATGAAAACTGACTTAACCGAAGACGATGTGCGGCCTAAGCTGAGGGAGCTCTTAGAGACCATCTTCCGCAACGTACCTGCCGGCTTGGGATCGCGGCATCGTCGCGTCCGTCTGTCGACGCAGGAGCTCCGACAGGTCATGCTGTACGGTGCCGAGTGGGCCGTGGAAGAGGGATTCGGGTTCGATGAGGATCTCGACCACATCGAATCCCGCGGTAACATGACGCACGCTTACGAGACCATCGGTTGGGAGGAGTACGGACCTAGGGACGACGTCGCCAGCAAGCGTGCTATCGAGCGTGGTCGACCGCAGCTGGGTACGTTGGGTTCGGGTAACCACTTCCTCGAGGTGCAGGTCGTCGACGAGATTTACGACAAGGAAGCGGCCGAGAAGATGGGAATCCGTGAGGAGGGACAGGTCACCATCATGGTTCACACGGGTTCCCGAGGATTCGGTCATCAGGTCTGCTCCGACCACCTCAGGATCATGGAGCGGTCCATGCGTGACGTAGAGCGGAGGTTCGGCGTGAGGATCCCGGACCGCCAGCTAGCGTGCGCCGCGATGGGTACCGACGAGGCCAAGAGGTACTTCAACGCGATGAACGCCGCGGCCAACTACGCGTTCGCAAACCGTCAGATGATCTCGCACTGGACCAGAGAGTCGTTCGTAGAGGTATTCGGAGACGAGTACGGCGACGCCGATGACATGGGTATCGAGGTGATTTACGATATCGCCCACAACATGGCCAAGATAGAGAAGCACCCGGTCGACGGCGAGGAGCGGTGGCTGGTGGTACACAGGAAGGGCGCCACCCGAGCCTTCTCGGAGGAGGCCCTGAAGAAGCACGGAGAACCCGTACCGTTCGAGGGACTGCCGCAGCCGGTACTCATCCCGGGAGACATGGGGACGGGCTCGTACATCCTGATCGGCACGGAGAAGGCGATGGAAGAGACCTGGGGCAGCACCTGCCACGGAGCGGGACGTACCATGAGCAGGGCCGCGGCGAAGCGGAAGTTCTGGGGCGAGGATGTGGCCAGGGAGCTCGAGCGCCAGGGGATCCTGGTGAAGGCCGCGAGTATGCCGGTGGTCGCGGAGGAGGCTCCTCCGGCGTATAAGGACGTCGATGAGGTGGTGCGGGCAGTCGCTGAGGCTGGAATCTCGGACCCCGTCGTGAGACTCAGGCCGATCGGTGTGGTCAAGGGCTAGCGCTTTTTCAGGATCTTCCTCGGCACTTCCTCGAGCACCCATTTCAACATTTTTTCTGGAAGTCCCGCCCCCATGGCCGCCGTGGCGGCTTCCTCGGGTTTCAGGAGGTCTCCCGGGAGATGTGCGTCCGTGTTCAGTACCAACTCGACATCCGTTTCTAAAGCAACTCGGACCACCCATCCGTTAGCGAGGCAGTGTCCGCGCTTAGTTGTGATCTCGAGTGCGACGCCGTTCTCTGACGCCATTCTGGCGGTTTCTAGATCGATGAGCCCCGGGTGAGCCAACACATCGACGGCGTCACAGCTGGCGGCGACCTCGTTGGTCCCTGGCTTGACGGGCTCCGCGGGTGTCTCCCCGTGTACGAGGACCACTCTGGCACCGTTATCTCGGGCCTCCTCCGCGAGCTCCGGAATCAAGTCCGGCGGCACGTGGGTCAACTCGGCTCCGGGTACGGGTTCCGTCCGGTAGTAACCTCGAAGCGCGTCGCAAGCCTCGGCGAGTCTGGACACGGCGTCTTCAAGGTTGGACGGGTCGACGTGCTCCGTGAACACTAACGCTTCGTGCTTCAGCTCTTCCGCACGCCGTAGGAACTCAGCCGGTAGCAGCTCACCGTCGGTCAGGTAAGTGTGGGCGTGGAGCTCGTATCGGCGCTTCGGGAACTTTTTCGGCTTCCTGACCAAGACGCTGACCCTCAGGCCGGTTCACCGTACAGTATCTCGGCGACTTGACGGATCTTCCCCAGACCGCGCACTTCCTCCGCAAACATCGGAATCTGGTGTATCTCCTTGTCTCCGAAGTACTTCTCCACTAGCTTGAGACGCTTCTCTTCCATCTTACGACGAGTGCGACAGAACTCGCACTCGTCCGCTCGTTTCGGCATTACCTTGTTCACGATGACCATATCGACGGGAATCTCGTAGTGGTTCAGCGTACGTAGGGCGCGGCGTGCCTCGTAAATTGCCATCTCTTCCGGAGTCATCACCAGCCGGAAGGCCGTCAGCGATGCGTCGCTTAAGGTCTCTCGTATTTCCTCGATCTCCTTCTTCATCTTCTCCAGATTCTCCAGGATCTCGTCTTCTTCGTCCTCATCCGAGTCGGCGAACGGTATCAGCGTCTTCAGCATCTTGCTGACTTGACGCAGGGTCCGTCTGACTTTGATCATCGTCTTCACCTGGCGTTCCAGCGTCTCGGGTACTGAGAGGAACCTCAGGGTGTGGCCCGTGGGGGCGGTATCGAACACGATCACGTCGTACGAGTCATCCTTCATCAGTTCCATGAACTTCTGGAACGCCGCCGCCTCGTCGATACCCGGCGATGATTTCAGCAGTTCCTCTTGCTCTTTGAGCAGGTCTTCGCCTCCGAACAGGTCTTCCATTCCCTTATCCTTCGACATCTCGTACACTCGCTTCATCACCTCGACGTACTCTTCCGCAGCTTTCTCCGGATCGATTTCGATCGCCTTGAGTCCCTCTACACCTTCGATCGGGGTAGGCTCCGAGCCGATGTTCTGATCGAAAATGTCCGAGAGCGAGTGCGCCGGATCCGTTGAGACCACTAGTACTTCCTTCCCTTCCTCCTCGGATAGCCACACGGCAGTGGCCGCGGCACAGGTTGTTTTTCCGACTCCTCCTTTACCGCCGAAGAAGACGTACCGCTGACCCTTCGATAGCCCGAGTTTCTCCGAGATGCCCATCACCAGACCCCCTGGGGGTTACAAAGGTTGCGACTGCTGATACTCACCGGCCCGCCCGGGTCAGGTAAAACGTGTTTCGCGCGGGAGCTGGCTCGGGAACTCCGGCAGGAAGGCTGGCGAGTGGCCCATGTGGAGGCGGACGCTCTCCGCGGATTCCTATGGGATGAGTTCGACCCGAAACTCGAGCAGGTGGCCCGGGAACTCTTTTTGAAGTCCGTTGAGACGTGTCTGGACGCCGAGCTAGACCTGGTGATAGCGGACGACACTAATTACTATTCCAGCATGCGGCGTGAGTTGGCTCTCCTGGCCTTGGAGAGGAAAGTTCCGTGGGGGATAGTGTACCTCCGTACCGGTTTAGATACGTGCCTACGTAGGAACCGCGAGCGAGGTGAACCTATCCCGGAGGAGGTCGTTCGTAGAATTTATGATAGGTTTGAACCACCCGAGCCGGATCGGTGGTGGGAGCGTGCGACCTTGGTTCTAGACGATTCTCGGGTTTCCGAGGAAGTTCTCGAGTTCGTCGAGTCGGGTCTACGCGTCGAGAAGCCCAAAAAGCGACGTCGGCGCACTGACCCCTCCTCCGTGAATGAAGTCGACGTACGCACCCGTCAGGTTATGGGGGAGCTGATGCGTCGACTCTCCGAGACAGGCGCGGCTACCCAAGAGCTAGGGCGCAAGCTCAGTGAACTGCGCCGTGAGATAGTGTCCTCCGTGGAGGATCCGGAAAAGGCCGTCCGGGAGTTCCGGCGTCGGGCCGAGGAGGTGATCCGGGAATGCCTGCATGGAGACGGGTGAATTGGAACTTCCTGGAGCGTCGCGAGTACCAAGTGTCCGTAGCAGCCGAGATTCTCGATTCAATGGACAACACTCTGGTGGTGATACCCACCGGGCTAGGTAAGACCGCGATCGGTGTGATGGTACTCTCGGAACTCGTGGACGAAGGCCGGGCCGTGTTCTTAGCTCCCACCGTACCGCTAGTGAATCAACACGCCCGATTCATAGAGCGAGCTACACGAGGATTGGACGTGAAAGCACTCACGGGTAGGGTGCGACCGGAACGAAGGAAAGTCGAGTGGAAAAAATCCGACGTAATTGTTGCAACACCGCATGTAATCCGCAATGACATTATAGAGGGTAGAATTGACCCTGATGAGGCATCCGTTGTGATATTTGATGAGGCGCATAGAGCGGTTGGAGGTTACCCATATGTGTATGTATCAAAGGAGTTTAATTGCCTGAAAGTTGGCCTTACAGCGTCGCCTGGATCGGATGTGAAACGCATAAAAGAGGTAGTGCAAAATCTTGGGATAGAACGCATTATAGTTAAAACAGAGGAGGATCCAGACGTTAAAAAGTACTTAGGAAGAGTGAAAGTTGAGTGGGTTGACGTCGAACTGCCGGAATGGTTCGACAACGCTAGACGGGAGCTGCAGCGGGCTTTCGAGCGCAGGCTGGAGTTACTGGAGGACATGGGGTTCCTACAATCCTCGCGTAACGTGTGGGTGGGAAAGCTGCTGTCGCTCAGGGAGGAGATCAGGGAACAGATGGCGAAGCGCCGAGAACGCGCCAGTTGGTGCTCACGAGCTCTCGGAGTCGTAGCGGAAGCCCTCCGGATAGCTAGGGCGAGGGAGATCCTGGAAACCCAAGGAATCGAACCTTTCCTACGGTACGTCGAGCGCCTTACGGAACGCAAACGGTCGAGCGGCGGTTCCTCGCTACGGAGGATACTCGGAGATCCGAACTTCCAGCGCGCCGTACGAGAGTGCAAATCGGCGTCACTCCGGGACGAACCGGATCACCCGAAACTACCCGAGGTTGAGGAGTTAGTGAAAGACGTCGAGTCCGCGCTGGTGTTCACGCAATACGTGGACACCGCCAAGCTGATCGCCGATTACCTCAAGGAGATTGGGATATCCGTCGGGGTGTTGCTCGGCAAGGAACACATGAAGGAGCACGAGCAGCTGGACGTCATAAAATCGATCAAACGGGGAGAGTGTCGTGTTCTCGTGTCGACGAGCGTAGGGGAGGAGGGACTGGACCTTCCGACCTGCGAGGAGGTGGTGCTGTACGAGCCGGTTCCCTCGGAAATAAGGACGATCCAGCGGATCGGACGTACCGCGAGGGATGGTGCCGTGGGTAACGCTCACGTTCTCGTCGCTAGAGGTTCCTTTCCCACCTTGGACGAGATCTACTTTCACGTCGCGAGGCGTCGTGAGAAGAAGATGTTGGAGGCAGTGATGCGCGTGCAGGAGTGGTTGCGGAAGAGGAAAGGGAAGACGACCGCTACGAGCAAAAACCTCAGAAAGTTGCGTTCGAGGGCGAAGACGCTAGATCAGTTCGTAGGTGGGGGTCGTAGCAAACGCGAGCGCGATGAAGTGCGTCCACCGAGCAGGGCTCCCGTCATCGTAGTGGACTCGCGTGAACTCAACACCAAGGTTGTGGAGCACCTCAGGAGAAAGCCCGTGGTCCTAGAGAGAGACACGTTAGAACTGGCGGACTACGTCGTAGGTGAGGGCGTCGGTGTGGAGCGCAAGTCGGAATCCGATTTCGCCAGGTCTCTCCTGGACGGTAGGTTAATGGATCAAGCTCGAGAGATGACCCGAGAGTTCGACCGTGCCGTAATTATCGTGGAGGGGAACCCGAGGAGGGAGATCGAGCCGGAAGCCGTTGATGGAGCACTGGCGACGCTCGCCGTCGACTTCGGAATCTCTGTGCTTCAGTCGGCGGGACCGGAGGAAACTGCGGAGCTACTCTACCGGATGGCCAAAAGGTTCGAGGAGCGACAGAGGCCGAGGCCACGGAAGCGTAGGTCAACCGAGGATCTTCGGGTGGAGATGTTGTCATGTATCCCGGGAGTTGGACCGGAGCTGGCTCGGAGGCTGTTGGACGAGTTCGGATCCATAGGCGACGTCGTGAACGCTAGTCCATCTGAGTTGAAACGCGTTAAGGGGATAGGGGAACGGAAGGCCAGGGAGATACGGCGTTTCCTCTGGAGCTAAGCCGTCGCGCGAATCGTTCAAGTTCTCATAACAATTCGGCCGGGGGGAAGAAAGGCTTAGAGCTCTCCACCCTTGGGCATGGAGTACGTGATGGCCTTTTCGACGTCCTCTCCCTGTACGGTCTTCCTGCCGTCTTCGTCCGCATACTCGGCGGCCTTCTCACCCAGCTCCTCCGTGGCACGGCAGATCAGCTTGTTGTACAGGTCGACGGCGTCCGAGCTAGCTCTCTCGATCCCAGCTCGCTTCAGGATGCGGCGTACCGTCGCTCGGCCGAACAGCTCACCGTCGTAGTCTTCAACACCTTCCACCATGAGGACGTCGGCCAGCGCCTTCAGGTGCTCCTCCATCAGCGTCTTCTTGCCGGAAGCGTCCAGTACGGACTTAGCCGCGTTGGCTACGTACTCCGCCATTGTTGGAACGAAGTCGTAGATAGTATCCTTCGCATCCTGGCTCAACCGTCTCTCACCAATACCCTGCCGGAAGATCCTCTCGATGGCAGCCTTGGGTAGCTCCACGGCCATACGGTTCTCCCCCATATGACCTTGGTACATGCAGGGGCAATAGCTTCCAGGGAAGAGGTCATCTTTAGGTTTTAGGTGTCGTAGGGCGACCTTCCGGCGACTCCAGTTTCGAAAGAGTTTAACGGGTTACGGTTCCGGAGTGCCCCGTCAACACTAGTATCACGAACACCGTAAAACCCACGATCAGGGTTACCGTTGCCACGATAGGGGCAACTCGAACGAGAGCCACCATCAGCCTCCGCTTATCCTCTTCTCTCAACTTTCGGCCTCCCCATAATGTACTCGGTACTGAACATGTACTGGGTCGCCGTGGGGAATTCGCGGCGGAGCTTTCGAACGTCGAGCATGTTCAGCTCCACTCGATCTTGAGAAAATCGCCACTCTTCACCGAGCACCTCACACACTACCCGGACCTCCGCCTTACCACGGATCACCGCTGCTCCCGAGTACCCAAGTTCGATGAGTATCGGGAGCTTGAGGCGACCGTGAAGGTAGCGGGGCAATATGTCGGCGAGGCGTTCCAGCTCATCCCGGTCGAAGTAGTGCTTGGTACCGTCTCGGTTAACCACGTGCGGCCGCTCTTCCCTCAACAGCTCTTCGAGGGTCTTACGACGTCGGGGCAGGTGCCGGTTGATCCGGAGTATTTCCTTGATCACGTACTTGTCGAGGCGCGACTCGTCGCGCATCACTCTTCACCTTTCAGCTCGATCAGTATGAGCACTCCCAGCACGTCGCCCTTACGAATTCGACCGTGTCTTACGGCGGCGAAGTATACTTGCTCCACCTTCCGGCCCAGTTCCATCATTTTGGGAAACTCCTCGGCTACGGCTAGAACGTGACCGTAGGGGTTCCGGGCGTACGGTGACAGTAGCACCATTGTGTGGGGAGGGATTTCAATGGGTTCGACCTTAATGATGACGTCTTCGCCTTCCTCGACGGTCACATCCTCGGCCGCTATCAGTGGCTCGAACCGTCCCTCGAACATGTCGGTTTTGAAGTCGTAGGGCTCGCGGCGCCGGCGGACACGCTCAGTGACCTTCCTCTTGGCGACGCTAACGAAGACCATGCTCTACTCACCCGCGCCTCACTCGAAGGATGGGAGTTCGGCCCCTTCTTCGACGACCCGCTCGAGTTCTTCTTTCAACTTCTTCCGTTCGATTAGATCCTTCACGCGCTTCAGCCGTACGAAGTTCTCCCTCTCCTGCTCGTCGAGTTTCATCTCAATGTACTTCTCGGTGTTCTCGAGGCGCGGGATGACTATATGCTCCAACGCGTTCACCCTGCGCTTAGTACGTTCGATCTCCTCGGCCATGAGACGGAGGGTTTCCTCGATCTCGGCCAGCTCCAGCACGGCGTCGATAGCCTCCGTGAAGGCTCGCATCGCCTCATCGAGTGCGCCGGACGTGTCGGCGAAGCCATAGACGACCTTTGAACCGCCATCTTCGCTCACGCGCTCGATGATCGGTACGACTACACCCATCACGTTCCTCGATCCCACGTCCACCTTGATCTCCTCGCCGGTGGCCATGGAGGCGCGCTCCACTCCGATCTCACCGACGGTCACCTTGGCCGCTGCCAGCTTGCTGTACGCCTCCATCAACTTCTTGACGGCCTGCTCCCTGATCTCGGAGGCGCGCTTCACCATCTCGAAGAACTCCATGATGAGGGCGTCTCGCTTCTCCTTGAGCAGCTTGTGACCCTTCTTCGCAAGTTCGATTCTGTCCTGGAGTTTCAGTAATTCCATCCTAGTAGGGTTGACGTCCTCTAGGATCTCCTGGGTCACGGGTATCCCCCACCTAGATAGGTTTGAGTGGAGATGGGGCCGGAGGGAGCCTTACTCTTCCTGTTCCTCCTTCTTCTGCCTGTACTTCGGGTGGTACTTCTCGATCAGCTCATCGCTGACCCTCTTGAGCTCACGCTCCGGTAGAATCGCCAGTAGCTCCCATCCCAGGTCGAGGGTCTCTTCGATGCTCCGGTTCTCGTCGCGGCCCTGCTTCACGAACCGCTGCTCGAACTCGTCCGCGAACTTCAGGAACTTGCGGTCCCGCTCCGTCAGCGCCTCTTCGCCTACTACCGCTACTAGGTCGCGCAGGTCGCGACCCTCGGCGTACGCCGCGTACAGCTGGTTGGAGAGATCCGGGTGGTCCTCGCGCGTCTTACCCTTACCGATACCCTCGTCCATAAGCCGTGACAGCGAGGGTAGCACGTCGATCGGTGGGTAGATACCGCGCCGGTGTAGGTCTCGGCTTAGCACTATCTGACCCTCGGTAATGTATCCCGTTAGGTCCGGAATCGGGTGCGTGATGTCGTCGTGAGGCATGGTGAGGATCGGCATCTGGGTGATCGAACCCTTCCGACCGCGGATGCATCCGGCTCTCTCGTAGATGGTCGCGAGGTCCGTGTACATGTATCCCGGGTAGCCGCGCCGGCCCGGGACCTCCTCACGGGCCGCGGATATCTCTCGTAGGGCCTCGCAGTTCGACGTGATGATGCCGTTCTCCACCACCAGGGTGTGATCGGGCACCACGGTCACGTCGTACAGGTACTCGTGCTCGTACTCCACGGTCTCCACCTCGACTACCTCGTCCAGCACGTAGTTACCCTCAGCGAGCTCCCGCAGCTCGCGGACCTCCTCAACGTCGCCGACGACCTCCTCGAGCCTCTCCACGATCTCCAGCGCCAGGCGCCGGGTCGCGCGCCTCTCACCGCTCTCGATCTGCGAGATCGTGCTGGACGACCCCAGGTCCGAGGCCCTAACGCCGTACTTCCTCCTAACCTCCCGGAGCAGCCTGCCGAACCTGCGCGACACCCTGTCGAACCTGGACGACCTCCGCCCGGACGACATCGACGCCGCGGCTTCCGCCTTCTTCGGGTGCCTCAGCGGCAGCTCCTCGGCCAGCTCCGCGGCGTCGTGACCGGTTACGACGACGTCGTAGGCACCGTCCCTCTCACGCAGCACGCTCGGTACTCCGAGCCTCTTCAGCAGGAGCTGTAGGTCCCCGGCCCGCTCCCTGTCGGCCGTGGTGATCACGATCTTGCCGTCCTTCAGGTGACCGTCGCCGTCCACGTAGCCGGCCAGGTAAGCGGCGACGAGCTCCCGGGGCATCTTCAGGACCGTCTTCGGGTCCGCGAGTCTCTCGAACACCCGGGCAAGTACGCGGCTGTTGACCCGGAGCATCGTCACGCCGTTCTGGTTCTCCGTCTTGGAGGCATCGACGCCGAATTCCTCCGTCACGATCTCCTCGAACGCTGACAGCAGCTCCCTCTCCGTGTTCGAGAACATCACGAACCCTCGCTCGGTGTCCACGCTCCCGTCCGACGCTATCAGGCCGGCGACGTACATTACCTCCTTCCCGGGCCTCGGTGACGAGAACTTCACCCTCTTCCTACCTCCGGCGGTCACGTAGTCGATGTACTCCGTAGCCTCATCGACGCTCTCGATCACAGCCGTCGCCAGTCTGGCGAACTCGGACAGCTCGTAGTACCTCCGCTCCTTGGCCTCCCTGGCCCTGTAGGGGAGCTCCTTCTCCCGGCACGCTTCGGCCAGGCTCCCGTACCGCTCGGCCACGGCCTCCTCGAACTCCTCGGTTGGGTGCACGTAGAACTTGTCCTCCGCCTCCAGGAGCAGTTCCAGGTACGTCGGAACCTTCTCACTGACTCGGAGTTCCCTCACGGAGTACAGTTCGTCGCCGGACTTCAGCTCGGACGCCTCGACCATTCTGGGGCCATCCTCCGTGTCCACTAGGAACTTGTGGTCCTCGGACACCACCAGCTCGGCGCCGCTCCTCGTTCTCACCCGGACAGCGCGGCTCGGGGCCTCGATTTTTTCCACGGCCACCACGTCGTTGGAGGTTAGGTCGCCGTCCCATGCCGCCAGTGTCCTGACGTTGGTCACTCCGACGGTGACCTCCGTCGATCCTTCCCTCAGACCACCGTCGACGGCGGTTTCGGCGGCCCTCTCGACGATCTCGTCGATCTCGACGACGTCGCCGGACGCGGTGATCACCCTGGTACCAGGAGCGAAGCAGTAGTTCGTCATGTCCGTCAGGATCACCAGGACGTGCATGTCGTTCTCGAAGGCCAGGTATTCGGCTACCGTCAGTGCGATGCGCGGGGTGATGATTCGCTCCATCGACGGGTCGTCGGCGAGGTTAAGGATGAGCACGGCACGGTCCAGGGCGCCGGTCTCCTCGAACTCTCGCCTGAAGAACGCGGCTTCCTCGTGCGTGATACCCATGGCCGCGAACACTACGGCGAACTCCTCCTCTTCACCTGGGACGGTCGCCTGGCGTGCGATCTGAGCCGCTAACTCGTTGTGCGGAAGACCGGAACCGGAGAAGATCGGGAGCTTCTGACCACGTACCAGGGTGTTCATACCGTCGATCGCGGAGATACCGGTCTGGATGAAGTCGCTCGGGTACTTCCTGGCGGCCGGGTTGATCGGGGCCCCGTGGATGTCGAGCTCGTCCTCCGGTACTATCTCGGGACCGCCGTCAATGGGTTCACCACGGCCGTTCAGGATGCGTCCCAGCAGGTCGGTCGACACGGGGATCCTCAGCGTCTCTCCCGTGAACCTGACCTTCGTCGAGGTGGTGTCGAGACCCGAGGTACCTTCGAAGACTTGCACGACGGCGGCGTCCCTACGGGCTTCCAGAACTTGACCTCGTCGGACTTCGCCGGTGGGTGTCTCCACTTCGACTACTTCACCGTACTTCGCACCTTCGACGCCCTCGACTACCATCAGTGGTCCGGAGACTTCAGATATGGTTGTGTACTCCTTACCGGCCGGCCTCTCGGCCTCGGCCACGGTACCACTCCCTGGGGGAGTGTTTGTGGAGTTCTTTCACGTGATCAAGGACGAGCGGGCGGTGGTGCTTGAGTTCGAGAACCCCGTGAAATACGTTTCGAGCGCATTCTACTCGGACGGTGTGGGCGAGGTGAGGTGGGTGGCCAACATCCGGGTCGAGAAGGGATGGTCGCACGATGATCCTTGGGGCTACGTCGAGGAGAGACTCCACGAACTGGGACTCGAGCCCGAGGACACGCTGGCGTTCCTGACGGCCGCCGACGTCGAGCAGGCCGCTATAGTTCAAAAGGGTGACGTCTTCGCCGTTGCGACCGCCGGGTTCGGTAACGCCTACTGCTCTAAGACTAAAGAGCACGACTTAGGAGGACCCGGGACCGTGAACGTGATCGCCGTGGTAGGGCGACCCCTGACCACACGCTCCCTGGTCGAGGCCCTGACGTGGGCCGTGGAGGCGAAATGCCATGGGGTCCTGCGTATAGTCCTGGGTAATGAAGGACCTTGCTTAGGGACGACTACGGACTCCGTCGCCGTGTTGTGTCCACAGGGGGATGAACTGGACTCTTTCTGTGGACCCGCCACGGAGCTCGGTCGGCGCTTGATGAGCGCGGTCGAGGAAGCCGTGGTCACTGCGGGAGAGCGCGCAGGGTATTCCCCAACACGCTCGATAAAAACGATCCTCGAAGAGGAGGGGATCGAACTGAACGACCTCGTCGAGGCCGGTCGAGAGTTGTTCGTAGGTGAGTGGAAGGAGGAGCACGCTTCTAGGGTCCTAGAGGAGCTCGAGCGGGGTCTGGAGAACCCTAACGTGGCCTTGGCAGTGTTCACGGCGTTACTCATCGACAGATTCGTGCGATTAGGCACTTATCCGGAGGAGTGCGGTGAACTACGGGAGGACCCGGGTTGGGTGTACTTCGATGAGGTCCTAGGCCAGTTTGTGGCTATGGAGTTAGGGGGTTACGGGGCGCTGTTCAATTTCAAACGGTACGACGAGGAGAAGCCCGGAATCCTGAAGGAAGTCGATGAGAGATGGGTTATGCTGGATGACGTCCTTGCAGGTCTCGTTGCCGGTGCCATGACCGCCGCGTTCCGCAGGGGGTGATTCGGGTGGAGTTCCTGAAAGTCTTCAGATTCTTGACCGTCCTTCCGATCGGAGAACACCCGAAGAGTCCGCGTGAGATCGGCGAGCAGGCATGGTTAGGGCTTCCAGCGGTCGGACTAGTCAGCGGGTTGCTGGCGGGGGTCGTGGCGTGGGCCTTCGCCGGAACACCGGTTAGAGGTTGCTTGGTAGTTTTGACGCTGCTCGTACTCGAGGGGGCACAGCACTTCGATGGCCTCGTAGATGTGGGCGACGCGCTGATGGCGGGCGTGATCTCCGAAGAAGGTGCCACGAAGGCTATGCGTGATCCGAGGGTAGGAGTGGGGGGCTTAGCGATTGGGTCTATGGCACTCCTCCTAGCGGTCGCGTCGTTCGGGTGGATACCCTTCGAGGTGCTGGTACCCATCGAGGTGTTCTCACGTTTCACCGTACTCCCTATGGCGGCGGTGGGTGAGCCCGCGCCCGCCAGCTACTCCGGTAGGGTGTTCACGGAGTACGTGGACGCCGATCAGGTATTGCTGGGAGGAATCCTATCAACGGTCGTGTCATTGCCGTTTTCACCCGTAGCCACCCTAACATGTGCGGTCTGCTCGGCGGTGGTCGCTTGGACCTGCCTGGAGGCGGCACGCCGTACCATAAGGGGCGTGAACGGTGACTTCCTGGGTGCGTCAATATGGGTGTCACGGGTCCTGAGCGCCGTTTGCCTAAGCTCCCTGCCCTGGTGATGGCCGGTGGTCGGGCGAAGCGCATGGGTGGGGTGGAGAAGCCGGCCGTAGAAGTGGCGGGTAAACCGCTGCTCGTGTGGGTGCTCGAGGCACTTCAGGATTGCTGTTGCGTGGATAGGATCACCGTGGCGGTATCGCGGGACGCGGGGGTTACCCGGTCCATCGCAGAGCGGTTGGGAGCGGAGGTCGTCGTCACCCCGGGAGACGGGTACGTCCACGACCTGAGGTTCGCGCTAGAGAGCGTAGGGACGCCGGCACTAACTGTTACCGCGGATTTGCCGTGTCTGACCCCAGACATCGTGGGCCTGGTTATCGCCGCATGGGCGGCCGTCCCGGAGCCTTCGCTCTCCGTCTGGGTTCCCCGAAGCTTGATCGTGAAGGCCGGACTGAGCCTATGGCGGAGATTCGAGTCAACTGTGGGAAACGTCCGGGCGGTGGTCGTAGGATTAAACGTAGTAGGGGGTCTGCGGAAAACCGATGAGTTCAAACTCCTGCTGGACGAGCCACGGTTGGCTTACAACGTTAACACGTGGCACGATCTCCGGAAGGTGGAAGGGGTGCTTCGGAGTTGCCCGAGAGAGGAGCGGGCCCAGGGGCTTCAGGCGCTAAAAACGAGATGAGGGTTTCGGAACTGCTGCAGCGACACGTGATCACAAACCGCGGCCACGACTTGGGTACCGTCATGGAGGTGGAATTGGCCTGGAAAGATAAATGCATCAAAGCGTTGCTGGTGCAACCGTCGAAAGAATACGCTCAGCAGGTGAAGGCCGACGTTGTGGAGGTTCCGTGGAGCTCCGTGCTGGCGGTGGGCAAGTACGTTTTAGTGGACGAGTCGAAGATCCGACCCAGAAGGTGATTAACCGCCTCCCTCGCACACCCGCTCGTCGACGTGTTCGAACGCCTCCTTGAGCTCCCTAATCCTCTCAACGACTTCTTCAATGTCGGTCTCTTCCTTCTCCTTTGACTCTTTCTTCTCCACCTTCTCGACGTAGTCTTCGTGATAATACAGTCCTGTTGAGTCGAGCTGGATCCATCGACCATCCTCACGCTCCTTAACGTCGACCACCTTGCCTACCGTTCCGGTCCGCACGTATCGGGCGTAGTCTCCGACCTGTAGTTCGGTCAACGGGTGTCCCCCTCGTCGTAGATCGTTATAGGTTTTATAACGATTTCGGGTTGGCGCCGGGGCCGGGATTTGAACCCGGGCGGCCCATACGGGCCACGGGATTAGCAGTCCCGCGCCTTGGACCGGGCTCGGCCGCCCCGGCGCCTTGCCCACTTGCACAAGTATGAGGCGGGATTTTAAGTGTTTCTCCCGGGTCTCACCCGCTGAGATTCTCAACAGCCTCGGCTACCGGTGGGGCCACACTCACCTTCTCGAACGGGTTGGGGACGGTGTCGGTGGCTATGATATCTTCGAATCCTGAGGCCAAAAGCCTAGTGGCGGCGTTCCTGGTGAGGAGCGCGTGGGTGCACGCGGCATAGAGCGTCCCGGCACCTTGATCGCGAAGCGCTCGGGCGGCTTCAACCATGGTCCCTCCGGTGTCGATCATGTCGTCGACCAGTACCACCGTCCGCCCCTCGACGTCCAGCTCTTTCGGATGAATCTCGACCTCGTCCCCGCTGAGCCGCTTTTTCTCCAGATGGTCGTATTCAACCCCACATATCGAGGCGACTTCGCGGGCCAGTTCTCGGGCCCCTTCGTCCGGTCCGATGACCACGAGATCCTCTCCCTCGAACCTTTCTGCCAGGTACTTGCCCAGCTCCTCAGCCGCGCTGACGTTCTCGGCGGGTACGTCGAAGTACTTCAGCGTGCCCGGCTCGTGGAGGTCGACGGTTATTAGAGCGTCGGCGTTCGCGGACACTGCCCTAGCGACGGCGCGGAACGAAACGGGCTCTCCGGGTTCGAATCTACGATCTTGCCTGGAGTAGGCCATGTAAGGGACTATGGCGATGACTTCCTCGGCCCCGTTCTCCCGAGCGGCGTCGAGAGTGATTATCGCCTTCACGAGGTTCTCGTCCTGGGGTGGGCTCATCGAGTGTACGACGACTACCGTCCCGTCGAGCTCCGGAGGAACCCTTACAATCTGCTCACCGTCGGGGAACCTGTCCTCCTCGACCGGCGCCAGCTCCGCGTCGAGCTCCTCTGCGAGACGCCGACCCAGCTTGACACCCTCCGATGTGGCGAGGACTATCAACACGTCTCTCCCCCATCATCCTCCGTAGCGAGTCAACTCTTCGGGTTTCACCTCGCGAGGTGTCCAATCACCCTTGTGGATGTCGTGGAGGCAGTTGACGGTGACTCCTTTCTCTTTCACCAGTTCTATCGCCTCAACGGCCGCCTTTGCCGCCGCGATCGTAGTGATGTACGGGACCTTGAACTTCACAGCTGCCCGACGGATGGCGTACCCGTCGCGGCGAGCGTCCTTCCCTTCCGTTGGGGTGTTGATAATCAGGTCGATTTCACCTTCACGGATGAGATCAACTATGTTGGGACTACCCTCCGATACTTTCCTCACCACCTCGCACTCGATCCCGTGTTCGCGCAGGTGCGATGCGGTGCCGCGCGTCGCGAGCAGATCGAACCCTAACCGCTGAAGCTTTCGAGCGATCGGGACGATATCGGGCTTGTCCCGGTCGGCTACCGATATGACGGCGGTACCCTCGAGAGGAAGCTCGTGTCCTGCTGCGAGCTGAGCCTTCCAGTAGGCGGCACCGAACGTCCTGTCGATCCCCATAACTTCTCCCGTAGCCTTCATCTCGGGGCCCAGCACGGGATCCACTCCGGGCCACTTCTCGAAGGAGAATACGGCCTCTTTAACGGCGACGATTCCGGGGTCACCGTCCGGAGGCTCTAGCCCCATCTCGTCCAGGACCTCGGGGATCTCACGGCCGAGGATGGCCTTGGTTCCGATTTTGGCGAGTGGTATTCCGACGGCCTTGCTGATGAAAGGCACCGTTCGACTGGCGCGCGGGTTGGCTTCGATAACGTACACCTCGTCCTCTTCAGGGTCGTAGACGAACTGAATGTTAATAAGCCCGATCACGTTTGCCCCCTCGGCGATGTCTTCGGCGTACTCGAGGACCGTCTCCTGTGCGTGCTCCGGGAGCGTCTGTGGTGGCACGACACAGGCGGAATCACCGGAGTGCACACCGGCTTCCTCGATGTGTTCCATGATCCCGGGGATGAGCACGTTCCCGGCCTCATCCCGCGCACCGTCGATCTCGCACTCTATGCCGCCCTCGATGAACCGGTCTATCAAGATCGGGTGCTCCGGGGATACCTTGGCGGCTTCCTCGATGTACCTACGGAGATCCTCCTCGTCGTACACTATCTCCATGGCTCGGCCACCTATCACATACGATGGACGCACAAGGACTGGGTAACCGATATCTTCCGCTACCTCAACGGCTTCTTCGGGGTCGTTGGCGGTCCCGCTCTCGGGCTGCGGGATACCGAGCTTCTTCAGGAGCTTTGAGAACCTGTCCCGATCCTCGAGTCGGTCGACGTCGTCGGGATCGGTACCAAGAACACGGACTCCACGCTCCGCGAGTGGCACGGTTAGGTTGACGGAGGTCTGCCCCCCGAACTGCGTCAGCACGCCGATAGGCCGCTCCTTCTCGACTATGTTGAGTACGTCTTCGAGTGTGATTGGTTCGAAGTACAGTTTATCCGAAGTATCGTAATCCGTGGAGACCGTCTCGGGGTTGTTGTTCACTATGATCGCCTTGTAACCCTCCTCCTGAATCGCCCACACGGCGTGAACTGTACAGTAATCGAATTCGATCCCCTGGCCGATGCGGTTAGGGCCCGCACCTATCACGAGGACTTTATCGGACATCGTCCGGCTACCCGCGTGTGAGGGCCCACACGCCGCATTAAGAAACCCTCGGGGGTTCGGCTTTGAGCGGCAAACGGAACGCGGCCAGGAAAGCCGCGGAAGAGGTCTGCCGACGCGGGTACGAGGTGATCGGGGTTGGTGCCGGCACCACCGTCGAGGCTTTCCTTGAAGAGCTGGTGAAGAGAGAGGCCGACGTACTGGTGTTCACCACGATACCCGGCACGATCGATGCTTGTCGCCGCATCGGACTGAACGTGACTACGATACCGCCCGAAGAGCTCCCGGTCGCCATCGACGGAGCTGACGCCGTGGATCCCGATGGTAACCTGCTGAAAGGAGGAGGGGCCTGCCACTCGTTGGAGAAGGCGATAGATTACACCGCCGACGAGTTCTGGGTCGTCGTGGACGAGTCGAAGCTCGTCGAGAACCTCTGGGAGCTCCCGGTACCCGTTGAGGTACTCCGCGGCTGCTACGAGTTAACAGTTCGGACGCTGGAGGAGTTCGGTGAGGTCAGACCGAGAACGTGTGACGAGAAGTACGGGCCCGTGGTCTCGGACTCGGGTAATCCCATCGTCGACCTGCATGTGGACGACTGGGATCCCGCCGAGCTCGAACGCGAGTTGAACTCCGTTCCCGGCGTAGTTGAATGCGGCGTATTCCCCGGGGACAAGGTAGATAGGATCATCGTCGGGAGGTCGTAGGGGGTGAGATGTTGCGTGTACCTCCTGTTATCGTGAATTTCAAGGCGTACTCGGAAGCGGTCGGTGAGAACGCACTACGACTGGCTCGAGTGGCCGCGGAAGTGTCGGAAGAAACCGGAGTCGAGGTCGGGATCTGTCCTCCTCATGTCGACCTGCGCGACGTGGTTAGGGAGGTAGGCGACGAAGTCACGGTCCTAGCGCAGGCAGTTGATGCGGCCGAGCCCGGCGGGAGGACCGGGCACGTGACTCCCGAGATGGTGGTCGAAGCCGGCGCCGACGGGACGCTTCTGAACCACTCGGAACGCCGGATGCTGTTGGAGGATCTTAAGGACGTCTGCCGAGCGTGCATAAACGAGGGTCTCCTCACGATCGTGTGTGCGAGCGACGCGCTCGCCGCCCGTGCGGCCGGGGCCCTCTCGCCTCACGCGGTGGCCGTGGAGCCGCCGGAGCTCATCGGTACGGGGACCCCGGTGTCGAAGGCCGACCCCGAGGTAGTCGAGCGATCGGTCGAGGTCGTGAAGGAGGTCTCGGAGGAGACGGCCGTACTGTGCGGGGCCGGGATCACCGATGGGTCCGATGTGCGTGCCGCCGTGGAATTGGGTGCTGATGGCGTCTTAGTAGCTTCTGGAGTGGTATTAGCGGACGATCCTAAGGAGGCGTTATTAGACCTCATCTCCGGCCTAGAATAGGGGATGATGGGCATTGGATCGCATACGTAAAATTATGCGGAGGGAGGCCGAGGTAATAGAGTATGCGTGCAACAATCTGCCCGAAGAAGATGTTAAAAAAGCCTTGGATTTAGTTGTGGAGAAGATACGGAATGATAGGGGTATATTCATCGTAGGAATGGGTAGAACGGGACTCATCGGTGAGTGCTTCGCCGTCAGGCTCGTGCAAATGGGCGCACGATGCTACGTGGTCGGTCACAGCACAGAGCGGGCAATAAAGCCCGACGATCTCCTCATCGCGCTGAGCGTTTCCGGTAACACCGCGTTCGTCAATTATGCGGCGGATGTGGCGAAGGACGAAGGTGCAGATGTGCTTGCAGTAACCATGAATGCGGACTCGAAAATAGCTGAAAAGGCGGATGTTGTGGTTGTCCTTCCTGAACCAGAAGAGATAATTCTTCGCACATTCTCGGAGATGTTAATGCTGTCATTCTTGGACGGATTTACGGCTCAGCTCGCGAAAGAATTAGGAGTCGATGAATCAGATATGTGGGAACGGCACGCTAAAATACAATAAAATATTAGGGGCGAACAGTGATGTACGAAAACATATCTACTATGGACGATTTCGAGTTCGAAAATAAATGGGTCTTGTTACGAATTGATATAAATTCGACGGTTATCGATGGTAAAATTGAGGACGATGAACGTATTAAAAGACATCTCGGGACGATCAAGGAGTTAATGGAACACGACGCCAGGGTGGCCATTCTAGCACACCAAGGAAGACCGGGTGAGGATGACTTCACGACACTGGAACCACATGCGGAAATCATGTCCGAAGAACTCGACAACTTCGAGTACGTGCCCGACGTGTTCGGACCCACCGCGAAGAAGAAGATTCGGTCGTTGGAGCCCGGCGAAGTTATCCTGCTGGAGAACGTGCGGTTCTATTCCGAGGAACGTATCAACCGGGACCCGGAGTGGCACGCACGCCGACATTTGGTGCGGAACCTGGCCCCGCTGTTCGACATTTTCGTGAACGACGCCTTCGCTGCGGCCCATCGCTCGAACGCTTCACTGGTCGGGTTCACTCGAAGACTTCCGTCTTGCGTCGGCCGTGTGATGGAGCGCGAGATCGAAGTCCTCGAAACCATGGTCAGAGACGAGATGGAGGACGGCGTCTTCGTGATCGGAGGGTCCAAGATCGAGGATGCTATCAAGGTCATACGCCGAGCCATCGAGATGGACAACGTACGTCGCGTGTTACTGGGAGGTCTCGTGGGCAATCTCTTCCTTTGGGCCTCCGGAGTGGATCTAGGGAAACCTTCACGGAAATTCCTGGATATGAAGGGTTACACGGGCTACTTGGACGAGGCACGGGAGCTCCTCGAGGAAGGTGACGACGTGATCCTCGTACCCGAAGACGTGGCTCTCAACCGCGGTGGAGAGCGCGAGGAGGTAGACGTGGACGAACTGCCAGCGGACGCTCCCGTCTTCGACATCGGTACCGGAACGATCGAACGGTATCGCAAGGAGGTCGAAAGCGCGGGTATGGTGGTCGCGAACGGGCCGATGGGCGTGTACGAGGAACCCGGATTCGAGAAGGGAACGTACGAGGTCCTCAATGCTATCGCCGATTCGGAGGCTTTCTCCGTGATC
Source organism: Methanopyrus kandleri AV19 (assembly GCF_000007185.1). Taxonomy (GTDB): domain Archaea; phylum JAADCQ01; class Methanopyri; order Methanopyrales; family Methanopyraceae; genus Methanopyrus; species Methanopyrus kandleri. The sequence goes on along the minus strand of NC_003551.1, from coordinate 1,664,859 downwards.
GGAGGAGGCCACATAATTGCGGCGGCGAAAGCCTGTGGTGCTTATGACAGCATAGATCACGTCAGCACGGGTGGCGGAGCGATGCTCCGAATGCTCGCCGGGGAGCGACTACCGGCCATAGATGCCATCCTCACTTGCCCGTTCTCGGGGTGCTGAGGCGTGGTCGTCGTGGTGTACCACCGTCCCTTCAGCCACTTCCGCGTCAACCATGTGGCCCTTATCGCAGGCAACCTCGGGGCGAAGCTCCTTGTTTATTCGGAACCGAAGTCACGTGCGGCCTTGGACGGTATCACACAGGTGCTGGAACACCCCGAGGAGAGAGGTCGCGTTCCGGTGATGGTGGTCGACGACCTGGACGACGCCCTGGAAGTTGTTGATGGTCGGGTGGCGCTGCTAGATCCCTCGGCAGATGAAGGGATCAAGAAATTAAAGCCGTCAGACGTGCTGCTCACGGTCCCCGTGGAGCTACTCGAAGAGATCGATATAGAGCCTGATCTCACCGTCGGTGTCAGCGCTCCTGTCGGAGAGCTGGCCGCGCTGGCCGTCGTATTGTACGAGTTGGGGGGAGCTTGAGTTGGTGAGAAGATCCAAAGGTTTCCGGAGTCGTACACGGAAAAAACTCCGAAAGAAGCCTAGAGAGCGCGGTCTTTCCCCGTTGGGTCCGATGACGCAGGAGTTCGAGGAGGGTCAGAAAGTACACATCGTAATCGATCCCAGTGTCCACAAAGGCATGCCCCATCCCAGGTACCACGGGAGAACTGGAGAAGTCGTAGGACGCCAAGGCCGAGCTTACATCGTGAAGATCAGGGATGGAGGGAAGGAGAAGAAACTGATAGTGTACCCCGAGCATTTGAAGCCACAGGAGCAGCCTGAACTCCAGTGATAGGGGTCCCCGGCCTTGCCCTCGATATCCCTTCAGGCCCGGGAACGGAGTCCGACTAACGTACACGAGGCTCGCAAAGTGGTAGAGAAGGTCCTAAAGGAGCGGGATCCGGAACTCACCTATGACCAGCGCGAGGCAGTTCGGTACCTGAAGAAGTTCGGATCGCTGGAGCCGGAGGACCTGGAGGAAGCGAAGGAGGAGCTCAGGTCTATTCTCGGTGATCTCACGACCAACGAGCGCACGGTGGAGATCCTCGTCAACAAGATTCTGGAGGTTCAACCTAGGAGTGAAGAGGAGATCAAAGTCTTGCTCGAGTCCGCCGGAAAACGTCTCCTCCGTCGTGCCGATGAGGATGTAGTGCGTGCTATCTTGGAGGTATCTGAACGAATCGCGGAGGAGGAGTAAACGATGGTGGAGATACTGTACAAGCAGCCGAAGGGGAAACGGGCCTATGAAGAGTATGCGCTGATACTGGACTTCCTACCGTACGGCAGGGCGGAGGAGCCACCTCATAAGCGACAGCCCGTGGCGCAGGCGATAGGGAAAGACTTCTTCGTGCTCCTAGAGCTAGCCCCCAAGGAAGGGGCGTTCCTGGAGCTCCATGAAGAGGTGTACGTAGGTCGTGGTAAGCGTGACAAGATCCACCACGTGAACCGACGACTACGATACGACGAGCTCACCGCGACGGCCCGTGAAGAACTCCCCCACGCCGTCGAGAAGATCATCGAGGATAACGAGGAGGACTTCGTCAGGTTCTTCAACGAGGCTAGACCCATCACCCCGAGGTTGCACCAGCTCGAGCTTCTTCCTGGAATAGGCCGAAAAACGCTCGAGCGTATCTTGGAGGAGCGCGAGAAGGAACCGTTCGAGTCCCTGGACGACATCAAGGAGAGGGTTAAGGGCCTCCGCATGCACCCCCGAGACATGATCAAAGAGCGCGTTCTGGCGGAGCTCAAAGGAGAGACCCGGGACAAGTATAGGTTGTTCGTCCCGGAGTTCCGGGGTGGCAGGAAGCGACGGTGACCTCCGCAACCTTATTATACCCACCACCTCAGAGGGCGGATTGGGAGGAGGGCCCGCAGCTCAGCCTGGACAGAGCGCGGGGCTTCTAACCCCGTGGTCCCGGGTTCAAATCCCGGCGGGTCCGCCAACCGGAAATTGTTATGATAACGCTAACGAACATCGAGTACCCGCATCTCGACCATCAGGACGGTCTCCGGGTCCTTAAGTGCCCGAACCAGGTCTCGACTCAGGTCCCTTGCCGCTTTGTTGCACCTTATCAGTACGGTGCGATCATCGATGTAGTCGCTCGTCCGGAACACCATACTCCTGCCGTCTTGTAGGGTCATCCTCGGATGTCCGACCCCGACTACCCTGTCTTCCGTACCGCCGGCTCGCAGAATTACTTCTACTCGCGCTCCTCGCCGTAACATCAGCTTGAAATCTTCTGGCAGATCGGCGCATGCCGTGTCGGCGCGAACACCTATTATGCAGTCAGCCGTTGGCCCGATCTCGGGATCTTTCGTGACTTCGAACGTACTCCGATGACGGCCGGTCACGTTTTCGTGACCTCGGGCCTTGAGGGTGATCTCCATCTCGCATTCCCCCGGGGGTACTCGTCGATGATCACCCTGGATACTGAAACTACGGTAGAGGACTTATCCGAGTCGGACGTAGAGGGGAGGATAATATACGCGCCCTGTAAAGGCTGCTCTCCCGACGAAGAAGTTCCACAGGAGGTTGTCCGCGCCACAGTACATCGGAAAGGGCCTGATGAGAAAGGTGTACCGAGGTTCGTAGCGAATGTCCTCGCACGGTGTGAGAGCTGTGGTACCGTAAACCCCGTGAGGTTAGTGTTCTACGCTCCCAAGAAGGTTAAAGTCACTATCAGCAGGTACGAGGAGTCAGAGTGCAAAGAAGTGGAAATGGACCCGTTAGAAGAGATTGAAGTTGGTGATGTGATCGAAGTGGAGGGGGAAAGAGTGGAGATTACGAATATAGCTACACATGAAGAGGACAGCGTGAAGAAAGCCAAGGTCAAGGATGTTGTATCGGTTTGGGGAGTATCGTTGGATATTCCAGCCCGCATTGGAGTTTCAATTAATCTTCCATCAGGATACACTATTTCTGAAAAAGTTGAGGTAGATAGGGATGAAGAGTTCACGGTTGGAGAGATATACGAACTTGATGGGATGTTGTTTAGGGTACATGCGATAAAACCTGAGGGCCGTCCTACGGTAAAACGTGAGGGTGAATCGGTTAAGGCTGAAGAGATAAAGAGAATATACGGGAGGCCTGTTAGGAGAGGAACACCTAAGAAGTCATTAGAATCCATATAAGGGGAACGGACGCTTGATTACAATAAAGGTGGCGATTAGGAACATAGCTCGGAGGAGTGTCCGCTCACTACTCACGATCTTGGGAGTTGCTATCGGAGTTGCTGCCGTAGTGGGTATCTCAGCGATTGCGAAGGGATTACAACATGATGTTAAGGTGGCGATCAGTGGATCGGCTTCACTGATAGTAAAATCAAAGGCTGCTCCCGACCCACTATCTAGTGTGCTCGATGAAAGTATTGAGGATGAAGTGAGAAAGATACCGGGAGTAAAGCGTACGGTAGCTGTTTGGTTTAACAATAGGATGATTACAGTGGGCCGGCAACGTCAACCTATATTAATCGCGGCGGTGGAAAATAGGGGCTATGAACTCGTAGTGGGGTCTAAAATAGAGCCCATAGAGGGCCACCTCCCTAAACATGGTGAAATGGCCTTTGGGAGCCTTATATGGAGAAAATTACGACCTAAGGTAGGAGAGACCGTGGATTTATCTGGACAAAAGTTAAGGGTATCTGGAGCGTTCAAAACATCGTCGCAACTTGCTAACATGTGTGCGATTACTACTTTAGATAGCGTCAATAAAATTCGAGGGAAAAGCATCAGTTGTGTGTTCGTTCAAACATCTGACCCGAAGCGAGTAAGGAAAGAAATAGAGTCAAGAATAAACGGTGTTGAGGCCATCACAACTAGTAAGGCTGTTCAAGGGATGTTGAATAATTTGAGAACAGTTGAACTTGCGGCTATAGCACTTACCGGGATCGCTGGGGTTGTAGGAGCGCTCGGAGTAGCCAATACTATGCTCATGTCAGTGATTGAGAGAAAGCGTGAAATAGGCGTCATGAAGGCCATAGGAGCGACGAACAGAGACGTGATGAAGCTGTTCCTACTGGAGTCGATAATATTGTCCCTGGCGGGGGGGATCATAGGGTGCGTTCTCGGGATGTTGGGCTCACAACTGCTGGTCCACATCCTGTCGTACATAAAGCATCAGACGGTGTCTGTACTTATAACGCCTGAGGTACTAGGGCTCGGACTAGCTCTGGCTTTAGCGATAGGGGTGGTCTCGGGTCTGTACCCGGCGTGGAAAGCCGCTAAAGTTGACCCCGTCGAGGCCCTCAGGTACGAGTAGGGGGCGTTCAAATGTCGAACTACGTAATAAGACTGGAAAATGTTCGGAAAGTCTACAATTCAGGGTCGGTGAAGGTAGAAGCGCTCAAAGGGGTGAGTCTTGGGGTAAAAAATGGGGAATTCCTAATGATCGTCGGGCCTTCGGGATCTGGTAAATCAACGCTACTTCACATTATGGGGGCTCTGGATACACCGACGTCAGGTCGCGTTGAAATTGCGGGTAAGGATATGACTAATCTGAGTGACGAGGAACTCGCCGAAATTAGAAATAAATACGTTGGTTTCGTGTTTCAACAATACAATCTAATCGAATCGCTTACGGTGTTAGAAAATGTCATGTTTCCCATGACACTAGCCGGAGAAGAGGATGAGGAGAGGGCTAAGGATTTGCTGCGGAAAGTGGGACTTAAAGAGGAACATTTCGACAAGTTTCCGAGTCAGTTGAGTGGTGGCGAGCAGCAGCGTGTAGCTATCGCTCGGGCGCTGGCGAACGATCCAGAAGTCATCTTGGCCGACGAACCCACCGGGCAGCTCGATACGAAGAATTCTCAACGCATTATGAAGCTCTTGGAGAAGCTTAACGACTCCGGCCATACTATTGTGATGGTCACTCACGATCTCTCCTTAGTCCGCTGGGCCGATCGAGTGATCCTACTTCGAGACGGCAGGATAGAGAGGGAGATGAGCCCCGAAGAACTAGACGCCGAGGTTTTGGACTGAGCCCGCTCTAGTCGCTCTAGTATCATCCAAGGATCGTTATTATTTCCATAACGATTGTCGGTTTGGTGCCCCGGCCGGGATTTGAACCCGGGTCGCGGGATGTCTCCGGCCCGGACGGGCCTCGAAAGTCCCGCATGATATCGGCGGGCCCGCGGTCACCCGCGGGCCCTTGACCGGGCTACACCGCCGGGGCGTCTCCGTACCCACAGGGTGAGCACTAGGACGGTGTATATAATATTTACAGGGGACCTCTGCGAGGTTCCGATGCCTGTGCTACCGCTCCAGTACTTCCTCAAGCCTTCTAGGACGCTTTCGATGAATTCTTCGGACGCTCCACCTTTTCGCATTACCTCTTCTAGGGCCGACGGCGATGGCGGTTCCGGGCCTTCCAAGGCGGATAGCAGGTGACTGATTTCGGCTTTGACTTCGGGCGGCTGCTGGCTGACCAACTCGTGTTTAACGGCTTTAGTGAGTGCCTTCAGAGCGGCGTCGGCGAGTATATCCACCAACGAGACGAGTTGGATCGTGCTGCTGTAAGTGGGGTAGACGTCCTTCACGTTGACGATCTCGACACCCAGTAGCTTGAGGTAGTAGTAGGGGTACCAGATCTTGTCCGGCCCGTTCCAGTAACAGTTGACGCTGAAGTATCCGGGCAAGCTCGGGTCATCGGTTACCAGGTAGTTCGGGGATACGTTCACGTAGACGACGTGCCTTACCGTGGAGTTCTCGGTCAGAAGGATCCTCTTAAGCTCGTAGTACGAGGACCCGTCCCTACCTGCGATCCAGATCAGCGTGTCCAAACCTAGCTCGGAACAGACGCGGAATCCTCGCGGTACCTCTCCTATACGCCGGTACTGTTGCAGCAGCTTTAATTCATTGTCACTCAGCTCGTAGAGGTACTCCACGCCGTTGGCGGAACTGTAGCTCACGTAAACGTTGTCTATCCGGAGGCCATAGATAGGGGCTTTGTCGTGTAAGGCGACTGCGAACTCCTTCAGGAATGCGAGATCGGAAGTATTCCCGTTGATAGCGTCTGAGGTTATACAGACGTCGAGACCCTGAGCCCCAATCACCATCGTCGTCAGAAGGGGGATTACCGTTGCCATCCCTCGCACTGGTTGTCCCCCTGATATCAATCTCGGCTTTGATCGTAGCCGCACTTCGCGGCTGGGGGCTATTCCGCGCGTCTTCTCTTTCCTTAGCCCTCTACCTTATAGCCTCAACATTCACTCCGTTCACCGTTCAGGTACCCTACGTTCGGGTCGTCGACTCCGCGCTAAAAGGTGTTGAAATTTTGGCCGTCGTGTTGGCCAGCCTCACGCTCGTGGAGATGATGCGTGAAGACGGCGTGCTGGAGGATATCGTGCACATTCTGAAGGAGACCTGCCAACTGCGCGGCCCGTGCTTGGTGGGCCTAAGCGTCGTGGCTACCGGAGCTTTCGAGAGTGTGGCAAGCTTCGGAACGCCCGCTACTCTAGTAGGTCCACTCCTCGTCGAAGCGGGACTGAGTAAGACGACCGCGGCGGCCGCGGCTCTCGTGGGGCACGCTCCGTTCGGGGTGTTCGCGGCCTTCGGTGTACCGATTCTCGTCACTTCGGGAGTTTCAGGGATCGATCCTAAGAAGCTGAGCTTCGATGTCGCCCTCTGCATCGCTCCGAGCCTGCTGGTATTGCCTTATGCTGTAGCGGAGACAGCCGACCTCCGGGTGTCGAAGGTCCTACTGACGACCATGGGGATTATGACCACTGCCTCCTTGCTGGCCGTTTGGTGGGTCGCATCTCCCAGTATCGTGGGCCCGCTCTTAGTTTTGGGCGTAGCTTCCGGTTTCCTCTGGTACCTACGAGTCGCGGGCGAGGAAGCCAGGATCAAGGTCAGCAATGACACTATCAAGGGAATGATAGTCTACGGGCTGGTGGTCGTCGGGATAGGAGTAGTCAAGGCCCTGGACGTGAAGTGGGTGCAACCGTGGATGCTGCTGTGGGTCGCCGTATTATTGTACGCGACTCCCCGATGGACTCGAATGGTCGGAGCACTCATCCGTGTGCTTCGGAAGACTTGGGAGGAACTGCTTTCGATCGTGCTCCTAATGGTCCTTGGAACGCTGATAGCTCATTCCGAACTCCCCAGCGCGATCAGGCCTTACGCGGGGTCTCCGCTGGTCACTTTCCTGGTGGGGTTCATGGGGGAGATGGTCGTCGGCAGCACTACCGCGGTGATGGCGACTTTCGCGTCTGGAACACCATATCCGGAGATCACACTGGCCGGTGCGGCCTGTGCGGCGGCCGCATGCCCTTACAACGTCGCCGTGGCCGCGGCGGCCGTAAGATGCCACGAGAAGCGGGTTATGCGGAGGAGTCTCCTGGGTTCGATGTACTTGACGGTACCGACGTTAGCGTGGTGTACCATGCTATGGATTTGGGGCGCGATGAAATGAGACGGGAGTTGATCGAAAGGCTCGAGTCACGTCTCGACCGGAGAGAGATCGAGAAAGCCCGCCGAGATTCCCACGCCCGTCGACGTCCGAGGCCTTGTGGGATCACGGTTCACCCAGGTCATGGGTGTCCCAGGGCCTGTTCCTACTGTTACATACCGGAGATGGGGTTCAGATTCGAGCGCGCCCGCCCTTACAGGCTCTCCGGGGAAGGCATGGTCTTGGCCCTGCTATACAACCGGGGTTTCGAACCAGGTCGTGAGGGGACGTTCATAGCGGTGGGTAGCGTGACGGATCCGTTCCTCCCGGAGCTTGCGGACAAAACGCTCGAGTACCTGAGGACGTTCTCACGGTGGTTAGGTAATCCCACGCAGTTTTCCACGAAGTCCGCGATTGACGGGGAGGTGGCTGAGTCACTCGCGAGGTTGGAGCTTCCGCTGAACGGTCTCGTCACGATTCTCACACCGGACAGAGAGAAAGCTTCCAGGCTAGAGCCGCGAGCCCCTAGACCCGAGGAGCGGTTAGAGACGATCACCGAGCTCTCGAAAGCCGGTTTGACCGTTGACCTCTTCTTCAGGCCGATACTACCGGGAATAGTCGGCCTTGAAGAGGCGGAAGAACTTTTCCGGATGGCTCGCGACGCCGGAGCTCGGGGTGTCGTGGTGGGAGGTTTCCGGGTGAACGAGGGTATACTGAGCAGGCTGAAGCGATCCGGGTTTGACGTCTCGGAAATAGTTAATAGAGCCAACAGACCGATACCCAAAGGCAGGAAGCAGGTGTACGTGCGTACCGGCGATATCAAGGAGCGCCTCCTCAGAATAGCTCGGGAGGTCGGCTTGACCCCCTTCGGCGCCGCGTGTTGCGCGTGCGCGAGCGCCGCCCAGGTACCGTGCCCGAACCGGTGTTGGGAAGGCCCCTTCTGCACCGAGTGTGGGAATCCCGCCTGTCCCGTGTAGGGGGAATCTCGAGATGTTCGACCACTTGTTCCGTACGCTGTTCAGGATGATCGATCGCTCGATGGAGGAGGCGATGCATGAGATGGAGCGAGAGATAGCGCGGCTTTGTGAAGAGATGGAAAAGGAGCTCGAACGGCTGGAGCGCGAGGGACGCACCAATCGTAACGTCCAGGAGATCAAGCTACCCGGTGGAGGATGGATTAGAGTTGAGACGTTCCAGTTCGAGCTGCCGGTCGATACCGGAGGACGTATCCAGGAACTTCCGCTCGAGAAAGAGCGAGACAAAAGGAAGGAGGAGCACGAGCCGGAACCCCGAAAAGAGATACCTTCGGAGACGTTCGAGAGAATCGTGGACATCGGGGGAGTCCCTCTAAGGCTGGAGAGGCGGGGTCGTAGCTGGCGGGAGGAAAACCGCTGAAGGGGACGTCCCGTTGTGAACAGAGCGCGTGAGGAGTTGGACAGGTATCGGGAGACGCTGGAAGAGGTCTCTTCCCGCTTCGTCGACGTCGCTACGAAGGCCAGACAGCGTAGGGAAGATCCGAAACCGGAACCCGAGGTGATGCTGGCCACGTCGATCGGTGAGCGAGTGGAGGGTCTGCTCCAGGTCGAAAACGTAGCGGATCGACTGGAGGAGTTGGAGGAAGAGCTCGGGGACCGTGAGGAAGCCACGTTTCGTATCGTAGAGGAGGTAATTAAGGGAGAGCTGAAGGTCAAAGGCGACTTACCGCTGCACAAGAGGATAGATTACGCGGTTAGAATAGGCCTGGCGGTGCTGACGGAAGCCGTGGTATCGGCCCCACTGGAAGGCATCGCGGCCGTCGAGATCCGTGAGCGGGGTACGGGCCACAGGGTCGTCGACGAGTCGGAACCCCCGCATGAGGAGCCGAAGCTCGTGTGCACGGAGTGTGGGAAAGAAGTCGACCCTGAGAACTGTTACTTAGCCGTCAAATACGCCGGACCGATCCGAGCCGCAGGTGGTACGGCGGCGGCTCTTTCTGCACTCCTCGCCGATTATGCTCGTCAAGTAGCCGGCCTACCGAGGTTCAACCCGGACGACTTCGATCACGACCTTGTAGGTCGATACGTGGAAGAAGTCGTGACGTATCTGGATAAGGTAGGGTCGTTCCAGTACAATCCTTCGGAGGAAGAGGTCGAGTTAGTCGCGAAGAACATCCCGATCGAGATCGACGGAGAACCCACGGAGGAGGTGGAGGTACAAGGTCACCGTGACATCCCACATCTCCCTAACCAACTCCGCGGAGGCGCCCTTCTGGTTATCTGTGAGGGTATCTGTCAGAAGGCTCCGAAGCTGATCAAACGCGTCGAGAAGTATGGAATTGACGGATGGGAGTTCCTGGAAAAGCTCGTGAACAAGGGATCCGACGACGAAGAGGAAGGGGAGGAGGAAAAGACCAAGATCAAACCCAACGACAAGTACATGGGCGAGCTCGTAGCGGGGAGGCCGCTACTTTCTCACCCGTCAGCTAAAGGAGGTTTCCGGCTCCGATACGGTCGGGCTAGGAATACCGGTTTCGCGGCCGTCGGAGTCCACCCGTCGTTGATGTACGTTACAAAGGGCTTCATAGTCATAGGTACACAGCTGAAGGTGGAGCGGCCGGGCAAGGCGGCTTGCGTGCTGCCGGTGACCGAGATAGAGCCTCCGGTGGTAAAGCTCCGAGACGGTTCGGTCGTACGTCTAGACGATCCGAGAGAGGCGAAGGAACTCGTCGAGAAGGATGAGATCGAGGAGATACTGGACCTAGGCGAGATGTTGGTCGCGGTGGGTGAGTTCATAGAGAACAACCATCCGCTCGTCCCTCCGGCGTACTGCCCGGAGTGGTGGGTGAAGGAAGTACCGGACGTTGTCAAGGTGATAGGCCTCAGGAAGAACCTCCCGAACGACGTCTTCGAGAAGCTGAAGGATGTTCCATTGAAGCGATTGGTGAAGGAAGCGAGCAGGCTGTCCGGGAACGGGAACAACCTCGACGGCTTCCTGAACGGTCCCGTGAAGGTGGCCCGTTCCATCGTCGAATTAGTGAGAAAGGAAGTGATACCGCGCCTCAGCTCCCCGGAGCGTATGAGCGTGGAGGAGGCCATCGAACTGTCGCGCGAGTACGGGGTTCCGTTCCACCCGAAGTACACGTTCCTATGGCACGACGTGAAACCGAAGGACGTAGACGAGCTCCGAGAGGCACTCGAGGTCGCCGGGTCGGAATGGGGGAACCTACGAGTCGAGTTCGAGAACGACGGAGAGATCAAGCGTATATTGGAGGATCTGCTCGTCCCCCACAGGCTCGAAGACGACACGATCGTGGTGGAGGAACCCTGGGCGTCGGCGCTGTTGGCCCAGCTCGGGTACGACCCCGAGAGCGGAGAGTTCCGCGAGCAGGACGAGGATCTGGACTACTTGCTGGATTACCTCGTGATACGGGACGAGACGTGCCGGTACGTGTCCAAGCTAGCCGGGTTCCCGATCCGTGAGAAGGCGCCGACGAGAATAGGAGCCCGGATGGGGAGACCGGAGAAGGCACGTGAGAGGAAGATGAGTCCACCGCCGCACGTACTGTTCCCTATCGGCATAGCCGGCGGTAATCAGCGAGATATCATGAAGTTCCATCGAGGGGAATCGGAGGACACGGATCGCGTCGAGGTCTGCTACCGGATCTGCCCGGAGTGCGACCGGCTGGTACCGTACCGGGTGTGTCCGTTCTGCGGTACGGAAACCGTGCAGTACTGTAACCGGTGTGATGAGCCAGCTGACGAGTGCGACTGCGAGGAGCCCGATCCCGTCGTCCGCGCCGACATCGAGCGGAACGACGACCCGTATTCCTCGCTGCCGGTTAGGGAGCTGGTCCGACGCGCGGAGGAGGAAGTCGGTACTACCGATACGCTCAAAGGAGTAAAAGGAATGACCAGCAGGCTGAAAATGCCCGAACCGTTGCAGAAAGGTATCCTGAGGGCTAAGAGGGACCTCTTCGTATTCAAGGATGGTACCCTACGCTTCGATTGTAACGACTGCCCGCTGACGCACGTGAGGCTGAAGGAGGTAGGGTTAACGCCGTTCAAGGCCAGACTCCTGGGGTTCGAGCGGGACATCAACGGCGATCCCGTGGTCTCGGAGGATCAGGTGGTGGAGCTCTACCCGCAGGACGTGGTGCTACCGAGGAAGGCCGCGGAGTGGGCCGTCCGGGTCTGCCAGTACCTGGATGATCTCCTGCGGAAATATTACGGACTCGAGCCCGTGTACGGCGTGGAGAAGCCGGAGGATCTGATCGGACACTTAATCGTCACTTTAGCGCCGCATACCTCATGCGGCGTGGTGGGGCGCGTAGTCGGAATCGCGGACATTAACTGCTGGTACAACCACCCCATAATCAACGCGGCCCGACGCAGGAACTGCGACGGTGACGAGGACGCCTTCATGCTGTTACTCGACGTCCTCCTGAACTTCAGCCGCCTGTACCTACCTGACAAACGCGGGGGCCTGATGGACGCCCCGCTGGTGCTCACCGCGGTGGTGGACCCGTACGAGATCGACGATGAAGTCTGGAACATGGATGTCTGCGGCGACTACCCGCTGGAGCTGTACAGGAAGGCCTTGGAATACGCCGACGCGGGAGAGGCGGAAGAGCTCATAGAGCGACTTGAGGACAGACTCGACTTACCCCGGGGGCTCCAGTTCACCCACGATACCGAGGCGATAGACCTCGGACCTACCGTGACGCGGTACTCCAGGCTGGAGAAGATGGAGGAGAAGCTCGAGGAGCAGCTCGACCTCGCCAGGAGGATCCGAGCCGTGGACGAGTCCGACGTTGCGAAGATAGTCCTCGACTCCCACTTCTTGCCTGATATCAAAGGAAACCTGCGGAAGTTCGGGCGTCAGAAGTTCCGCTGCTCACGCTGCAATGCGAAGTTCAACGTACCCCCGCTCAGCGGCAAGTGCCCGCGGTGCGGCGGTGACGTACTGTTAACCATCTACCCGGCGACGGCGACGAAGTACCTGGAACCTGCTAAGCGACTGGTGGAGGAGTTCGGCACGCACGACGAGGAATGGAGGACGATCGCCTCGGAGGTGGAGCTGCTGGAGGAAGAAGCGAAGACGCTGTTCGGAAGCGACCACAGCGTGTCACTCAAGAAGTTCTTCGGCGAGACGTAGCCCGTGAGCTCTCCCACATGATCAGGGCCCCCAATAACGACAGGCTTAGAGTCACTCCGGCACCGATCCACTTGGCGTTCCGTACCGACGCTCGCCCGTCAGCAGATCCTCCGCCGTGCTGACGCCCGCCGCGGTTCTTGCCACGCTTGCCGTCTAGTTTCTCTTTGGATTCCCTTCCGACTTCCCCGGTGTCAGTTCGATCGGCGCGGTACTCCGGTCGGGTTAGTGTAGGCTGTTCTCGGAGCTCGCGATCGAATCGGTGATCCGCGTAATGCCCTTTGTCCAAGGGGGATTCGGTTCCGTGGGTGGAGTACTCTACCGGCTCGACCGCGTTGACCGGGTACGATATGAGCGACCACAGAAGGACCGCTACGGTCAGAACCGTGCCCATGTAGGGTACCGCCCGGGGGTGTAGTGGTTGTGCGGGGTTTCCGGCTGTTACCTGCTTAAGGAAAACGAGGCGGGCGTTTATAATTACCTCATCCTCCATGCGAACCAGCACAGGGGCCAAGAGTCGGCCGGAATCTGCGTGTACGATGGACTCCGACTGGTCGGGAAGAAGGGCATGGGCCTAGTGACCGAAGTCTTCGATCGGCCCGACCTGCGGAAGCTCTCGGGTCCAGTGGGTATCGGCCACGTCAGGTACTCGACGACTGGCGCTTCCGAGCTCGTCAACGCCCAACCGTTCAAAGTGGGGTACTCGAAGGGCGAGCTGGCTTTGGCCCACAACGGAGACATCGTGAACTCCGAAGAGCTAAGGCGGGAGCTCGTTTCCGACGGACATGCTTTCGTTTCGGAGACTGATTCGGAGGTCATCGCCCGACTGCTCGCGGTCGCTCTCACCGAGACCGACGATATGTTCGAGGCGTTCGAGGACGTTATGGAACGGTTGGTAGGCTCGTACTCCCTGACCGTGATAACGAGTCACGGTGACCTAATCGCGGTCCGAGATCCCTGGGGATTCCGACCACTGTGCCTGGGATGGGACGAACGTGGCTTCTTCGTTTCCTCCGAGACGGTAGGTCTGGACGTGTTAGGTGTGGAGGAACGCCGCGAGCTGGAACGTGGCGAGGTAGTTTGGATTCGGGAGGGCGACGTCGAAAGTAAAGTCGTGAGAAGGGAACGCAAGGCCGTCTGTATGTTCGAGTTCGTGTACTTCGCACGGCCGGATTCCATCATCGAAGGCAGGTGCGTGTACGAATGTCGGAAGTGCATGGGTAAGCGACTCGCCGAGGAGGCCCCGGTCGAGTGCGATCTGGTGGTTCCCGTCCCGGATTCGGGTCGGACGGCGGCGCTGGGATACGCGGAGTCGTTGGGGGTCCCTATGGAAGAGGGACTGATCAAAAATCGGTACGTGGGTAGGACGTTCATCATGCCGGAGCAGGAGGAGCGCGTACGGAGCATCCGGGTAAAGCTGAACCCCATCCGGGAGGTGATCAAAGGGTGCTCGCTGGCAGTAGTGGACGACAGCATCGTACGTGGAAACACCTCTCGACAAATAGTGGAAATGCTGCGGGATGCCGGGGCCCGTGAGGTTCACATGAGGATCGCGTCACCTCCCGTGGTGTCCCCTTGTTACTACGGGATCGACATGGCCACGAAGGAGGAGCTAATAGCCGCAGACCTCGATGTTCCAGAGATCTGTGAGAAAATCTCGGCAGACTCGCTGGCTTACCTGTCTCTAGAAGGTCTCGTCGAGTCGATCAGATTGAAGAAACGGGAGCTGTGCGTGGGTTGCCTCACGGGGGAGTACCCCACCCCGGTCCCCGAATGACCGGGGGTAAGAGGGGGTGGAACCCCGCGTCTATAGACCCCCGGCTGTATCAGCGTACCGGATTCCTCATAGTCGCGACACTTAACCTCGTAATCGTCGGACTAGTCGCCGCGGTCGGGATAAAGGTAATAGTGGAAAAACACTACCCGATGGTGGTTGGAGCGATAGCGATCCCGATAGTAGTTGCACCCCTTCTGCTGCCTCTACTGTACCTACTACGGGTTCTGAAGAGGGAGAAACTGGTCGTCGTAGGAGAGGATAGGGTGTTGATAATCCGTGGTAAGGACGTCACGGAAGTTCCCGTGGATGAGATCACTGGAATTAGTGTGGACTTCGAGTTCAAGAGACGAAGACGTAAGATGATTATCCTCACTCGGAGCGGACACGTGGAGCTACCTTTCCACTCGAAGCGGCTCATGCGTGATCTACAACGACTGCTCGAGGAACGGCGCGCGTCGGAGGTCGACAAAGAGACGTACGCCAGGGCGGGCGCCGACCGTGTGGCGACTGTACTATGCAAAATGGTGGAGCTCGGTAGGTCACCGGTCCTGCACGAAGCGCAGGGGTCCGTGAAGGCCGTGTGGCCGGGAGATTCCGTGGAGCTGGGCCGCGAGGACGGGTGGGCGCCTAGGTGGATGTACTGGTTCCTGTGCGTGGCCTCCCTGCCGGTTAAGGCCGCAAAAAGGTCCCTGCGCGAGGACCCCGTGGATACCGTGATCGCGGCCGAAGAGGCCGCCAAAGGGCAAAGCTTGGCGTCCAGCTTCAACAAAATTCTGCGTACAGGGCCGATAGTGTCGGCACTCCTGGTGTTTCTAGCGGTCGTTAGGGGCGTGTTGAAGTATTGGGGACCGAAGGCCCTGGGTGTTTTCCTCTTCACGGCTGCGCCTTGGATCTTGGCGACGTCGGTACTGTCGTTCCTGTTGAACAACCGCGTGAAGACCGTGGAGCTTCACGGAGTTCGCGCGTTTTTCAGCCTAGTGGCGATGGTCTCGATATTCTCGGGGTTGGGCACCTGCCTTCACGGTAGCTTGGCGGAGACCGCGATGCTTCGCAAGTCGCTACCACCCTCCGCGCACCTTACGGCGGTAATCGAACTCGTGATCGCCATGGTTTCCCTGGTACCCCTGGTGAAGACGCTACGTTGGGTCGATCCGAGGGGCGCCGTACGGTGGTGTATGGCACTACGAGCGACGATTAGGGAAGATAGGGTGATCCTTTTCTCGGTAGTATTCGCGCTGTTGTCCGTGTTCTTCGCTGGTTCGGCAGCATCTCCGGGACTGTGGTGGGTTACGTTCCCTATAGCGACGGCTACGCCCGTTCTGTGGACCGTGTATTTCCTGAGCTGGTCTAAGATGGCTCGAGAAGTGGTGTCGAAGGTGTGGATACCGGAGAGTGAGAGTTAGGGGAGGAAGAAGTCGTTCCGGGGTCCGAACTCCGCCGCCCCGGCTAAGTCTTCCTCGATCCGGAGCAGGCGGTTGTACTTGGCCGTCCTAGAGCTACGGGCGGGCGCTCCGGTCTTGATCTGTCCGCACCCTAGGGCCACGGCCAGGTCGGCGATGAACGGGTCCTCGGTGTCGCCGCTCCGGTGGCTCACCATCACACCGTACCCGTGTTGAAGCGCGAGCTCACCCGCCTCCACGGCCTCCGTCAGGGTTCCGATCTGGTTCACCTTCAGGAGCAGGGCGTTCGCCGCCCCCATTTCGATCCCCTTCCGCAGGCGGTCCGGGTTCGTCACGAACAGGTCGTCACCCACGATTTGGACCTTATCGCCTAGCTCCTCGGTGATCTTGGCGAAGCCCCGGAAGTCCTCCTCGTGCAGCGGGTCCTCTATGGAAACGATCGGGTACTGGCTTACCAGATCCTTGTACACGTCGATCAGCTCGTCGCGGGTATACTTCTGACCGTACGCCCTGTACGTCCCCGAGTCCTCGTCGTAGAACTCGCTCGCGGCTGCGTCCAGGGCCAACGCGATCTCCTTGCCGGGTGCGTATCCGGCCTCCTCGATGGCCTCCACGAGGACGTCCAGTGGTTCCACCGTATCCTTCATCGGTGGAGCGTAACCGCCCTCGTCACCCACGTTCGTGGCGATAGGTCCGTACTCCTCCTCCAGTAGCTCCCCGAGGACGTGGTACGTCTCCACACCGGCTCGAAGAGCCTCGGAGAACGACTCGAAGCCGTGCGGGACGATCATGTGCTCCTGGAAGTCGAGTTCGTTACCCGCGTGCTCGCCGCCGTTGATCACGTTCATGAACGGCACGGGCAGTCGGCGCGCCGTCGGACCACCTAGGTATCGGTACAACGGTATCCCCAGCGACTTGGCCGCCGCCCGGGCGACCGCCAGCGAGACTCCCAGGATCGCGTTCGCTCCGAGGTGAGACTTGTTCTCGGTGCCGTCGAGCTCGATCATCGTGCGGTCGATGTCAGGTTGGGCCGTCGCGTCGAGTCCCTCGATCTCCGGGGCGATGATCTCCTCCACGTTCCTGACGGCACGGCGTACTCCCTTACCTCCGTAACGATCGTCGCCGTCCCTCAGCTCCAGCGCTTCGTACGTGCCCGTGGAAGCTCCGGATGGGACCATGGCCCGACCGACGGTACCGTCTTCGAGTTCCACCTCCACTTCCACCGTGGGTTCTCCGCGTGAGTCTAACACTTCCCTGGCCTTCACGGAGACTATTCTGGGCATGCTCCCGAACCCCCGCCTTACGATCGCACCGCGGGTTAAACCGTTGCCGTTCATGGTGTCGCGGGGGCAGCGGCGGACTTCGGTGGGGTTTAACGCACTTACGTAAGGTCGACTTGGATTCAGGACTCCCGAGTCGGTGGCGGATTAGTGTGCTGTCTTCCCACCTGAGTGCGCTTTGACTTTTTGTGCGAGCGTGATAGTCGCGTTATCGCATCGACAACGGTAGGGCAACCCACGACGGAAGAAGGCGGGAATGATCCACCCAGGAGCTCCTAACCCGTGGCGTGCATGAAACCGCTCGGACGCTTTACGCTGCCGTTGTACTCGGGTGCAAGTCTTAGCCGTCGTCACCGATCCGTCGATGTCAACGTCTCTCGGAGCGACTCACGGGTGGTGATCCGCCGTGATCGATCGGCTACGAGAGGCGCTGAAACGGTTCAATCCGTGCGATTCCTGCCTGGGCCGGGCCTTCGGTTACGGGTTGACAGGGCTCGAGAACAGGGAGCGGGGTCGAGCCATTAAGCTGTACCTAGGAATGCGAGCACACTTGGAAGGGGAGGAGGAGACACTCGAGCTGCTCGCCCGATCCGGGCTGGAGGAGGCCGCAGCGGTACTCGACGACCCTCCCGAGCCCGAACCCTGTGGTGTATGCCGTGGAGTGCTGGACAAAGTGGACGAGTTCGCCGAGGTAGTCGCGTGTGAGTTGAAGGACCTTGAGTTTCGGGGGTTCGTGGTGGGATCCAGATGGCCGGAGGAGATACGGAAAGCCGAGAAGGAGCTCTGGGAGACGCTCGGCGTCGAGGGTGAACCCATCAAACGCGAGTTCAACAGGGAGGTCGGTAAGAGGGTGGAACACCTGCTGGACGTGCGCGCGGATCCGAGGAACCCGGATATCGAGGTGGTGTTCGATTTCCGGCCCTCCTTGGAGGATCCGAAGTTCGAAGTCCACGTACGCCCCATCTACGTGCGAGGGCGCTACCTTAAGTTGAGGAGGGGGATCCCGCAGACGAAGTGGCCCTGCCCGCGGTGCCGGGGGGCGGGATGTCCGAACTGCGATTTCACCGGTAAGCTGTACACGGAGTCCGTGGAGGAACTCATTGGGATGGTGCTGAAGGACGCCTTCCTGGCGGAGTCGCACAAGTTCCACGCCGCGGGTCGCGAGGACATCGACGTGAGAATGCTCGGAAACGGTAGACCTTTCGTGATGGAACTCCTGTACCCTAAGCGCCGGAATGTCGACCTTAAGGAGATCGAAGGAGAGATCAACCGGAAGGTGGGCGACGACGTACAGGTGGTGGGACTGGAGTACGGGGATCCCGAAGACGTCGGGAAGGTAAAAGACCTCTCCGAGCGATCCCGGAAGAGGTACCGAGCGTGGGTGAAGTTCGGAAAACCAGTTCCGGAGGACAAGCTGAGAGAAGTCCTGAAGGGGCTGGAGAGGAGTGTGATAGAGCAGAGGACACCGAGGCGCGTGCTCCACAGGAGGGCGGACAAAGTTAGGAGGAAAAGAGTTCACGAGGCCAAGCTGATCGAGTACGACGGAGATCGAGCCGTCATCGAGTTCCTCTGCGACCCGGGACTGTACGTGAAAGAATTAATATCTGGAGATGCTGGACGGACTCGCCCCAGTCTCGCCGAGCTTGTTGAGGTTGAAGCGGAATGTGAGCGTCTCGATGTGATCGAGTTTCTGGATGAGGGAGGTGATCGGAGTTGAAAGTCATGGTCGAACGCTGTCTCGGGTGCGCCGCGTGCGCTGCGGTCTGCCCCAAGGACGCGCTGACGATTTCCGGTGGAAAGCCCGAGTTCGGTCCTGAGTGCGATGACTGTGGTATTTGCGCCAAGGTTTGCCCGACGGGCGCCATCGAGAACGAGGGGGAGTGAGGCTATGGAGTTCGATGTGGTGGTGGTCGGTGCGGGTCCGGCGGGTTCGGTGGCGGCGTGGGCCGCGGCGGAGGCCGGTTGTGATGTCCTGATACTCGAGCGTAAGGCCGAGATCGGCGTCCCCAAACAGTGCGCCGAAGGAATAAGTGCACACGGGCTCGAACACGCTGGCATCGAGCCCCAGGATGAGTGGATCGCTACCGAGATCTCGCGCGCCCTCATCTACGCTCCCAACGGGAAGGAGTTCGAGGTCCCCGGTGACGGGTACGTGTTGGAGCGTCGTGTGTTTGATAAGTGGTTGGTTGTTCGGGCGGTGGAGGCTGGTGCGGAGGTCGAGTTGTTGGCGCATGCTCGACGGGCGTTGTTAGATGAGGGTCGGGTGGTCGGGGTCGAGTACGAGGGCGAGGATGGAGTGCACGAGGTCCGAGCCCGCATCGTCATCGCCGCAGACGGAATCGAATCACGCATAGGAAGAACCGCCGGACTGGTTCCATCGCTCAAACCCGTAGAGATGTGTACCTGCGCGCAATATGAGATGGTGGGCGTTGATGTGGAGGAGGACGCCACGCACTTCTTCGTCGACGCCGAGTTCTTCCCGGGAGGGTACTTCTGGATCTTCCCGAAGGGCGAAGGTCGGGCGAACGTGGGATTAGGTATCCGAGGGTCCGAATCCGAACCCGGGGATGCGCTGAAGGTACTGAACCGTGCCTTGGAGGATCACGAGCTGATCTCGGAAGCGGTGGCGGACGCCGTCCCCGTGGAAGTGAACGTGGGTGGTGTGCCGGTGTGCGGGCCCGTCGAGCGGACGTACGGTGACGGGATCCTCCTCGTGGGTGATGCGGCCCGCCAGGTCAACCCGTTAACCGGCGGTGGTCTTCATACTTCCCTGGTTTGCGGTCGGATCGCGGGCGAGGTGGCGGCCGAGGCGATCGAAGAGGACGACACGTCCGCCTCCTTCCTGAAACGGTACCAAGACCGGTGGGAGGAAGAGTTCGGTAAGACGTTCAAATACGCCCTGAAGGCGTCTAAGATATTCTCCGAAATGAGTAACGAGGAGCTCAACGCATTGGCGGAGGCGCTGGACCGTGAGGATATCCTCAGGTTAGTGAAGGGAGAGGAAGTCGTGAAGGTGGCCAAGAAGGTGATCAGCAGGAAACCGTCGCTCCTGAAGTACGCCAAGCACCTCATGAAATAAATACGGAGTCGGGGCGTTGGTATCGGATTTCCCCGCCCCGGCCACACAACTTCCCAGTGGCGGCGCGACTTGGGAGGTGTCCCCTCCCGGGATGGGCGCCGTTGCGTACCGGGCCGGGACATCCAACGAGCGAGGGGCCGTGCGGGCCTTCCGATGACCCTAATTTCCGTCTTCCCTAACCTCTTACACGAGCGTCGAGGCGATCGCCGTCGCGGTCACTGCTGCGGCCACGGCGATACCCAGTGTCTCGGTGGTCAGACCTGCCGACCCTACCTTCCTGCGGACGATGACGTGACCACACTCGCGGCACTTAACGACGACGTAGTCGCCTTCGTCACGCTCCTCCAAGTTGGAGGAACCGCATCTCCTGCATCGCATGGCCGTGAAGCTTTTCCCCCGAGCGGTCGGCGTGGAAGTCCTGTATATCAAATTTTATGATACACGGAAACAGGGGTGCCCTGTTGCCGATACCCCGGATAGTACTCGCGGGCTCGTCCAGCGCCTGCGGTAAGACTATGATCACCGCCGGCATAATTCAGGCGCTACGAGCCGACGGCTACGAGGTACAACCGTTCAAGGTGGGCCCCGACTACATCGATCCGTCGTACCACTGGTTGGCTTCCGGGCGACCGTGCGGTAACCTCGACACGTTCCTCTTCCGCGAGAAGCACGTCAGATGGCTCTTCGAGCACCGATGTGAGGGCGCCGATCTCGCCGTCGTGGAGGGAGTTCGAGGGCTTTACGAGGGTATCGGCGCCGTCGGTGTGAGGGGGAGCACGTATCACGTCTCCGAGGTCCTCAACGCACCCGTAGTGTTGATCGTCGACGCCCGGAGTCTCACCAAGAGTGTGGCGGCGTTGGTGAAGGGCTACGCGGAACTGGAAGGAGCGAACATAGCCGGTGTGATACTGAACCGCATCAGGTCCGAGGTTCACTACCACAAGGTGCGACGCGCCCTGGTTAAGTACACCGACGTCAAGGTCCTGGGTTACGTCCCTAGGGACCGCAGGCTCAAGGTGGAATACCGGCATTTGGGTCTGGTGCCGACCCCCGAACGCCTCGAGGAGATGAGGGAACGTCTCCGCACAGTGGCCGAGGTGATCTCCGAGCATGTGGACCTGGACGCGCTCATCGACGTGGCGGAGGCCGCCGGTCCGCTGGGGCCCGGGGAGCGTCCCTGGGAAGTGAACCCGACCAAATGCCGCATCGCCGTGGCTAAGGATGAGGCTTTCAACTTCTACTACCCGGAGAACCTGGAGGCACTCGAGGAGAACGGCGCGAAGCTCCTGGAGTTCAGCCCCGTGCGCGACGAGGACGTTCCACCCGACGCGGATGCGCTTTACATCGGGGGCGGCTACCCGGAGCTGTTCGCACGTCAGCTGGAAGATGCCGAGAGTACGCGTAACTCCATCCGAGAGTTGGCGGAGTCGGGCGCCCCGATATATGCGGAATGCGGCGGCTTCATGTACCTGTGTAGGGAGCTCAGGTGGAACGAGGACAGGTACAGGTGGGTGGGTGTCTTCGACGTAGCGGTCGAAATGACGGATAGGGTTCAAGGCCTCAGCTACACGGTCGCCCGCGCCGTGGACGACACCCCGGTAACGCGTAAGGGGGAGACGTTCAAGGGCCACGAGTTTCATTACTCACGCCTCGTGAGGCCCGAGGGTCTCGAGAGCGCGTACCGGATAATCCGGGGTCAAGGTTGGCGCGGACGGGAGGGGTTTCGGCCCAAAGACCTCCCGAACGTGTTGGGAACGTACGTCCACGTGCACGCGGCCTCCCATCCGACGTTCGCCACTAACTTCACGGGGAGTACCGGGTCTTGAAACGCAGTCCGCGCGACTCCGTGCCCTACGTGACCCTTGACGGCTCGCTGATCTACGAGGTCGTGCGCCCGGAGTTCTCCCGCGTTAACACCGTGAGCCTGGCCGTCGCGGAGATTCCGCCCGGAGAGTCCACGGTACCGCACTACCACCTCGACTTCGACGAGGTGTACTGGGTCCTGGAGGGCCGGGGCATCGTACACGTCGGGTCGAGATCCTTGGAGGTCCATCCGGAGGACTGCGTGGAGATCCCCCGCGGTTCGGTACATTGGGTCGAGAACGACGGCTCGGAGACGCTGAGGATACTTTGTGTGTGCTCCCCACCCTACCGTCACGAGACCACGGTCACTCTCGGAAGTAAACGAACGTCTCGTTCGAGCTCGCCGACTCGAGATTGACGTTCTCCACCGCGAACCCCGCCTCTTCGATTTCCTCCATGAACCATTCCAACACATCGTCCTCCGCCGGTGCCACCTTCACGAAACCCCACACGACGTCGTTCTCGAGACGCTCCAGCAGTCGAAGGACCGCATACAGGTCGTCCTCGGGGTTCCCGGAGTAGACGTCCGAGAGCAGCGTCACCTTCTCCCCGGGGAATCCGACCCCGATCATCTCGGGGAGGACGAACTCGTGAGCCGTGATACGCAGATGGTGCACGTTCTCCAGCTCCCTCACGCGATCCTCCAACCTCGCGGGGTCGACGGCGACCACGTTCTCCGCCATCTGCGCCGCGAAGGACGACCAGCCTCCGGGAGCCGCCCCTAGGTCCACCACGAGATCCGTGAAGGACGGCTCACGCGTCGACACGAACTCCAGCAGCTTCACCAACGCTCGGTTCTTGTGGAGCTTCGAAGGGTCCACCTCGTAGCCTCCTATTTCCACCTTCCAGTCGGATGAGTAGCGTATCTTGACCTCCGCCCCGAGACACCTAGCGGAAAGCCTGAGGTGATGCACGCGGTCCGAGTCTAGGAGCTCCTCCACGTATCGTCCGGTCACAACCCCTTTCACCTCGTCCGCCAATTCGATCCTTCGTCGACCGGGTAGTGATTTCCCCTCCAACGTAGTAACTTCCACCTCATACCCTAACTCCAGCAGTCCCGCGAGCGTCAGCTCTGCCGGGGTGATGCGGGCCCTTCCGATCATCGGTAGGAACTTGTCCAGCTCCGCCCGGTACGCGATGGAGTACAGGTCACCGTGGAACAGCTCCACTACGTTCAGCTCCGACACGTCGCGATACCCCTTCGGTTATGTCGGGTTCTCGGTGTTCAACATAACTAATATAGCACAACGGCTAATGTGCTGATGGCGTGACGGCGCCACGGCTGGGAGCCGGGGCCCATCCGGACGCCACGTAAAACTTTCACGTAGGGGGAGCCCCCCGTGGCCTTGGAGAAGCTAGCGGATCTGCTGGACGTACGCAACGAAAACACCCGGCACTCATACCGCTTCGCTTTACGGAGGCTGGATGAGTTCCTCCGGAGGATCCTGGAGGACGAGGAGCCGGAAGAGTGGCTCGAGAAGGCCCCAGACGAGGAGATTTTAGAGGTAGCACGCGAACTCCGTAACTTGCTGGTGGAGTCAGTCCGTAACATGGAGTTGGACCATGAAATGGGTAGACTGTGCTGGTACGCGCTCACTAAAGCCCTACGAGCCGTTGGTAGGGACCCACTGCTCGTCCTGACCGTGAAGGCGTACGGATCGCCTGCATCGCCCGAGATGACCGAGCAGGACGCTCGTGAAATTTTAGAGCTGGTAGATTTGATCGAGGAGTGGGCAAAAGAAAACAAGGACGCATCCTGGTGGGCGCCGTTCCGCATCATCGCCGAATCGGGAATCAGCGTGATGGACCTAGTGAGGATGCGCTGGGCGGATGTGTGTCCCGGCGAGCCCTGGCTCGAAGAAACGCCGGACGAGCCCCGCCTGAGGGTCGAGAAACCGGAGGAAACCATCGAGTTCCCCATTACCGAGCGAGGACTGGAAGCACTCCGAGAGCTGGCGGAATGGGCCGGTGTAGATCCGACAGAGGAACCCGAGCGTCCGATACTCATGAGCGAGGACGACGAGTACCACACGGACGCGCAGCGCATGGACTCCTGGAGGGCGAGGCTGACGTACCGCTGGCGTGAAGCTCAGCGGAGTGTACTAGGGGAGTCCGAGTGGAGGATCAAGGATCTCACCAGAGCCACGAGGATACTGCGGCTACCCGAGCTACGTCGGTAACCTCGTTCGCTCAATCAATTCTTAAATCCCAAATCGTTATAATATTCGTAACGATTCTCAGAATTGGTGGGGCCGCCCGGATTTGAACCGGGGTCTCCGGCCCCCAAAGCCGGAAGGATAGACCAGGCTACCCCACGGCCCCGACCCAAAGCCGTCCCGGACGTCGTCCTACTTATGATTTTCCCCGATCACAGCGGACCCACGTTCACCTCGACCCGTGACGCCAGGTAGTGGGCGGCCTTCAGCGAGTCCGTGAACACCACGTCGTGGACGTCCTCGATCGGCGCGACCACGGGGCACGTCCCCCGGAGCCTGTACCCATCGAGCGTCGCGTTCGCCGGACAGCAGATCGCACAGCCGTCGAACCTCGGGATCTCACCGTCAGGCCTGTGAGGACACCCCGTGAACGCGAACCCCTCACGCTCCGTCCCGAACCGCTCCTCCACGAGATCGAACACGTCCTCCCGCTCCACCTCGATTCGCTCGGGACAGTCCATCCGCGGCTCTTCCGGCGTGATCCCCGGGATGTAGGCCATAGCCAGCGCTCCCGAGGCCGCCGCCGCGGCTCCCATGTACTTCACGTTCGACAGCGAGGGAACCGTCGGTAACTTCAGCACCGGGATCCCGTCGAGCGCCTCCCCCAGGTAGTACCCCAGCGCCGACCACTCGAAGTCGTTCCGCGGCTCGAACTCCACGACCACCTCGTACTCCGCCACCCGGTTCTCGTCCAGGTGCATCCCGTACTCCGGGATCCTCCCCACGACCGCCGCCGCGACCGTCGCCGGTGCCCCCTCCCGGTTCGCCCGCGCACCGTAGTACGTGTTCGCCACGAAGACGGCGGAGGACTCCCCCCACGCCAGGAGGTCGCCGCGCGACGGTTGGAACCCCTGCTGGTACGGTACGCACGTGTACACCGAGGCCACGCCCAACGACTCCAGGGCGTCCATGATCTCGCGTTGCTTCCGCTCGAACTCCTCGTCCACCGGGAGGTTACCGTCCAGACAGATGCCACACGGGTTCACGCTCGTCGGGACCGAAACCCTCAGACCGGCCTCCGCCACCTTCCTCAGGAACCTCAGCCCCGCGTCGCCGATCGTCCCGTACGACACCCCGGACACGTGCACCGAGGCGGGCCTCACGAGTCGCTCCGCGTCGAAGACGTCCCCGAGCTTCACCAATACCTCCATGAGCTTAGCCTTCAGCTCACCCTCCTCGCCGTCCAGGATCCGCTCCTCCTCCTTCGTCAGGTACAAGCCCGGACACCCCACCGATCGCCGTTCCCGCGGACGGACCTCGACGGTTCTTTACACCTATACCCTCGGACTGGGCCGTCTGTGCGGGCTCCGAAACCCGCGAACGATCTCCCAACTAGAGCCGCACAAATAGCCAGACGCCGCGAAAGCCGAGCACGGGGTCGGCGATCCGAGCCTTCAGGCCGGCGACAAAGTTAAATAGAAAGTATGTGTCGCCGGCCGTGACGCCGAAGCCGCGGCAGCTCAGCCTGGGAGAGCGCCGGACTGAAGAGATCCCGCGGGTATTCCGCGGGATCGCCGCCATCCGGTGGGCCCGGGTTCAAATCCCGGCCGCGGCACCAAGCCCAGAATCGTTACGAATTTCAAAACGAACGGTTTCCGGATTACAGAAGGGGACGTCGGCAAACCGCGATCGTCCTCCCATTAAACCCTCCCGACACCTCACCGTGAGGCCCCCGCGTTGAACCCAGAGCTTATCCTCGCTAGATTGTTCGGAGTGCTGCTAGGTCGGGGAACGTTCCGCGACGGCGATCGACCACGCGTGCGTCTTTCGGTCCCGATAGGAGGTGCGTCGGAGCTGCTCGCGGATCTGAGTCGATTAGGGGTGAACCCGTCTGTTCGGTGCGGCAAGCGGTGGACGAGCGTGGAATCCCGAGACGGTCGTCTCATCGGAGCGCTGATCATGGCGGGCGCGTCCGCGGACCCCGTGGATGGGATCCCGAACTGGGTATTCGAGGATCCCGAGGCGGCGCGCGAGCTGTTGTCCGGTCTCTACAGCGTGCGTGGTCGGGTGCTCGGGTTCGACGGGAGCCGTCCCCGACCCGTCCGGTTGGAACTCCGGGCTCGGGCGGACCGAGAACTGGATCTACTGTCCCTGGCGCTCGACGTGTGCCGACTTTTGGGCTCACTGAACGTCGACGCGGAGGTCGTCGGACTGTCCCACGTCTCATCGGGGCACTACCGGTACGCCCGCGTGGAGGTGCTGATCCGCGGTCGGAGGGACCTACGGAGGTTCCTCTCGGAGGTCGAGTTCCGGTACAATCCCGAGCAATCGGAGCGGGCACGGCGGATGCTCCGCGAGTTGGCCCGGCGCGAGACCCAGCTCTCGACAAAGTGGCCGGCTCGATGGGGCGATGTAGGTGTATCGGACTCGGGCGATGAAGGACTGGTCCTCCGAACCGAGTTGGGGTTCGAAATCGCGGGTCCGGCGGACATGTGGGTTTCATCCCGGAATAAGCGCCGACTGGGCGACCTGAAGCCGGGCGATCGGGTCGTGCTGTACCCGGTGGGGGTGCCGCCGGCGGCCGACCGTCGGGGCACGTTGCTCGCCGACGTCGACGCACCCGAGGGCGCTCGGAGGTTCCTCCGGGACCTGGACTTACTACCGCTTAGGTGGGAGGATCCGGCGCTACCGACGTTGACCCGGGTTCTGGGGTACGCGATCGGCGACGGCCATCTGGAGCCTGACGTCGTCGTTCTACGGGGAGCCGGAGGGACTGCGGTGGCTCGAGGACGATCTGCGCGCGCTCGGCCTCTCGCCGGTGCGGTACGAGTACGGGGATAGGGACGCGGTCGAAGTCGCGGTGCACTCGGAGGGATTCGCGGCGCTGTTGAGAGGACTGGGAATGCCGGAAGGGAGGAAGACGGGGAGGGTTCATGTGCCCGGCTTAGTTCGCCGAGGGCCGGATCGGGTCGCATTAGAATTCCTGTCTGGTCTGTTCGGGGCGGACGGTTGGATATCGGCTCGTGAGAACAGAGTGGAGGTAGGGATCGCTCAGGCGTCGCCCTGGGGAGAGTCATCTGAGTTTCTGGAGGGGGTTAGTAGCCTGCTGAAGCGCACGACCGGCGTGTATGCGAGAGTTCTTGAGGCTGGATCGTACGAAACCTCGGTAGATGGACGTCGATCCGTTTTCGGGTTAGGGTTCAGAGGGGAACACGTCGAGCGGTTTCTCACCCGCGTTCCCTTCGAGTACTCGGTCCGGAAGCGGGAGCTCGGGCTGTGGGCGGGTGCATACCTGCGGTACCGGGCCCGAGGTGGTAAGGACGCGTTCGAGCGGTTCGTCGAGGAGCGGTGTCTACCGGGCGGCCTGGTGCTCGATAGGGTAGTCGACGTCGAGCGCCGCTGAGTTCGGCTCGGCGTGACATCCCCCGGTATCGTGAGGGTGCGCCCTCGTCCGGGCCCGAGTTGCCTTCCCACAGGAGTTGTATGGTACGAGTCACCGAGCTCGTCCAGCTCGGAGGGTCTGGTGACAACCTTTATATCCCGGGGTGCCGTTCTCTCCATGCCTCCATACAACTTAGGGGCAGTACTCGGGATCGTGGGCCGGGGTTGGTTAGATCGCACGCACCCATACCCTACAACCCGGTCGAGCGGATCCGCGCGCTCCGAGTCCTGAGGGAAGTTCACCGTAGGAGGAAGAAGCCGAGCCTGGAGGTAACCTACAGGACCGTCAACGGTAGTACGTGCGGCCCGTACTACGTGGCGAGGTGGAGGCGTGACCCCCGACACAAGCACGGTCGTACGCTCTACCTGGGCAAACCCGAGAACGAGAGCGTTTCCTTTGTTGAATGGTTAGTCTCTTTAGATCGTAGAGAGGTTCTGGAGCTCGCGCGACACCTCATGCGCAACCTCCGCTCGGTGCTCAAGACCCTCCTGACCGAGGTCTCGGACTTGCCATACAAGAAGGCCCGATGGGTACTCGCCCGCGGGCTCGCGCTAGCATTCGACGCCAGACCCTCCGAGTCACCAAGAATCCGGGATCTACTCGAAGAACTACCCGACAGGTTGGAATCCTTCGCCGTGAGGACCCTAGGAGGCTGGCCCGCGCACTACTCGAGCTACCTGAGGAAGGTGATCCACCACCGCGGGAAATCCCTCGACGAGAAACACGAGGTACCCGACGTGGGGTTAGAGTTCCAACGCTGGAAACTCCAGCGCGGGTGACGTCAGGTCTTCAAGTGGTATGAGCACTTACGTACGGTAGTCCACGGACGCTCGTGTAGGAACTGTACTATCCACGCATTATACACATACGGTAG
This sequence comes from Methanopyrus kandleri AV19, assembly GCF_000007185.1. Lineage (GTDB taxonomy): Archaea > JAADCQ01 > Methanopyri > Methanopyrales > Methanopyraceae > Methanopyrus > Methanopyrus kandleri. The sequence continues at coordinate 1,636,381 of NC_003551.1, read as the reverse complement.
TCAGGTACCAGTAATACGATCGTTCACCGCTAGGACAGGCTTCGTACTGGTTAACCTACCGCCACATCCAAGACCCTGATTTAGCCGATTTTGTAACTGCTTTGAGGCCATAACGATTGTATTACTGTTATCACATAATAATGCGTAAACAATGCATATATAGTGCTATTTCAACATGAGTACCTGTGACTAGTAGTACGTAAACGCTCATACCACCTCCCACGGAAGCGGGTGTCCGATGGATCAGTCCCGTAGACGGCGGCAGACGCTGAGCTCGTGGCCGTACTTGGACACCGGCTCGACGTCCTCGAACAGCTCGATCAGGAAGCCCCGGATCTCCCGCACGGCGCGCGTCCAGGAGGAGAAGCCGTGGCAGACGACGGCGGTGTCGACCCGGGGACGCTCCTCGGACAGCTTCTCCAGGAACTCGAGTGTGGACGCGTACGGAGGGTCCGCGGTGAGGAGGTCGATCGGTTCGAACTCCCGCAGGTCGACGTCGCGGAAGTCGGCCTCGATCACCTCGACGCCCTCCGACTCCAGCCGCTCGCGGACCTCGGGGTGTACCCTCACGTCGATCGCGTAAACCTGCTCGAAGCCCGCCTCGACCGCGGCGAGCGCCCCCGTGCCGGTTCCCGTGAAGACGTCGACGGCGCGCTCTCCCTCGAGGCCCTCGACGACTTCGACGAGGGCCGGGTTCGGTCCGACGATCTCGCGGGCACCGAGGACGACGTACCCGATCCCTAGTCGCTCGCAGACACGGTGGATAGGGGATCCCTCCTCGATTACCCCTTCTTTCAGGGCCCGCTTCAGCGGCAGGTACCGGAACTCCTCGGTCTCGTCCCTCAGGCCCGCTCCGACGACGGAGACGCGGACCTCGACGTCGTGTCCGTGAGCGGCCAGGTACCCCTCGGCGTACCCCTCGAGGTACTGTCGGTTACGGCCGCCCTTTCCCTCAACGTTCTTACGCTGATTGGTGAGGATATGCACGTGGAGGGCGTCGTCGGATACCACGGTGACGTGCGTCCAGGCGTCCGGGTCGAACACCGTCCTGCGGAGGGCCTCCCGTACGGCCTTCAGCGCGAGCTCCTCGGGTCGCATGGGGGAGTCGCCCCTTTGTTGGAGGTGTACTCCGACGGTGAGGTGAGGGTGTTCCGGGTCGGCGGTAAGGGGATTACACCCTCGCCGGACTGCAATTGCTACCTGCTGGCCGTGGGCGACGAGGGGATCCTCATCGATCTCGGGGCCTCCGGGGAGGTCATCGACAGGTTGCCGGGGAACGTGGACGTCAGGTACGCTCTGCTCACGCACAGTCACTTCGACCACGCGGCCGCGGGTCCCGATGCCCTGGAGGCCGGGCTCGAGGTAGGGGTGCACCGGGCGGAGGCCGAGGTACTGCGGGAGGGCGACGACAGGCTGTCGGCGGCGTACCTCTTCGGACGCCCGATGCCCGCGTACGAGCCTTCTTTCACGTTCCGGGATGGGGAGACGTTCGACGTGGGTGGTGAGGAGGTGGAGGTCCTGTACACCCCTGGACACTCTCCCGGGAGCTGCTGTTTCCTGCTCGGTGACTTGGCGTTCACCGGGGATACCGTGTTCGGGTTCGGTCCGGGTAGGTGGGACCTTCCGGGCGGGGACAGGAAGAAGCTGTGTGAATCCCTGGAGCGGCTGCTGAGTACGGGTGTTCGGTCGATCTTCCCCGGACACGGGTACGAGGTGATCGGGGAGGCCGTCCCGGCGATAGAGGCGGCGTTGCGTGAGGCCGAAAAAGATATTTAGTAGGGAGATGGGGAGCCGGGTGGCGGCGGAGCGAGCGGCCGCAGTCTAGTCTGGTAGGACGCGGGCCTGCCGAGCCCGTGGCCCGGGTTCAAATCCCGGCGGCCGCACCAAACCTCAAATCGTTACAAGGATCGTAACATTATTGCGGATTGGGTCCATCGGGGGCCGCTAAATCCAAGAGCTGACTTTCCTCGGTGCGGTGGTTTTTTCGGTACTGGCGCCTTTCTCGGTAGCGTCCGGTTTCTTGGTGATGGACAGCATCACGTGGCCTTGACCCGTGAGCCTGAGGAAGTCACCGACGTTCTCCGTGTGGATGTTCCACCAGCACAGGATGCTCCCCGCCTGTACGTGTGCGGTGTCCCCTTCCAACTTCAGCGACGCTACTACGGGGCTCGAACACGCGAGAACCACGATGTCTGGTCCTACGCATTCGACCACGGTAATCTCGTCGTTCTTCAGTTCTATGGTCTCAAAGTCGAGACAGGCGAGGAGACGATCCGTATTTACGACGATCCGTTCGCCCTCTTCGACCGCCAGCACCCGCAGGTACGGATCACCGACCATCACGACCTCGCTCTCCCGGGCGGCGATCGACATGAAACCGTCGAGGTCGTTGAGCGGTTCCAGGGATGGCCTACCTCGGAAGGCTACGATATTGCTCCTACGGGAGATGACCCTAGCTCCGTTGATCTTAATCTTACAGAGTGAAGTCAGCTGTGGGGGAAGATCCGACGGGTGTAGGACTTCTACAGATACACCGCCGTGCTTCCCTACCGACACGGGTCGGACCAATTTTACGACGACGCCCCCTTCAGCTGGGTGGTCCCCATCATGCCCGGGAGGGTCAGCCGGGATGACAATCATCACCTGCGGGCGGGTCACACTTCATCCTCCGGGACGTCCAGCACGCCTACTTCGGCCCCGGCTCTCAGAAGGGCCCACGCGTAGGACAGACATGTGAAAGCCTCCACCATCTCGCCCCTGTCGAGGAAGTACCGAGCATCGTAGAAGTACCTGCTCGCCAGGTCTAGCAGACGCTCTCCGGCACGGTCTCTGGGTTTGCATTCGTTCAACACGCTTGGGAGTTTGGAGATATATTTTTCGATTTTCTCGCCGAGGTGCGCAGCTACCTCACGATGGTTCCCCTCCCCTCGAGCAACCCTTCCAGGTTCGTGATCACGGCCTCTCGGCATCCCGCCTCCACCGCCATCTTGGCGGCTTCGAGCTTCGGCACCATACCTCCGGTGACGATTCCCTTTTCTTCGAGCTCCTCGACGTCCTCCGGGCGCACCCGCTCGATAAGGGTCTCGGGGTCGTCCAGATCTTCCAGGACCCCGGGTACGTCCGTCAGCAGTACGAGCCGATCCGCACGCACCGCTCCGGCGATGGCCCCCGCGGCTGTATCGGCGTTCACGTTGTACACGGTCCCGTCTTCGCCCGCCCCAAGGGGGGCGACCACCGGGACGTACCCGGCGTCCAGCAGTGATTCGAGTAGCTCGGCGTTGACGCGCTTGACGTCACCCACGTACCCGAGATCCACCTCCTCCCCGTCGACTACCTCCGATCTCTTCTCGGCTATCAGGAGACCGCCGTCGACCCCGGACAAGCCCAACGCGTTGATGCCCTCCGAGCGCAGCTCAGCCACCAGACGCTTGTTCACTAAACCGGCCAAGACCATCATCACCACCTGCAGCGTCTCCCGGTCGGTGACCCTGAGCCCGCGGACGAACCTCGGTTCTAGTCCCATGCGCTCCATCACGTCCGAGACCTCCGGACCGCCACCGTGCACCAAAATGGAATCGTCGATGACCCGGGCTAGGTCTTCAACACGGTCCAGTACCTCTCCGCCCACCTTGATGACCTCCACCGTATCACCCGCCGGGGTGGCGATGCATGGAGAACCAGCTGCTGGCGGTTAAAGCCTTGGTCCTCGTGGAAACCCGAGGAATGCCGATACCCGAGGCCGTGGAGCGTACCTGCCGGGACCGTCCGATCGACGTCCGACGGTCCGTGCAGGCGTTCGTGTACGAGACGATCAAGCGGCGGAACCTACTGGACGAGCTCGTGGCGGCGGGCTCGGACGCACATCCCGAGGACGTGAGGTCGCCCTACGTGCGCCAGATCCTCAGGGTCGGCACCCTGGAGATGAAGATCTGGAGAAACCCTCCACCCGCGGTGACCGACTGCATGGTCAGGATCGCGAAGAGGTTAGTAGGGAGCAAGGCGGGAGCCTTCGTCAACGCCGTGCTCCGCGGCGTGGAACGCGTCTCCGTGAAGGACGTGCTGGAGGATCGCCCGTGGACGGAGCGCCTCGCACTGAAGTACGGGCATCCCGAGTGGTTCGTCCTTTACGTGCTGGATTTGTTCGAGGGTGATCGGAGTAGGGTCGAGCTCCTCCTACGCGCGAACAACCGGGTGCCGCCGCAGTACCTCCGTATAAACCGGTTGAAGTTAGACCCGCTGGTCGCGGGTGACGTCCTGGAGAGAGAGTACGGTATCGTGACGGAGCCCACGTTCCTGGAGGAGGTGCGTGCGCTGGTCAGGGGCCGCGGATACGGATCGAGGGCTTGGCGGGAGGGACTGTTCGACGTGCAAGACCTCGCGTCGGCGTCCGCGTCCGCCGCCCTGAGCGCCGAGCCGGGTGAAACCGTGCTCGACGTCTGCGCGGCTCCGGGTAGCAAGACCACGCACACGGCGGAGCGCATGCTCGACGAGGGCGAAGTGTGGGCCGTGGACAGGTCGGAGTGGGGACTCCGGGTCCTGGAGCGCCGGTGCCGCCGGCTCGGGATCACCTGCGTCCGAACTATCTGCCGGGACGCCCGCGGGTTGACGGTGGACGACCTACCCGACGTTCCAGATCGTATCCTCGTGGACCCACCGTGCTCGACCACGGGGGTCTGGAACAGGAACCCGGACAGTAGGTGGAAGCCCAAGCCGTTGGAGCGGTTCGCAGAGAGGCAGTGGGAGATACTGGAGCCCGCGCTCCGTATCGCCGAGGAACACGGCTGCACGCTGGTGTACTCGACGTGCTCGGTATCGTGGGAGGAGAACGAGGCTATCGTGAAGCGCGCCTTGGAGGAGTTCGACGTGAAACTGGTCGACGCCGGCGTACTAGGGTCCCCCGGGATCGAGGAGTTCCGAGGGGAGCGGTTCTCTGGGTACAAGAAGGTGCGGCGGTACTGGCCGTTCAGGCACGACACGGCAGGATTCTTCGTCGCGAAGATGAAGGGAAAAGGGTAGGAAAGAAAAAATAGGAAAGAAAAATCAGTCGTAGACGAAGAGTGTCGGGGTCCCCTCTCCCGAGGACCTGTCGAAGAGCCATCCGAGGTCCACGGAACCCGAGACCCAGTCGGGTAGGTTACCTGGGTCGGCGGCGTCGACGAACTCTACCGTTATGCTCCCACCCGATTCCTCGCACCTGATCACCAGGAGCTTCCCACCCGCGACGTAGAAGTCCGACCTCGGGTCCGGGTCCAGGCCCCAGACGACGAGTGCGCCGTCGTAGGGACGGCCCGTGAGCTGGTGTTTGTACTTCTTCGCGTTATCTTTCCATCTCACGTCCCGCTCTACGACATCCAGATGCTCCGGACGGATCCTCTCGAGCTTGAGTCCGACGAAGGGATAAACGATCTTGGCCGCGGCGTCGGGATCCTCGAAGGTCAAAGCGGTGAACCCTCGGTACTCCTCGACGTACCGGTAGGCCCTCCCGTTCGTTGAACACGAAACCCTCATGGTTATCCTCTAGCTCGACGGTGAACCAGCGCTCACCGTTCTCCCGGTAGATGACGACCTCCGTCGGCCGATCGCCGTCCCAGCGCACCTCGAAAATCGCCGGACCTTTCAGACCCTCATCCCGGAAGAACCTCTGCTTGGCTTCCGACCACTGCGAGTTGAACTCTGAAACCAGTTGCTCGTAGTTCGCGTTACACACCTCGCAGTCGTCCGCCTTCGGGTTGATAGTATGCACCTCGCGCATGGCCCGAAGGCGTCGGAGGCTCGAGACGGTCAGGTTCCAGCTGGCCCCGAGCGCCAGCTTCTCGTTGGCGTACACCTTGCAGTGGATCCCTAGGTCACCTTCCCGCCGCCCTTCCGCCTCACGGACCTCGAACCCTAGCGAGGCCCACTCCAGTAGGACTTCCCGCTCGTTCTCACCTGCCGCGACCAGGAGATAGAGTTCCAAGTCGCGGTCGGAGAGTCCCCTCAGCGATCTGACACCCTCTTCGACTAGGTCCTTAGGGCTCGACACCCACGGGCTCGCGAGGCACACGAACTCCTCCGCTCCTTCGAGCAGATGGTCCAGCACTTTCTCCGAGAAGTCGTGGTCCGGTAATGCATCAGCGTCCTCCTCGCCCCAGGGTAGAACCTGAGATACCGTCTCGGCGATCGAGCTCAGGTACGTCGTGGGTGACTTGAGCTTGGAAGATGTCTCCTCGAGGATGCTCTCTCGGACGTCCTCGGATGGTGCCCCGACGGATCCCAGCACCCTCGAGATGCGGTCGGTGATCTCGTTCACGACCCATCCCTCGGAGCTGAACAAGTCGCTCACGCTCACGCCGCGCCTCCGGGCCTCTCGAAGGACTTCCCTAACGATACGCTCCGCCATCTGACGGACTTAGCGCCGGGTCGTTGGGTCCACCACATACTTTTCGATGACTAATGAAATGACGGTGCTGAGGACGTACTCCAGGATCACGTACTGGAGCATCTCCCCTCCGAGCCCCACGCGATCCCCGGAGGGAGAGTGTTTTAACGTTACCCGTCGGGCAGCGGCTGGGGGTTCCGAGTTGTCTGAGCGCGAGCAGCTCATCTACCTGAACGGCGAACTGGTCCCCCGGGAAGAGGCTAAAATCTCCGTCTACGACCACGGGTTCCTGTACGGCGACGGCGTCTTCGAGGGGATTCGGGCCTACGATGGCCGGATATTCAAGTTGGACGAGCACGTCGACAGACTGTACGACTCCGCAAAGGCCATCATGCTCGAGATACCGATGACCAAGGAGAAGATGAAGGAGGCCATCATCGAGACCGTACGGGCCAACGAGCTCCGGGACGCGTACATCCGGGTGGTGGTCTCGCGCGGCGAAGGTGACCTCGGGTTGGACCCGGAGAAGTGTCCGGAACCCAACGTGGTGATCATCGCGGAGCCGATGGAGCCGTTGTACGGGGACCTGTACGAGAAAGGGATCGAGGTGATCACGGCCTCCGTGCGTCGTATTCCACCGGACGCGCTCGATCCGAAGATCAAGTCGTGCAACTACCTGAACAACATCCTGGCGAAGATCCAAGCCAACCTGGCGGGCGCCGACGAGGCCATCATGTTGGACCACGAGGGCTACGTCTGCGAGGGTACCGGTGACAACGTGTTCGTGGTGGAAGACGGGACCGTGTACACTCCACCGGAGGACACTATTCTCCGGGGGATCACCAGGGCGACCGTGATGGAGATCTGCGAGGAGCTCGGTATACCCGTGGAAGAGAAGCGGATAACACTGGGAGAACTGTACGCGGCGGACGAGGTGTTCCTAACGGGCACGGCGGCGGAGGTGGCCCCCGTTAGGAAGGTCGACGGGCGGAAGATCGGCGAGGAGTGCCCAGGACCCATCACGAGGCGTATCATGGAGGCGTTCCGGGAGCTCACGAAGAAGGAAGGTACGCCGGTGTACGAGGAGTGACGGGGTCTCTCGTTGTCCCTCCTCAAGCTCGTTAAAGGCAGTCTCACGGTCCTCGTCGGCTCGTTGTTCCTTCGATTAGGAGGGTACGTGTACCGGCTCCTCGTGGGCCGCCTGCTGGGGCCCGACGGGTACGGAATAGTGTCGTCTACCATGGTGATACAGACCATCGTGATGTTCTTGGCTACCTTCGGGGTACCACCCGCCGTCGCGAGGTACGTCGCTAAGTACCACGCGCTCGGCGAGGGGACGAAGGTCCGCCAGTTCATCGTGATCCCGACGCTAGTCTTGGTTGCCTTGTCCACTCTCGCCGCATTGATACTGGCGTTAACCGCCCCGTACCTGGCCTCGTGGTACTTCCACAATCCGCGCCTCTATACGCCGCTCCTGATCATGGCCATAGGATTACCCTTTGCGGCCTTCGCTTCGTGCGTCCGGGGTGTTTTCCAAGGGTTCCAGGACATGCGCCGGTACGTCCTCACGCAGTTCGTCGAGCAGGGGACCCGAGTGGGTGGGGCACCCGCGCTCATCCTGGCGGGGTACGGACCGGCCGGTGCTGTCTTCGCCTCGGCGACGCTGGCGTACGCCACATCGGGACTCTACGGGGCGGCCAAGCTCAGGAGCGAGTACCTCCCGAAGATACCCAGGGAGGGTGAACCGCTCCCTTCGGACCGTGTCGCCAAGGACGCCCTAACTTTCGGCCTTCCGGTCGCGCTGACCGGTATCGCGGACATGATTCAGTCGAACGTCGACCTCCTGGCGATTGGGTACTTTCTGGGGACCCTTTGGGTCGGGTACTACGACGCGGCCGGTCCCATAGCTCGCCTTCCGACCACGTTGTGTGCGGCGGTGGCGACCGCGCTGCTTCCGGCGGCCTCCGAGGCCGAAGCCCTCAAGGACGAGCGAACACTACGCCAGTACGCCCATATAGCGATTAAGACGATGTGGACGTTGCTGATCCCGGTGGCGGTCCTGACGGGCGCGTTGGCGGAGCCCCTTATCACGCTCTTCTTCGGTCCCGCCTTTCGGCCGGGTGCCCAGGCGCTTTACGTGCTGCCAACCGCCATGGCTTTCATAGTGGTCTTCCGCAGCTGTGCGAGCCTGCTCCAGGGAATAGGGCGCGAGCGCCTGCCGCTGGTCGTTCTCTCGTTTTCGCTGGTCGCGAACGTAGTCCTGAACGCAATCATGGTACCGAAGTGGGGCATCTTCGGGGCTTCCGTCGCCACGGCGATCTCCGATTGGCTCGCGATGATCCTGATCGTCCGCGCGGTAATGGTACACGCCAAAGCTCATCTCAAGCTGAGATGGGCGCTAGTTCCCGTGATCGCAGGCGTTGCAGCATGGCTCACGACCGAGTGGTCCATGCTCTTCACTAACGGGGCTCTGCTGAAGCTGTTACTCGGATCTGCCGTGGGGACACTCACGTACTCGATCCTGCTTGTGGTGTTAGGCGGTGTGAGCGACTTAGAGTGGGAGTTACTGGAGAAGGGAGCACGTCGCGTTGGATCACCCGGAATTGTACGGGTCGTACGGCTCGCACGATCGCTGGACATTCTAGGACGCATTAAACCGTGATTCAGGGGTGGTCGGCCTTACGGCGCGGGAGACTCAACTTGGAGGCTGTGATCCGCGCCCTGGCCGCCGAGCGGATGGCATCCGAGCTGCCTCTCGTCGAGGTGGCGGCGCGGCTCGACGTTGACCCATCCACGGTCTCACATTACCTAAGCGGTGATTACCCGTCGGAAGAGACGCGTGACAAGGTACGTCGTGTGGTCGAAGAGACACCGCCCTTCGGACTTTGGCCCCAGCTCCGTGAAGCGTTGGGCGTGGACGTCGCTGCTGAGGCGTTGAAGTGGGTGATGGGTCCTCGGACCGAGGCGGAACCGGATGTCGACGACGAGAGGTGCCTAGCGTGCGGCCGGTGCTCCGAAATCTGTCCATCACCGGACGGTGAGTGCTTAGGGTGCGGAGAGTGCGTGCGGGCGTGTCCTTCGGGAGCTAGGTCACTCAGCGTCAGGTACCGCGGACTGGTCTATCGAGTCTTTTCACCCAAGTAACGCTCGGCGAGCTCGATCGCACGGTCGGCGGCTTTCGGTACCGCCTTACGGACGGGATCGGAGAGACCAGGTTGGACCTCGGGAATCGGTAGCTCTTTCACCTGGCATCCCAGTATCCGGAAGTCGATACCGATCCTCTCGTTGAGGTCCAGCAGTGCGGATTCTATGCTCCATCCGTGGGCGTCAACTGGTACTATGCGACAGTTGGGATCGAGATCCTCTGGGCCGAACTCCAGTAGTGTTCCCGGCTCCGCTCCCACGTCCACCGCGTCGACCACTACCATGTACTCGACCTTCGAATCCTCGTCGATTAGCGAGAACACGTTCTGCGGAGCGCCCGCTCCTGCGTCCAAGATCTCCACGTCCGGATGCTCCCATCCACGGCGCTCGATTTCTTTGATCACTGCTGGTCCGAACCCGTCATCTCCGAACAACTCGTTCCCGCACCCGACGATGAGGACGCGCCTTTGTAAGAACCTCAGCAAGCCCACGCCAGCCCCATGAGTGTGTCCAGTAGAAGCAGCTCTAACACTGTCCTTAGACAGGGACCTAGGGCTTCAATGAAGTTCTTCACGGCGGACTTCGTGATTTCCTCGAGCGTCGTTCGGCTCGATTCGGAGTCTAATCTCAAGGCCGACAGGACCGGTCGTGCTGCCTCGAAGATCGAATCGGCCACGGTGACGGCGAGATCGCACAGAACGCTCTTCCAGGCCGTGTAGGAAGGTTCGAGCAGCCAGTCTCGGAGTATTTGGAAGTAGGGAGAGTTGTACACGGCCACCCGGCGCTCGAGGACGTCTGCGCTCGGGTTGTCGGGGTACAGAAGTGCGAACGCGGTAATGAGTGAGGTTTCGACGTACCGCACGATGGCAGCACACCATTCGATCAGTGCTGGGAGGACCCTCTCGTCGTACAGCTCCTCGATCTTGCTGACCGTCAAATGTATCATCGAAGAGAAGTATTCTCTGACCCGATCGTAGACGTCACTCCCTAGCCTCGATTTCACCAACCTTTCCAGCCGGTCTCGCACGAGATACTCATCGATCGCATCGCGGACCTCGGAGGAGAGACGCTCGAGCATGGCTCGGGCAACGTTCCGTGGGTCGGGGAGTAACGATTCGAACGCCCGGAGAGCGGCCGTTTCGGTGGGTACGTAAACCGCGATCACGGCCGTCGGCTCACCGAATTTGTGCAGGCGGACGGCCTTGGTGCATCGCTGCATCATTTCGAGGTTCCAACCGAGCTCGAGAACGGCCGGTTGAAGGGTGATCTGCTCCCGTACCGGTAGACACAGGAGCAGTTCCGTGAGATGGTCGTCCAGTCGGAGCGGTGGTAACCTTAGGGGGAGCCGATCTTCCTCCCACGGTCGCACCTCGACGGTGGTGTCCTGAGGATTGTAGACTACGAGGCACCGAGTGCCTCCATGGCACGACTCCCCGACGAAAACGTCGGCCAGGTATCCCACCGCGGCCTCATCCGACGGGATTCCGAGACGCTCGAGGAGGGAGAGGGCTGCCTCCTTCCCCTCGTCGGTTAGTTCCACGTAGGCAGGAACTAGCGGACTCCCCTCGGGCGTCACCGGGACGGTATCCGGATGGACTTCCAGGTAGTGACTCGTCGGATCAGCCTGCGCGGGTGTCATCGGTAGCAGGAGCCATAGCAGGAGCCAGGTGTGCAAGGTCGAATCCCCTCGTTCGGGGGTGTTACTGTTGCGCAGGATAGCCCTGGAGCGCGCTGAGCGGCTGTTGAGGCTGGCCCGGACGGTGTACTACGAGGACCCGGACAGGGCACGGAGGTACGTGGAGCTCGCCAGGAGGATAGCTATGAAAGCTCGGGTTAAGCTTCCGAAGCATCTCAAGCGTAGCTTCTGTAAGCGCTGTAACACCCCACTCATCCCCGGGGTCACGGCCCGAGTACGCTTGAGACAGAACCGCATGCCCCACGTGTCGGTCACCTGCCTCGAGTGTGGCTATATATATCGGTATCCGTACTTACGGGAGGTAAAGGAGCGGAGACGCAGGCATATGGAGGGGGTGAAGGATCGTGACGCAGGTTAAACGCCTGAGCGGTAAGGAGCGTAGGGCACTCCGAGCCCGCGCGGTCCTGCTGGATCCCGTTGTGAGGATAGGGAAGAAAGGACTGACTTCCGGAGTCATCCAGGAAGTCGATCGACAGCTGGAGGAGCGCGGACTCATTAAGGTCAGGTTCGAGCGAAACATCCTACGTCGGTACGACCGGAAGGAGCTGGCCGAAGAACTCGCCAGGAAGGTCAACGCGGAGCTGATCGACGTACGCGGACGTACGGCAGTACTCTTCCGACCGAGAGAAGGATGGCGGAGGTTCCACGGGCTCTCCCGTTAAACCCATTAACGCGCCCTCTGCGGCCGGCGGAGGGGGGTTAGGTCCGTGTACGATGCCTACGTGGTGCCCGGATCGGAGCTCGTGGAGCGTCTGGCGGAGAAGCTCAAGGACTTCGAGGAGATCAAACCGCCCGAGTGGGCGAAGTACGTCAAGACAGGCCGCCACAAGGAGCGTCCGCCGGAGGATCCGGACTGGTGGTACATGCGAGCGGCATCGATCCTGCGCCGAGTGTACATGGACGGCCCGGTGGGAGTCTCCCGACTGCGCACGTACTACGGAGGTCGTCAGGACCGGGGAGCCCGGCCCGAGCGGTTCCGGAAGGGAAGTGGTGCGATCATCCGCAAGATCCTGCAGCAGTTGGAGGAGGCCGGACTGGTCGAGAAGACCGAAGAAGGCCGAGTGGTCACACCTGAAGGCAGGTCCCTCGTCGACTCAACCGCCCATGAGATCGCCAAGGAGAAGGGATACACGGATAAATTCACGTCTCCCATCTAACCGCCGATCGGGGGTAGGAGGTCGCCACTATGACCGACCCCGAGCTCGAGCGCATCCGGCGTAAGAAGATTATGGAACTCCAACGCAAGCTGGAGGAGTCGCAGGAGAAGAAGGTCGAGGAAGAGAGGGAGAAGAAAGCACTGGAGGAAGCCCAGCGCCGGGCGATGCTTCGTAGGATCCTGACCCCAGAAGCCCGGGAACGTCTGGCTCGAGTCCGGCTCGCCAGGCCACAGCTGGCTCAGGCGGTTGAAAATTACCTACTACAGCTGGCTCAAACGGGTCAGTTGAAGGAGAAGATCGACGAGGATCAACTCAAGAGAATCCTGAAACAGGTCTCGGACGCTACGCGAAAGGAGTATCGGATAAGGTTCAAACGGAAGTGAGGGGGGTAGTCGATTGGCCCGTGTGAAACCACTGGGTAAGAAACTCCGTATGGCCAAGGCGATCAAGCAGAACCGTCGCGTCCCACCGTGGGTTGTGGCTAAAACGGGTGGACGCGTCATCGACAACCCGAAGCGTAGGCACTGGAGGCGTAGCAAGCTGAAGCCGTAATGGGGGTATTGGGACGTGGCTGAAGTCGTCGACGAGCGTGTTTACACCGTACCGCTTCGCGACGCGAAGAAGGCACCGCTCAAGAAGCGCGCACCGAGGGCCGTCAAGGCGCTTAGGCAGTTCATCGAACGACACATGAAGGCGGAGGAGGTCAGGATCGGCAACGACGTGAACGAGAAGATCTGGGAGCGGGGCATCAAGAAGCCACCCTCTAAGATCAGAGTTCGCGCCGTGAAGTACGCGGACGGTACCGTCGAAGTCAGGCTGGCGGAGTAAGCATGACCGTAGTCAAGGCCTCGGTCCACGGGGACCCCAACATCGGGGCGTGGATAGCGGCCTCCGAGGAATACGCCGTCGTCGCTCCCAAAGTCCCGGACGACATCGTTGAAAGAGTGAAAGAAGCGTTGGACGTCGAAGTCGTTCGGACCACCGTGGCCGGCAGCAACCTCGTAGGCGCCCTACTGGCCGTGAACTCCAACGGCGCCCTGTTCCCTAGACACGCTCGGGAGCACGAGATACGGGTCGTCCGTGAGCTGGGCGTGGAAGTCGACGTGCTCCCCTCCAAAATGAACGCCGTCGGCAACCTCGTTCTCACTAACGATCACGGGGCACTGGTTCATCCGGATCTCGACGATCACGCATTAGAGGTGATCGAGTCAGTCCTCGGCGGGAGAGTGGTACGTGGTGAGCTCGGTGGTGTGAAGACCGTAGGGTCAGCGGGTGTGGCGAACTCTAAGGGGGCCGTGGTACACCCAGGAGCGACGGAGGAGGAAATGGAACGTGTCTCGGAGGTGCTAGGGGTGGACGTGGAGGTCGGCACAGTGAACCGCGGATCCCCCTACGTCGGTGTGGGTATCGTGGTGAACTCTAAAGGTGCTGTTGTCGGTGAGGATACGACGGGTCCCGAGCTCGCCCGTTTGGAGGATGCCCTGTACCTCATCTGAATCCGGGGGTATTCCCGATGTCCGAGGTGAAGGTGTTCGAGGTCCGTGGTACGTTCCGCATGGGTGACGAGCCTCGACAACCGTTCACGCGTCAGGTTCCGGCCACGTCCGAAGAGGAAGCGCTGGAGAAGGTGTACTCCGATCTCGGTAGCGAGCACGGCGTCAGCCGCATGGAGATTCAGATCGAAGAGATCCGGGAGATAGACCCCTCTAAGGTAGAGGATCCGATACTGAGGCGGCTTCTGGGTGTGGAAGAGTAATGGCGGAGAAGAAGAACGAGCAAGAGATCCAACAGGAACTACAGCGACTGATAGCCGAGATCAACAGACTTCAAGGGCAAATGGAGGCGATCAACGCGCAAATAGACCTCATAGAGTCCTCGATCAGTGAGCTGAACCGAGTCGAGGAGACCTTGAAGGGCGTTAAAGAGCTGGAGGGCGACGAGGAAGTCCTCGTACCCGTGGGTGCTCAGTCGTTCGTCAGAGCTTGTGTCACCGACACGGAGCGCGTGATCGTGGGTATCGGAGCCGGCGTGGCTGTGGAGAGAACGATCGATGAAGCACTCGAGAGCATCGACGACCAGCGGCAGGAGCTAGAGAAAGCCCGCGCGGAAGCACAGCAGAAGCTCCAGGAGCTGGCTCAGGAGTTGCAGGAGAAGCAGAGGAAGGCACAAGAACTTGCGCAGCAGCTCGAAGGTGCCCAGCGGATCGCCCAGCAGTCCGGTGGAGGGTAATCCTTCCCGAAACCCGACGTTTTTCGGGGGTGCCTTCGAGCTTGTTCGGCAAGATGAAGAGCGTTCTAAGCAAGGTAAAGGAGAAGGTGGCGAAGCGCGTGGAGGAGCGCGCAGAGGAGGCCGAGGAAGCAAAAGTTAAGGAAGTCGAAACGATGCCGGAGGACCTCAAGAAGCCCACGTTGAAGGAACGCCTGAAGAGGGTGGTCAAGCGTGAGGTTACGATCACAGAGGCCGACATCGAGGACATCCTCGACGAGCTGGAGCTGGAACTCATAAGCAACGACGTCGCGGTTGAAGTCGCCGAGAGCATCCGGGAGGAGCTCAAGAAAGAGCTGGTCGGCCGTCGGGTTAAGGGTAAATCGGAGATTCCTAAGGTCGTAGAGGAGGGCTTCCGCGAAGCGCTCCTATCGGTACTCGAGCCGAAGAAAGAGGTCGATCTCATGGAGACCGTTGAGAAGGCCCGGCAAGATGGTCGACCGGCCATCATCATGTTCGTCGGTGTGAACGGGAGCGGTAAGACCACCACCATCGCCAAGGTCGCGAAACTGCTCAAGGATCACGGTTACTCGGTCGTAATCGCCGCGGCCGACACGTTCCGGGCGGCCGCTATTGAACAGTTGGAGGAGCACGCGGAAAGACTCGGCGTCACCCTGATCAAGGGTGAGCGGGGAGACGATCCGACGGCGGTGGCCTTCAACGCTGTGCAGCACGCGGAAGCGAAGGGGAAGGACGTCGTCCTCGTCGACACCGCCGGACGGGCGTACACCGACGTTAACTTAATGGAAGAACTGAAAAAGATGAAGCGAGTTCTGGAACCGGATCTCGTCGTATTCGTAGGCGACGCACTGGCCGGAAACGACGCGATCGAGCAGGCTAAGACATTCCACGAATACGTGGGAATAGATTGCGCGATACTGACTAAAGTCGACGCGGACGCCAAAGGTGGTGCCGTACTTTCTATATCGAAAGTTACGGGAGCCCCCATCCTGTATCTGGGTGTCGGTCAGGATTACGACGACTTAAAGGCGTTCTCGCCGGAATGGTTCGTCGAGCGCGTAATTGGGGGGGAAGAATCGTGATAGGATTCGCCGATAGGCTTGCTGAAATCACCAAGAAGATCAAAGGAGCCTCGATAATCGATGAGGATTTCGTTAAGGAGGTGGTACGCGACGTTCAACGTGCGCTTCTGGAGGCGGACGTCGACGTAAAGCTCGTGCTAGAACTGAGCAAGCGCATTGAAAAGCGAGCCCTCGAGGAGGAACCACCCGCGGGAGTGCCGAAACGTGACTACCTACTGCGGATAGTGTACGAGGAGCTCGTGGAGCTTCTTGGAGGTGAGAAGACGGAAGGCCTCGACATCGACCTCTCCCGCGACGTGAACGTCATCATGCTCGTCGGACTGTACGGTATGGGTAAAACCACCACGGCCGCGAAACTGGCCAGATACCTCCAGCGGAAGGGATACCGTGTCGGGCTCGTCGGTGCGGACCCGTATCGTCCCGCGGCGGGTGAGCAGCTGCGTCAACTGGCCGAAGAGGTAGATGTCCCAGTCCACGTGGAGGACGTTGATGACGCCGTCGAGATGGCCGTCAAAGGTGTGGAGGCACTCAAGGACGAGTGTGATGTCGTGATCGTGGACACGGCGGGTAGGGACCGCCTGAGCGAGGACCTCATCGACGAGCTTCGGGAGATGGCGGAACGTATCGAGCCGCACGAGGTACTCTTGGTCCTGGACGCCACGGTAGGGCAGAAGGCGGGAGATCACGCGGAGGCGTTCCACGAGGCGGTTCAGCTCACGGGTGTGGTCATCACCAAGTTGGACACCGCGGCGAAAGGCGGTGGAGCGCTCTCCGCGGTGGCACGGACCGGAGCTCCGATCAAGTTCGTCGGTACCGGAGAACGCGTGGATGACCTGGAAGAATTCAACCCGAGGAGCTTCGTCGCGAGGCTCCTGGGCATCGGAGACATCGACGAGCTCCTGCGTCGGACCGAAGAGATGCTGGAAGAGGAGGAAAAGGCAGAGGACGTCCTGGAAGGAGAGTTCACCCTCAAGGACCTCTACGAGCAGCTAGAGGCACTGAGTAAGATGGGACCCGTCGACAAGCTCCTGCAGTACGTGCCCGGTATGGGAGGCGGAAGGAACGTTCGGAAGATCTCCCAGATCACCGAGGAGCGCCTGAAGAAGTACAAGGTCATTATGGACTCGATGACGGAGAAGGAGTTGGAAAATCCTGAAATTCTCAACAAGTCACGAATCCGGCGCATCGCCATCGGTTCGGGTACGTCAGAGCGCGACGTAATCGAGCTCCTGAACCACTACCGCATGATGAAGGACGTGATCGAGGACATCCAGAGCGGGAGGATCCCACGCATCGGCGGAGAGCTCGGAAGGGTAATTCGGAACGTACTAAGGGGGTAGACAGTTGTCGAAAGAGCGAGTATACAAAGCGTTTATCGTAGGCCTTCAAGAGGCCCTATTCGAGACTCACGGTGAAATGGCATTGGCGCTAAATAGAATTGCAGGTAGAGCAATGATGAAATACATAAAAGACGAGGAACTATTGGAAATAACTGGAGATACGGCTAATTCATTAGCACATGACGTGAAGAAAACCATAGAATCGCTTGGTGATATCGGTGATGTTCTAGCGGAAGAAAAGAAGAATACTGTTGAGCTGAGGATCGTCGAGTGTCCGTTTTCGGATGTGAAGCGGGAACTCTTAAAGCGTGACAAGGTCCCGGTGGTGTGCCCCTTCGCCTCCCTGGTGCTAAAAGCGACCGAGGAGACCTTCGGAGTCAGGATGAGAACCGCGAGCATCGACATCGATGAGGAAGAGTGTCGGTTTGTGATGGAGAGACTGGAGTGACTGTGCCCCGCCCGACGGGACCGGGGCGTCATCGCCGGGAACCGAGCCCGCCTCCGCCCGGTCGGGCCACGGGGCTCATCGCCCGTGTACCCCGGCCGTTGAACGGCGGTTCATCGGCGGATAACCCCCACCTCACCGCCGCCTGCCGAACCGGGGCGGGCCCGCGCTCGGGCTCTGATCAGCGTTTTCCGGGGTGAAGACGTTTGGGGGAGGGAATAGCGTACGCCGCCGGTACCGTTGTCAACGCTATCTCTGCCAAAAAAGGTTGTGCCTACGCGTTAGATCTAACAGTTTCAGTCAGAGCGGAACTTTCCGATTCCACGGAGATTCACACGGACGTGGAGGACACGTCACTCGTTGAACGGTGCGTGGAGGTCGTCGGCGAACACGTCGGTCAGGAACTGAACTTCGAGATCGAGGTCGACTCCGAAATCCCGATTGCGATGGGGCTGGCCAGCAGCAGTGCCGTGTCCAACGCCGTGGTCGAAGCCCTGCTCAAAGAGCTAGGACGTGAGCCGGAACCCTTCGAGGTCGTCCGACTCGGCGTCGAGGCCAGCATCAGGGCTGGTGTGACGGTAACAGGGGCCTACGACGACGCCTGTGCATCGTACTTAGGTGGCTTAGTGCTGACGCTGAACGATCAGCACCGAGTGCTGGATATCCGCGAGCTTCCGTACCCCTATGCGGTGATCCTGCTCCCGGGAGGTAAGGTCGAAACCTCGGAGGTGGATGTGAACCGTCTCGAGTTGTTAGCTCCTGCCGCCGAGACTGCTTTCCGGAGGGCGATGACGGGGGATTACCGGGGAGCAATGCTGATCAACTCGGCGGTGTACTGCTCCGCCCTGGGTCACGAATTCGAACCCGTGGTCGAAGCTTTAGAAGCAGGTGCTGCGGCGGCGGGGCTTTCGGGAACCGGGCCGGCGTTCGTCGCCCTCTGCGAGACGAAGTCGGACGTTAGAGAGGTATCCGAAGTTTGGTCCGATAGAGGTGAGGTACTGGAAACGAGAACCGTGGGGCCTGAACGTGCTCGAGGAGCTCAGGCGCGAAATAGACCGCATCGATGAGTGTTTGCTGGACGCAGTCATCGAGCGCCTGAAGGTGGCGCGGGAAATAGGGCGCGTAAAGGCTCAGGAGGGGTTACCACTGACGGACGAGGAGCGGGAGAAGGAGCTCCGGGAGAGGTGGAGGAAGAGGTTTAAAACAGAGGGGCTGGATCCGGCGCTCGCGGACATCGTGCTGGCTTCTATCCTAAAGGTTAGCAAAGAAGTCCAGCGGGGGGTGATCGGGGATGGGTAAGGTTCGACCGACGTTCGTGAAGCGTCCGGCCCGTGAGATCGTGGAGAAGTACGAGGAGTACCTCACCACCGACTTCGAGCACAACAAGAAAGTAGTTGAGATCGTCGCGAGACCCAAGACCAAAAAGCTCAGGAACATGATCGCCGGTTACGTCACGCACCTCATGCGTCTCAAGGAGCGTCAGAGGGAAGAAGGGACAGAGTGACCGGGAGGGGCGTACCCGTTGGGATTTCAGATTGAGGGCGTCATCCCAGCCCTGATCACTCCCTTTACGGACGACCTGAAAGGGATCAATGAAGAGGGACTCCGCGAGAACGTCTCACGATTGCTCGAGGCCGGCGTGCACGGCGTGGTGCCCGCAGGGACCACCGGGGAATCGTCCACGCTGAGTCACGCAGAACATCGACGCGTCATCGAGATCGTCGTTGACGAGGTGAACGGGAAGGTGCCCGTAATCGCCGGAGCGGGTTCGAACTCGACGCGCGAGGCCCTCGAGCTCTCCACGTACGCTGAAGACGTAGGGGCAGACGCGATCCTTTCCGTGGTTCCCTACTACAACAAGCCACCTCAAGAGGGTCTTTTCATCCACTTCTCTAAGATCGCGGAAGCCGTCGAGTGCCCTATTATCCTCTACAACGTGCCGTCACGAACGGGCTGTGCGTTGGAACCGGAGACGGCCGCCAAGCTCGCGGAGGAATATTCTCACATCGTCGGCGTCAAAGAGGCTAGTGGCGACCTGGACGTGGTCCAACGCTTCATCGAAGAGACTCCTGACGACTTCATCCTACTCTCCGGAGTCGATGAGTTGACGCTTCCGATCCTCGCCGTCGGAGGCGTCGGCGTGATATCCGTAACGGCCAACGTAGCTCCCGAGTTGATGGTAGAAATGTACGAGGCGTGGAAGAGTGGCGACGTAGAGCGTGCCCGAGAGCTCCATTACGAGCTCTTACCACTACACCGGGCGCTGTTCACCGAGACGAACCCGATACCCGTGAAAGCCGCCGTCGAGCTCGTGGGAATGGCCTCGAGTCCCCCTAGACCACCACTTAAGGAAGCTCGCGAAGACACCAAGGAGTTGCTTCGGAGGGAACTCAAAAAGCTAGGATTATTGCCCGAGGGGGGGTGACCGCTGGACGCACGTGAGCTCATTGATAAGTACCACATGAACACGTATTCGAGGTTCCCGGTTACCCTGGTCCCCGGTGAGGGTGCTAGGGTCTGGGACGACGAGGGGAACGAGTACATCGACCTAGTTGCGGGAATAGCCGTCAACGTCCTCGGACACTGTCACCCGGCCGTGGTCGAGGCGGTTAAGGAGCAGGTAGAGCGGCTCATCCACTGCTCGAACCTCTACTACAACGAGCCGCAGGCGGAGGCTGCAAGGCTTTTGGCTGAAGCGGCTCCCAAGGACTTGAACAAGGTCTTCTTCTGTAACTCCGGAACGGAGAGTGTGGAGTGTGCGATAAAGCTGGCACGCAAGTTTACCGGCTGCACCAAGTTCATCGCGTTCGAAGGCGGTTTCCACGGCAGAACGATGGGGGCTCTATCGGCCACCTGGAAGCCCGAATTCCGTGAGCCGTTCGAGCCGCTAGTACCGGAGTTCGAGCACGTACCTTACGGCGACGTGAATGCTGTGGAGAAAGCTATCGACGACGATACCGCCGCCGTCATCGTGGAACCCGTGCAAGGTGAGGCGGGAGTGAGGATACCGCCAGAGGGATTCCTCCGAGAGCTACGGGAGCTATGCGACGAACACGGGCTGCTCCTGATCGTCGATGAGGTGCAGTCCGGCATGGGACGAACCGGCCAGTTCTTCGCGTTCGAACACGAGGACGTCCTGCCGGACATCGTCTGTCTGGCCAAGGGGCTCGGAGGCGGTGTGCCAGTAGGCGCGACGATAGCGCGGGAGGAGGTGGCCGAAGCGTTCGAGCCCGGTGATCATGGGTCCACTTTCGGTGGTAATCCGCTGGCCTGCGCAGCGGTATGTGCGGCGGTCAGCACAGTACTCGAGGAGAACCTTCCGGAGGCCGCGGAGCGGAAAGGGAAGCTAGCGATGAGAATACTGTCCGAGGCGGAGGACGTCGTGGAAGAGGTCCGAGGTCGCGGTCTGATGATGGGAGTGGAGGTCGGCGACGACGAAAGAGCGAAAGACGTGGCTCGGGAGATGCTGGACCGTGGAGCTCTCGTGAACGTAACCTCTGGTGACGTGATCAGACTAGTACCTCCGCTCGTGATCGGAGAGGACGAACTCGAGAAGGCCTTGGCCGAACTTGCCGACGCGTTACGTGCTTCCGGCTGAAACGTACTCCCGCAACCACCTTATCTCCCTAATTTTCTCGTCGATGCGGTCTTCCAAGAGACCCCCGGGCTTCTCGTAGCGTCGAACGCACTCCGTCGTCCCCGTCGGCGTGTGGATGACGTCTACCGGTACGTCGTGCTCTTCCATCGGTATCTCTCCCGGTGGAAGTACCTGGATATCGTGAACGGTAGTGTGTATGGGAGTGTCTTCATCTACGAGATCCAATTGCGCCAAAATCCCCCACTCCAAGTCGAAGTAGCCGCCACCTTTTCCAACCCTGGCACCGTCCGGAGCTACCGCCACGGATCCGGCCACTACCAAGTCGACCGCGGGGAGTTCGTCCGGCATCGTTAGCTCCCCTTCCTGGAAAGCTCCCCTAATCGTTGAGGCACGTCGAGGATCTTTAGGGTTCTTCACGACGAGGAAGCCACGTTTGAGCCTCGGTGTCGGCATTATCAGGATCTTACCGTCGCGAAGCGCTCGTTCACGTACAGGTCGTTGGGGTGAGTCCGGATTTACCTTCACCACTTCGGCTTCCTCGTATTCGGGCGTCGAAGTGAGCCGTCGAGCCGCTACTAAGGCGCCCTTGAAGTTCGGGATCCTGCCCTCGACGGGGAACGGGGGCGCGGCCTCGCCGGACTCCTCGAGCTCTTCCCACACCATCCTTCGGATCCTGGCCTTTTCCGTCGAGGTCATGTGCCCACAACCCCTTGAGAAGCCTCACTTTTAAGTGGAGATAGGGTGTTTTTGCCTTCGGATCTCGAGTGATTTTGCGAGTGATGAAGGTCAGTGATCTTTGAAATCGTCCCCGAGCCTCATACATCGTTCGACCGATCAAGTGATCAGATGATTCTCGGCGGTGATAGTGACTATTAACGGATATGCTAAAGTTCAAGATCGGGCCAATGAGGAGCTGCGAGGCTAAGTTGAATCGGTGAAAGTAGCTACAATGTGGCTTATAGTCACATTATTGCCGGATTGAATAGATGAGGTTAAGGTACGAGCACCGTTGTAGGTGTGAATAAGATACTGTCATCACGCTATCACAACGTGCCCAGAATGTGAGAGCTCAAGGTCAAGCGTCGGTTCATGTGAGTGTTGTTTCGGTGGTGACAAGGGCGAGGTCGGAGTAGGAGTCAGACCACCTTGGCTGACTTCAACTTCTTGGAGTTCCTGCGCACGGTCTCGCGGATCTCCCGGGCTACGCGTTCCAATCGTTCCCTGGCTCGCTTCGGCGGTAACTCCGAGATCTCCTCCATCTCGCGCTCAATGCGCCTGGTGAGTTCGACGCTCACGAGCTCCGGAACCCGATCCTCGAGCAGCTCTACCAGACGCTCCCCTCTCTTCGTAGGGGCCACGCCCGACCCTGCCCTCTTGACGTAACCCCTGTCAAAGAGTTTCTTCACGATCTCCGCCCGTGTGGACTCGGTACCCAATCCAAGCTTCTTCATTTTCGCCACCAACCGCGACTGCGAGTACCGACGAGGGAGGGGTTTCCTACGGCGGGAAGCGTTTACATTCGCCGGTAGCTCGTCTCCCTCGGACACGTCGGGCATGGTACTTTCCCGGGGCTTCTCCCACGGGTACACCGAGTACCACCCGTCCCGCTCGACTTCCGTGCCTTCCATCACGAACCTCGTCCCGGTCCCTGGATGCTCGGCTACGATCCGCCACTTCACTACCAGGGCGTCCTCGGACAGTGTCGCCAGATATCGACGGACGATCAGATCGTACAGGCGCCAGGCCAGTTTCCCGCGGATGTACTTCCGCCGACCGGTGGGGGTGATCGGGGGATGGGCGCCGTCGTACTCCTTACCGGAGACGGGCTCTGACCTTCGACCAGTGCGCTGGAAATCCCGGAGGGCATCGGGGTGAGCGTTCCTCAGCTTGCGGAGAAGTTCTTCGTGGTCGAACGTGGATGGGTACCGGTTAGTCGCGGTTCTCGGGTACGTGATCATCCCTTCCTCGTAGAGGCGCTGAGCCAAATCGAGGGTGCGCTTCGGCGATATCCGGAGGATCTTACCGGCGGCCCGTTGAAGGGTAGTCAGGTTGAACGGAGTAGGTGGTCTTACGGACCGGCGCTCCCGCCGCACTTCCACGACCCTTATCGATTCGATTTCGGAGGCGAGCTCCCTCGCCCGACGTCCATCTTTGAACTTCTCTTCAGTTCTAAGTTCCCCGATCGGGGTCTCGGCTTGGAGTATCCAGTAATATCTGCGCTTCTTCTGAGCCTTCCTGCGTTCCCGCTCCCGCTCCACGACCAGTTTGAGTGTGGGCGTCTGTACTCGACCGACGGAGACTATGTCGTCGTTGCAGAGCGACAGCCGACGGGTGAGCGGTATCCCGTACAGCCAGTCCGCGATCGTGCGTGCGAGCGCTGAGTAAGCCAGGCTCGGGTCGATCCTCTCACCACGGAGTGCCCCCTCGAGCGCCCTGAGGACGTCCTCGCGGGTGTACGCCGAGAACCGCATCCGCCGAGCGCACTCGGGATCGTCGAGGCCACCCTGTCGTTTCAACCATACAAGTACTTCCCAACCGATCAGCTCTCCCTCCGCGTCGTTGTCGGTCGCTACGATGACCCTGTCGGCTCGACAGCCGGCATAGCGCTTCACGACACGTTCCACGGCCCGCAGGAACCTTTCTTTACCGTCGATAGGCCTCAACTCGAAGTCGCCCGGGTCGGGGAAGTAATCAGGGTGCCTGAACCCCGGATCGTCTTTAGGCCACCACTCCAGGACGTGGCCCGACAGGCTGGTGATGGCGAACCGTCTACCTCGGTATCTACCGAACCCCAGCAGCTTCCTACCGTCCCAGCTCCCCCGAAGGAACCCCGCGATCGTTCCCGCGAGACTGGGCTTTTCGGCTATGATTACCATCGTCTCCTTCGACGACGAGGCCATAGCACGAGCCCCTGAAAGGGATGAACCTGGTTATTCTCGCCTCCGTTCCCCTCCGACGGTTCCACACGGAGGTTGCAGGAAACGATATCCTCGGTGCCCCCATCCGTCACCTCGACGGACAGCGTATGACGACCGGACGTGACATCGAGCTCCAGGGATTCCTGAACTATCCCGTTAGCCTGCAACCGCACCGTACGCTCCAAGACCCTCCGGTCGTCGAAGGACACCATGAGTGTGCAAGTGGCCGGGCGGTGAGGGGAGGCGACGACCACGTTGAGCAGTAGCGTGTTTGATGTTCTCACCTCGACTTCTTCCTCGATATGACGCTCATGGGTTATCGGGTCCATCCATACGATCCGGGTGTACGCCTCGATCGAATCGGCTTCCGGCGGTCCGGCTACGACGTCCACGATCACCGGGTGGTTGTACGGCAGTTCGGATACTTCTTCGGGCGTCATGATCTGCCCCGCGACTCCTAGGGGTATCGTCAGTGCTGTTATGAGCACGGAGAGCGACCTCACGGTAACCGACCCCGGCTACCTTGAACGCGGCGCCAACACCCCTCCCAAAGGAGCTATTTACGGTAAACCGGTTCCGAAGTTGCTGGGGTGTGACCATGCGACCGAGGCTCCTTGTGAGTCCTGTAAACCGTGATGAGGCGCTAGAGGCCGTGGAAGGTGGAGCCCACATCATCGACGTGAAGAACCCCGAGGAAGGATCCCTAGGTGCGAACTTCCCATGGGTGATACGTGAGATCATGGAAGTAGTCCCGGAGGACCGCGAGGTCAGCGCCACCGTCGGGGACGTTCCCTACAAGCCGGGTACGGTGGCTCAGGCCGTGCTCGGTGTAGCCGCCGTGGGCGTGGACTACGCGAAGGTAGGGCTCTACGGAACCAAGACCGAAGAAGAAGCGCTGGAAGTCATGCGGGCTTGCTCCCGAGCGGTTCGTGAGTTCGGGTACGACACGCGCGTAGTTGCGGCCGGCTACGCGGACGCCCATCGAGTCGGGAGCCTAGACCCCATGTCCGTCCCGGAGGTAGCAGCCGAAGCTGAGTGCGATGTGGCGATGGTGGACACGGCGGTAAAGGACGGTAAGCGATTGTTCGACTTCTTGAGCGAGGAAGAGGTAGGAGAGTTCGTCGATTCAGCTCACGAGCACGGACTCGAAGTGGCGCTCGCCGGGTCCCTGCGGCACGAAGACATGCCCATCGTACGCGACCTCGGAGCGGACATAGTGGGGGTTCGGGGAGCAGCCTGTGAGCGCGGTGATCGTAACCGTGGGGCGATCCGCAGCCACCTAGTCCGGAAACTGGCCGAGGCGCTCGCCTGAAATCGACCCATTTATTATCTTTCAGGCCCCGTACCCTTAGGGGTGGAAGGAGTTGGGTGAACTCGCGGATGCCGTCCGTGAGCACCTAGTTTCGGCCACACTCAACGCGATCGGCCTGATCGTTGTGATATTGGTAATCCAGCTGGTGGTGCCCCCACTGGCGTCGCTCGGGACGATGATACCCGGTATCGGCGTGCCAGTGAACATGGTGCTCACCGCCGTGGGTGTGGTACTGGCACTATACTTCGCTTACGGCGTGCTAAAGCACGTGAAACCGATGATCACTCCTGCCGCCGATCTCGTATCGATGGTACTGCTGGGCCGTCGAGAGGAGGATCTCCGTACAGCCACGTACAACCTGGTACTGGCGGCAATAGTCCTCGTAGTGGCCGTCCTACTGTCCCCGCTGATGGTCTCCGTACCAGGAGCCGGAGCCGTACTGAGTCTCCTCGTACTGCTGGTCGGTATCGGCTTCGGTGGACTACTTCTGATCAAGGCCGCTACAGGGTTCTACGAGGTGTTCCGAGACAAGCTAGAAGAGCTGGCGGAAAACCTGGCCGAACGGGTCGAGGAACTGGAGCGCAAGGCGTCTGAAACGGAGGAGACGGAGGAGTCCGAGTAACCGCCCTCGCACAACCTTTAACTCCCCCCGCCTCCGTTCCCCGCAAAAGGCGCGGGGAACGGGGGCTTGGTCGGGCGGTACACTCGAAAGCTGGAGGATGCCGAGCTGGCACTCACGTTCGACGACGTCCTCCTACTCCCCGAACGATCCTCGGTAGAACCCGCCGATGTGGACGTATCCACACGAGTCACCGTCAACTACCGGATCAACATACCGATCCTGAGTGCTGCCATGGATACTGTCACCGAAGCCGAGATGGCTATCGCGATGGCCCGACACGGCGGCCTCGGTGTAATCCACAGAAACATGACCGTGGAGGAGCAGGTGAAGGAGGTCAGGCGCGTCAAGGAGGCCAGGGATGTAGTGCAACGTGATGTCGTGACGATTTCACCGGACGAGAGTGTGAAGCGAGCCGTAGAGCTGATGGAGAAGCATGACGTCGGAGGTCTGCCTGTCGTCGACGAAGAGGGTAAGGTCGTCGGCATCATCACGCGGCGCGACGTGGGCCTGCTTTCCGAGGAAGAGATCGGAGAGTTGGACGTGAAGAGCGTGATGACGGAAGAGCCGGTCGTCATTGAGGAGGGTGAAGACCTCGAGGAAAGAGCTCTACGGGTGATGAGGGAGGAGAAGATCGAACGCGTGCCCGTAGTAGACGACGAAGGTCGCCTCTTAGGGATCGTGACCGCCAAGGACGTAACGGAGCTCCGTGAGGAGACGGAAGCGGCCACCGACGAGGAGAGACGATACCTCGCGGCCGCAGCCGTGGGTCCGAAGGATCCCGACCGAGCGATCGCCCTGGACGAGGCCGGCGCGGACATCCTCGTAGTCGACTGCGCCCACGCGCATACGGAGACGGTCATCAACTTCGTGAAGGAGATCAAGCGTGAGGTCGACGCGGACATCATCGCCGGCAACATCGCCACGGCCGAAGCTGCGGAGGACCTCATCGCCGCGGGTGCCGACGCTCTGAAGGTCGGTATCGGTCCGGGTTCCATATGCACTACGAGGATCGTCGCCGGTGTCGGCGTACCTCAGATCACCGCCGTAGCCTGGGTGGCCGATGTCGCGGAGGAACATGACATCCCCGTCATCGCGGACGGTGGTATCAGGTACTCCGGAGACATCGCCAAGGCGATCGCCGCGGGCGCCGATGCCGTGATGCTGGGTAACCTGTTGGCAGGCACGGACGAGGCTCCAGGCCGGGTGATCCGGTTACGCGGACGTCTGTACAAGCAGTACCGTGGTATGGGAAGCCTGGGAGCCATGATGAAGGGTGAATCGGCCGACCGCTACTTCAAGCAACCCGAACAGGGAGGCCGCCACGTCGCCCAAACGAAGTTCGTACCGGAGGGAGTCGAGGGAGTCGTTCCGTACAAAGGTCCGGTGAGCGAGGTCCTCTACACCCTCGTGGGTGGACTCAGATCCAGCATGGGATACGTCGGCGCCAAGAACATTGAGGAAATGAAGAAGAAGGCGAGGTTCGTACGGATCACTCGAGCCGGGTA
Source organism: Methanopyrus kandleri AV19 (assembly GCF_000007185.1). GTDB lineage: Archaea > JAADCQ01 > Methanopyri > Methanopyrales > Methanopyraceae > Methanopyrus > Methanopyrus kandleri. The sequence goes on along the minus strand of NC_003551.1, from coordinate 1,608,978 downwards.
CGAGGAGAGTCACCCACACGACATCGCCATCACGGACGAGGCACCGAATTACCCGATATCGAATCAGTAGGCGTCGCCGACGTCCCCTCATAGTTTTTCAGGTTTATCAGCCTGATCCCGTTCACCTTCTTCAGGTACTCGTACTGGAGTCTCTTGTAGTGCGAGAGCTCCCAAAAAGCTTCCAGCGGTGATATCAGGAACGGTGTGAACCACCCTAGCACAGTTGCCGTGATCGCGAAAGGGACGTTCCCATAGTTCGCGAGGATGTAGTAGTACGGCTCGCACCCACACCCTCCGTAGAGGAGCGGGAAACCGTTCCTCACGGTCCCGTGCCAGAAGATCACGGAGTTCTTGGGGAATCGTGGCCCGCCGATCGGCCCATCGTGAACCCAGGTGGCAGTCCTCAACCTGTCCGCGAAGACCAGCTCCCTGAGCGCACCGTGCCAGTCCACCGACGCTCGGTTCCCACGAGGGTCTAGCGCCGCGATGTTCCACACGAGTACGCCGTTCTTCTCGGTCCACGAGCCGTACATGCGCTCATTACCCGCGTTATGGACGATCGTGACCGCTGAGTATCCGAGGGTGTGCGCGACGTTGGTGGCGACCATCTCGTGAAGACCTCCCGGTCTTATGTCCGGATCATGTAATTTCACGAAGGCCAGTCGTCCTAACGGCAGGCAACCCGTCGTCGCGTAGAATTTCACGAAACCTAGAAACGCGTACGCTAGCCACGCCAGCACCAGGAGCGCGAGAACTTTCAGCGGAATCACTCCCACCACGGCGACGACCCCCTTAGGACAGCGTGCTTACCCGCACGGTGGTGCACGGTCTAGTGAGAGGCGGCTATATGACGGTCCGGTCCGTGCTGTACCGCCGTACTATCCGTGCAGGGTCGCATCGAGGAGTTCTCAAATGTCTGGATAGGGATGGTTATCGTATCACCGTCTCGAGACCGTACACCGTACAACGATCGTTAGAGAACCCTAGCGCATCCCCGGTAGCGTGTGGTGGATCGGAAACGTAATGGTAACGTGGGGACGCGGTCCGCGCGACTTCAGATTTCAGTCCCTCCTTCATCGGCTTACTCCGAATTGCCAGTCGCACAAATGTTCGGGGGTACCAAGATACCGTCGGGCGCAACGGCGAGAGCCACCTAACTGAGTACAGAATTCGTTACGATAACTGTAACGATAGGGGCTGCGGGGAAAAGGATCAGCTTACTCACGTAGCTCCTCGACCTTCTCAATGATCTCGTCCACGAGGTCCTTGGCGTCTCCGGGATCGATGATGCACGCGCTGGCTGCGGCTACGTCGATGCCGGCGGCGGCACCCAGCTCGTCCTTGCTCGGGACGTACACGTACGGAATGCCCTTCTCATCGCAGAGCTCCGGTAGGTGAGCGACGACTTCCTCGGGGTCCACGTCTTCAGCGATCAGCACGAGTACGGCTTCCTCGCGCTCGACGGCCTTGGTGGTCTCGTTGGTGCCCTTACGGATACGACCGGTGTCCCGAGCGATCTCGAGGGCCTCGTAGGCCTTCTCGGCCAGCTCCTCCGGGACCTCGAACTTCACGTACATGGGCTTGGACATTAACCATCACCCCACTCATCGGTTCATCCTCATCCTCGTGGTCGATCTCCTCGTCCGGCGTCCGACGCTCGGTTGAAATAAATAAAGTTTCGCCGGTGTCTTACGGGCCCCAATGAAGAGGAGCTGACGGGCCGAGTCTGTGACGAGACTCCTCTCAGCCGAGGGGGTTCACCTTGTACAAACAGGTGATCGTGGTTAGAGGAGACCTGAAACTCAGTCGTGGGAAGCTCGCGGCCCAGGTGGCGCACGCATCACTGGGAGCCTTTCTACGCGCCAAAGAGTCCGGGGCGCCGGTGGAGGAGTGGTTAAGAGAAGGTCAGAAGAAGGTAGTGCTCAAGTGTAAGGACAAGGAGGAACTCCTGGAGCTCCACGAGCTGGCTAAGAGGAGGGGCTTACCGTCGTTTTTGGTCCGAGACGCGGGGCTCACGGAGTTAGAGCCCGGAACGGTAACTTGTCTCGGAATCGGACCCGAGCGCGAGGAGGAGATCGACCGAGTTACGGGCGACTTGCCGTTACTGAGGTGACGGAGGGTTGATCGCGGTTCTGTTAGTCCTGCTAGCGCTCCCGACGTCCGGATGTTGTGAGGCGGTGTGGACGGTGTACGATTGGGGTTCCAAGGGTAACATACTGAAGAACCCCGTTTTAGTCCAGCACGCGCCCCACGGCCCACGCTCGGAGGTGGTTTACAGACACTCCGTCGAAGGCACCGTGGTCTTCGAGTTCCGGGGAGGTCCCGGACCGGCCGTGCTTTTGACCGCCGGTGTCCACGGCGACGAGGTGTGGACAGTGATAGCGTTGTTGAAGTTGTTGGACGCGCTGAGTCCGACTTCCGTAATAGGTACTGTATACGTGATCCCCGCCGTCAACCCGGCGGGGCTGGCGGCCAACTCGAGGTTAGTCGACGGCGTAGATCCTAACCGGACAGCGGATATACCCGGATCCCTGACGTGGCATCTCGTGCGGTTCGCGCTCTCCCATAGGGTGAAGTACTGGTTGGATATGCACTGCGGTAGTGGGGTACCTCGCCAGGGAGCGCTTTTAACCGATGAGGAGAGTGAATTCGTGGACGAGCTGGCGAGGTCCTCAGGATTCGTGCCCTTAGTAAAGAGCGCCCCGAGGGGCTCGATAAGATCCGTGGCGCGCCGGTTCGGAATTGACGTGATCACTCTAGAGGTGCCACGTGATGCGGGTCCGTCGGGCGTTGAGAGGGCGTACCACGCGGCCCTGGCCTTCCTGCGGTTGACGGGTGCGCTGCGTCGTGGTCAGTCGCGGACTCCGGCCTCGGGTTCGGCGAACGTCACAGTACCCGTTCTCCCGGCGATAGTGCCGCGACGCCGCCTCGGCTAGGACACGGCTCTTCACGGGATCCGAGCCCAGGTTTGTCGTCATCGGCGGTATCGAGGTTACATCCCGTAGAACGGGTCTTCCTTGCGTTTGATCTCGGCTATCTCTTTAAGGGCCTCCAACTCGTCCTCCGTCAGGAGATCCTTGAACTCCTCGAACATGAGCTTCGCGTGCTCGGAAGGTACGTCCGTATACAGGATATCGCCCTCCTCGAAGTGTCTACCGACGATGGGACCCTCGATGGATATGGCCACTTCCTGTCCCTTCTTCGCCTCTTTAATCGGTTCACCGTGCATCTGGATCTGCTTGATCTCCCCGAGTTCCCTACCATCCTCTCGCATCAGTGGATACCCGGGCTTGATCACACCCGCCAAGACCTGAACGCCGACGATCGCCGGCTTACTCTGGCGGAAGATGTACCCGGGGAGCACCTTTATCTTCCCGGGACGTACGAGTTCGTCCAGGCGCTTGCGCCGCTCTCGCTCGATCCGCTTTTCGACCATCTCCTCGTACTTCTCGACTAGCTCGTAGATCACGTCGTCGATGATGATGTCGACGTCGTACTCGTCGGCCAGCTCCCGCGCCTCTTCGGTGACCCCTACGTTGAACCCTACGATCACGCCGAGTAGCGGATCCTTCTCCGCGACCGCGTGCGCCTCGATGACGTCCTTCTTGGTGATGTCTCCGACGTCGGCCTTGCGGATCGGAACGTCCTTTTCCTTGAACTCCCCGACGACGGCCTCCAGGGTTCCCAGGGTGTCGGCCTTGATGATGATTCCCTCTTGGTCGGTCTCGATGGTGACCTCCTCGACCTCCTCTTGGACCTCGCGCACGACTTCCTCGACGTCCTCGTCTTCCCCGACAACGCGTAACGGGGCGCCGGCCACGGCCTCCTCGAGCTCCGGGGCACTGATCTTCACACCGGCGGCGGCCGTCACCTCATCCACCTTACGGAATCGGTCGCTCGGGTCGCGCATCTCGTCCAGAGGCTTCGGCTTCAGCAGGGATCTCACCCGGGTGACGATCGGCTCTTCTGGATGACCGATGACTATCGTGTCGCCCGTTCGGATGATACCGTCGTAGAGGATTGCGTCGACCGTGTGGCCGAGTCCCGGTTCCTCCTTGACCTCCAGGATCGCGGCCTTTCCGGGACCTTCCACCTCTATTTTCAGCTGCTCTTCCAGGAAGCGCTGTGCCAGTCCGGTCACGACCATCAGCAGCTCCGGAATCCCTTCCCCTGTGACCCCGCTCGTGGGAACTATCGCGACTGTTCTCGTGAAGTCCCTCACCCTATCGAAGCGTTCCGCCTGGAACCCATGCTGGTGGAGCTGTCCGATGAGCTCGTAGACTTTTTCTTCCAGCCGCTGCTGTACCTCCGGGGACTGCTTCTGGAACGACTCGAGGAAAGGAGTGTCCTCGTGGGACTTCCAGCCCGGCACCCTGTCCACCTTGTTGGCGGCGACGACGAACGGGGTGCGGTACCTCCTGAGTATCCTAAGGGCCTCTTCAGTCTGTGGCATCACGCCTTCCATGATGTCGATCACTAGGATCGCTATGTCGGCTAGTGCTCCTCCACGCCTTCGAAGGTTAGTGAAAGCTTCATGACCCGGGGTATCGATAAACAATAGTCCGGGTATCGTGATCTCCACATCCAGCTGTTCGAGCAACGGTCCACAGATCTCTTTGACAACTTCCAGTGGGATCTCCGAAGCCCCGATGTGCTGGGTGATACCCCCGGCCTCCTTCGCCGCTACGGCGGTACCGCGGATCTTATCTAGGAGGGTGGTCTTCCCATGGTCAACGTGCCCAAGTACCGAAATTATCGGTTGTCGTATGGCTTTATTACTCTCGGACAACTTATATCACTCCCTTGAGATTTTTCGTCGAAACGCCATTTTACTCGAATTTAAACCTTGGGTGGATGGAATATGAAAGTGTTATTTGCAACGGGCAATATCGGAAAGTACCATGAGGCCAAGCAGATATTAGCGCGGTACGGCATCGAAGTCGAGCGCGTTGACCTCGACTACCCGGAGCTTCAATCTGACAGCTTAGAGGAGATCGCCGCCTACGGGGCCCGGTACTGTGCTGAGTCGTTGGGTCAGCCGGTGATAGTCGAAGACTCGGGCCTGTTTATCGAAGCTTTGAACGGGTTCCCAGGGCCGTACTCCGCCTACGTGTTCGACACGATCGGTAACGAGGGTATCTTGAAGTTGTTGGAGGGGGAGGAGAACCGCAAGGCCGAATTCATCTCGGTCGTAGGCTACTGCGAGCCCGGCGGTCGACCGGTAACCTTCACCGGCGAGATCCGCGGGCGGATAGCGGAGGAACCCCGAGGTGAAGAGGGCTTCGGCTACGATCCTATCTTCATCCCGGAGGGTGAAGACAGTACGTTCGCGGAGCTGGGAGTCGAGGAAAAGTGTAAAATATCGCACCGGACCAAGGCGCTCGAGAGGTTCGCGGAGTGGTACAAGAATAACGTGGCGGGGAGGTGATCAGTCTTGGCGCGTATGCATTCACGTGACAGAGGCAAGTCAGGATCAACCAGACCCCCCAGAGTAGCTCCCCCGTCGTGGGTGGAGTACTCGCCCGAGGAAGTGGAGAGTCTGGTGGTCGACCTGGCCAAACAGGGTTACGAACCCGCCATGATAGGTATCAAGCTGCGTGACGAGTACGGTATACCCGACGTCAAATTAATTACCGGTAAGAAAATCACTGAGATCCTCGAGGAGCACGGGCTGGCCCCGGAACTTCCGGAGGACCTGCTGAACTTGATTCGCAGAGCCAAGCGAGTGCGCGAGCACTTGAAGCGACATCCAAAGGACTTGCACTCGAAGCGGGGACTCCAGCTCATCGAGTCCAAGATTCATAGGTTGGTTAAGTACTACAAGCGGAAGGGAGTCCTACCAGAGGACTGGAAGTACGACCCGGAGGCCCTCCACGTGGAATGAGCTCTCGCCTCGCCCAATTGTTACGATTCTATTAACGTTCGATCGCCCGATGGCTACAACTCGGTAGATGCCCAGCTGGGGGTGAAGCGGGGCGGTACCTTGAGCGATGACGGGTTCGAAGGTACTCTGGAAGAAGCTGTCGAGTTCCTGGAAGATCTGGAGGGAACTGCCGTCCGCCTCTACGTTCACAACGACGCGGACGGGCTCACGGCAGGGGCACTGATGGCCTTCACGCTCCGGTGCCTCGAGGTACCCACACGGCTTCGGGTACTGAACACGGAAACGGAGCTGTTAAAGGAGGATCTTGACGGCCCTACCGTGGTCGTGGATATGGGGAGCGGGATCCTGGACAAGCTACGGAACGACCACCCCGTGCTCGTCATCGACCACCACGAGATTTCGTCGAAACCTTCGGACAACGTACTTCTGGTGAACCCACGAGAGCACGGTGTCGACGGTGGTACGGAAGCTTCGGCTTCCACAGTAGCGTACTTGCTGTGCCGACGCGTGGTTAAAGTCGAAGAGACGTGTCTGCCGAAAGCCGCGCTGGTCGGCGCCTACGGTGACAATCAAGCCGGTAAGAGAGGAGTTCGAGGCTTGAACAGGGTGCCGGAGGAGGACGGGGAGAAGCACGAAATCATCGAGATCCGAGACCCAGCCTACTGGGTGTTCGGACGCGCGTCGATGACCGTAGGGGAGATCGTGGAGCGCGTTTCCGGCGCTTCGGTGCGGGAGGCGTTAGAGGCCAGATTCGGCGATCTAGACGTGGCCCCCGTGGATTTGAGTCGAGAAGATGAAGCCGAAATAGTTCGAGAACATCGAGAACTTTTGAGCGGTGAGAAGAGGAAGGAGCTCGAGTCCAAGACGGGTCGCATCCACGTGTTCGACGAGGAGCGTCCTCTCAAGGCCCTTCGAGATCCCTTAGAGACGGCTACGCTCCTCAACGCCTGCGGCAGATACGGGGAGGGGTGGGCGGGTGTCCTGATCGCCATGGGGTCTTGGGATCCCCTCCAGCTGGCCAAGAAGCTCAGGAGCAAGCACAAGGCCATCATCCGGGAAGCATTGAGTAGGCTGAGTCGCGGAGAAGGTATCACGGACCGAGAGAGCATGGTAGTGATCGACGGTCGCGAGCTCGGGATCCCGCACACCGTAGTGGGAATCGTAGCCCAGTTCGTGTGTGAGGAGCGGGAGCGTGTGACCGTAGGTGTGGCTGAAATGGAAGAGGGTCTCGTGAAGGTGTCGATACGTTGTCCGGAGAACTCGGATGTGGATGCCGCCGAAGTGATCAAAGAGGCGGCTGATCGCGTGGATGGAGAAGGAGGGGGACACGAGAGGGCTGCGGGTGCCGAAGTCCCCGAAGATCGGCTGGAGGAGTTCCTTCTAGAGCTCGAGAAGCTCCTATGATTCGTACAGCCACTCCTCGTCGCATCGTTCGTAATCTATCGTGGATAGGTCCTTGCCGAACACTATCTCGATCTCCCGCTCGGCGGACTCCGGAGAGTCGGAGGCGTGTACCACGTTCCTGCCGATATCCAGCGCGAAATCTCCGCGGACCGTACCCGGTGCAGCTTCGGCGGGATCCGTCGCGCCGATAATGTTCCTCACGACCTTCACGGCCTTCCGGCCTTCGACTATCATCACCACGACGGGGCCGGATGTCACGTACTCGATGAGATCCTCGAAGAATGGCTTGTCTCGGTGTTCTTCGTAGAGCTTCTCCGCCGTCTCGCGGTCGAGCTGACGCATCTCCAGCGCGACTATCTTGAGACCCTTGCGCTCGAGACGTCGGATCACCTCTCCGACCAGACCCCTGACCACGCCGTCCGGCTTGATCATAACGAACTCCCTCTGAACCTCCGCCAACGGACGAACCCCCGCGCCGCGTCCGCCTTCAGTCTAATCACCTTTGCGGACGATCCTGACGATGGGAGTATCCGGTCCGGGTTCCGGTAGATCGACGTTTTCAAGGTGCCGCTCGACTTCCCGTCCGAGTTCTCCTTTCAGTTTCAGTGCTACTAACTCGCCTCTCTCGATACGTTCCTGCAGGACCTCCGCCACGGCTTCCGGATCGACTCCCTCACAGTAACCGCCTAACGTGCCTCCGATCACCGCCCCGTACCTACCCCACAAATCCGAAGCCACGCTCAGCGCGTACCGTACGGTCTGCTCGTTCACCGCCGAATGTGCGTCGACGAGCTCGTTCCTCCTGAGTTCAAGGCGGGAGGGGACGGGTCCCCGAGCCCGAGCCGCCTCTACGTCCTCACGGTCCGCCAGGCCGGAGGTTAAGGCGGTCGCGGCCGCGAGCCCGAAGCAGCGGTCGTGGAACGGGATGTCGAAAGCTTCGAACTCGACACAGATGTCGTCACATTTCACGGTCCCGTCGGAAGTGTGGACCCGATGCACCTTAGGACCCACCAGCGAAAGCTTCACCGCTTCACGGTACTCGATCATTACCTCGGCGCCCGATTCCAGTAACGTCTTCTTCTTCGCGCGGAGTGCGGACGACGATCCGCCGGCTATCGGGTAGTCGTAAGGGGCCCCTGTGAACACCGCGTAGTCCGCCGCCGAGGTAACCCCCAACGAAACCTCACAAACGTAAGGTCCGCTCGTCTCGCGTACTACTTCGACGACGCGGGCGGGCGTGACCGAAGGCCGACCTACTGGGGACTCGTCCGTGGTCGACAGGGCCGGCCGGTGTCCCGCCTCTTCCAGTATCCACGCGAGGTAAGTCGCGGTCGTCGTCTTCCCTCTTACTCCGGTAACCTCGAAGAGGAAATCCTGCTTATACCGAGCCGCGAGGGCTCCGGCGAGTGCGTGATGAGTCACCCGTGGGCCTTCCACGGTTCCGAAATCCACGCCACAGTGAACTGGAACGGCGATGAAGTCGAACCTTCCGAAGGCCCGACGGAGGATCGGGTAAGGACGGGCCTCATCGCACGTCCCGTAGATATCGACGAGTACGACCTCGTGCCCTATTCCGTGCAGTTCGTCGCTCAGTACCACCCCTCCGTGGGTGGCGTCGACGACACACGCTCTAAGCGGTTCACCACCACCCGTTCCAAACGCTTCGCCATCGATCTGGCCCCGGAAGGCGTGCTCGAGGAGGCGATGACTGAACACACCGGTTCACCCCGAGGGATTACCGTACCGGGGCGCGGCCTGTCCCGGGTCCATGAGAGATAAGGCACGCGCACCGTGTTCGGGGCGTATACAACCCTCTTGCACGACCAACCTCGTATCTTCCATCGTTCCGGCAAGCTACCATCGAAGGCTTGCAGGTGAAGGCGGATTGGGTTGTCCCCTGATACCCGTGCCAAACACTCCGTAACCGCGGTCGGTCGAGGGTTGACCTCTATGACGTGGAGTCCGTATTTGTTGAGCACGGCATCGACACCGTTCAAACCGACCAAGCCCAGCTCGTCCACTAATACCTCACAGACCCTCCGCGCCTCCTCCCTCACGCTCGGCACTAGGTGGTACGGAGACGGCACGAGGTTCCCCTTGTAGGAGTACTCGGATCGCAGGTCGATCAGCTGGTCGTTGACCGATAGTACCCTGACATCCGACCCGTCGGAGACGAACGTCACGCTGACGTGACGACCCGGTACGAACTCCTGAAAGATCACGCCCGGACGTGGGTCGGCTTCGTCGAGTTTCACCTTCCGAACTCCTAAGCCGCCGGCTCCCCGTACGGGCTTCTCGACTAAGGTCTCGACGCCGAGCTCCGAGGGATCTTCCGAGGTTTCTGGCATGGGAAGGACGTCGGAGAGTCTGTTGAACAGCTCCAACTTGTCCGCCGCGACGTTCACTACCTCGGGTTCGTTGCCCGCGTATTCCGCGCCGAGCTTCTTGGAGGTCCGAAACGCCGCTTCGACGGCGAACTCCGAGGTGGGTACTATCACATCGGGCTGAAGTTCTTCGAGCGCCCTAATCAGCCACTGATCATCCGGGGGCCTGAACCTGGGCAGTAATCTACCCGGCCCTTCCCGGACGTACGATATGACGTCGCCCGGCTGGTCATCGGGGTCGTAGAACTGAACGGCCCCTACTTCAAACTCTAACTCGATCGCTAGCTCCGAGAACTGGCGGTTCACCACCCCCACGAATACCAGCTTACAGCTTTTTGAGGATCTCGAGTGCTTTCTCGGCAACTTCCAGCTCCCGCAAGGCGTGTTCCGGATCTTTCGTCTCGGCGGCCCGCTTCAACCTGGCGGTGACCACTTGAAGGGCGGCCTTCCGTACGTCCTCACTACCTGGGAGTCTCGGTCTACGTTTCTGTTTTTCCTTCTCAGGTTTTCGTTCCTTCTTACCACTCTCCGGTTTCTTTTCCGCCCACTTCGTCTTCTTCTCCTCACTTTCAGCCCGCTTCCTGCGCTCCTTCGCTTTTCTCTTGACCTTCTTCGCCTCCTCCTCTACCACCTCGAACTCCGTTCCGCAGATTGGGCAGCTCACGGTTCCCGTTTTCGGGTCCTGGAACAGCGGCACCTTACACTCGGGGCAATGGATACCCAACATTTTGTGTCCTGCGAGCAATCGTTCCGCCATCTTGTTCAGATCTGACCTCTTGATGTCGGGATTCCCCCTCAGGGTGAAGGGAACGCTGCCGGTGCTCTCATCACGAACATCGGGACCTCTCGTCCAACCTCCTCTTCAATTATCTCACGTACCTTCTTCTCGTCCTCTGTAATAATAAACAGAACAGACTGTTCTTCACCTGTGTACCCACCACGTCCAGTCATTTCCGTAACTCCTTCGCCTTCCTGAATTAGTCTGTTGATAACATCCTCCGACTTATCAACCGGAACTATAGCAATGACTAGCGCCGGTCCTAAACTCATTTCAAGCTTGCCTATGATCCTAGCTATCTGGAAGTCATTATCTACTTTCATCTTCATCCGAGCCTGTTCTAAGTGGTTCCTTACGCCCGACACCGTAATTCCCAGCTCCTCAGCTATTTCCCGATACGACATCCCTTCCGATCTCATGACCGAAACTGTAGCCTGTCGTTCTGTCAAGCCGTATACGTCCATCAGTACCTCGATTACGTCTCGGTTTATTCCGGAACGCATGAGGAACGGTCCCCCGAAACCCCCGTTCCGAAAGATTTTTTTCAAGGTGTCGGAGGCCCGGCAACAGTCCTCATCGGAGGGGGGTGGCGACTTGTCGGACTACGAAGAGAAGTTCGAACAGTGTTGCACCCTGTTGGAGCAGCGGATTATTCAAGACGACCAGATCCCGAGGAACGTGCGCCGTGCGGCCAAGCAAGCGATCGAGGCGTTGAAAGAAGAGGGACAGTCCCCCGGCGTCCGGGCCAGCACGGCCATCTCCACCCTGGAGGAAGTGGTGAACGACCAAAACACCCCCGAATACGCCCGCACCGTGCTCTTGCAAGTGATAGCAACCCTCGAACAAGTTAAGGATGAGGTCTAAGTACGGCCAGCCTGGCCGCCTCCTCTAAGGCTTCCGCGAGTCTCAAGGCCGCTTCGGGTCTATCCGCGACGACGAGACCGCCATGACGCTCCAGTGCGGCTACCATGGGTTTACGGGCTACTTTCGCCACGGCTTCAGCTAGACGCTCGCTTCCGGGCGGCTGGTATTCCACCCACACGATTTCTCCGACGGATCTCCGAAGATCCTCTGTCTCCGGCGGACGGTTCCCGGAGTGAACCAGTGCCGTCAAGTACGGTGAATGAGTGTGAATTACGACCCCATCACCGACTTCTCGGTACAGAGATAGGTGCATGAGCAATTCCGATGTGGGTTTCGTGGTCCCCAGGACCTCGCGACCCTCTACGTCGACGATCGGCACGTGCCGTGGGCGCACATCAGATAATCTGAACCCGGAGGGCGATACCGCTACGTAGCGACCAGAGCGCACGCTAACGTTCCCTGATCCTCCTATCGTAAGACCGGCCCGATGTACCTCCTTACACAGTTCTGCGACGGTTCTCCTCAATCCCGCAAGTGAGCTGGAAGGTACCTTCATAATCTCCTCACCTGCCGAAGCTTGATGGTGTTCACATCGATAATAACCTCTTTATCCCCATTGTAAATACCCATTCCCTCGGCTTCAATGTAGTAGGGTGTCGAATATATAATTATAGTTTCGCCTTTAATCTTCACTTTTTCCACATATCCAATGGCCTTTATTAGTACTTTTGTACCCTTATTCGGTTCGGATTTCGTATCTGCATATACCATTAACTTACCTTTAGCAATATCATCAACATGCGCTAGTTCCGTCAATTTAGTGCAAACATCTTCCGAGTTAACAACCCTAACTCTATACCTAAATAGTTTCTTCTTGACCTCTTCCTTTATGAATTTAGCCTTAATTCCGAGGTACTCTAGTAACGTTTGTAAACCTTCATGGAGCCTAGACGTTAGCTGTAGATACGCCATTGCGAAATCACGGTTGAACGCATCGTAGTCACCTCGTGCCAGGTCGGAGGACATTCTCATAACTAACTGAGGATCGACCGGGGACTTCCCGGTCAGCGACACGGCGAAAAGGAACCCGGAAGCCGTCATCGCTACGAGGATGATCGCGGCGGCCGCTATCCGCACCGTCCATACTACTGGCCGCAACCCGGGACGGCCCCCGAACGGCCACGCCGGCCCCCGTCTTAATCCCGTTTCGGGGGGAGTTCCGTGAAAGGTGAGGAGACTAAACAACTGGCGCGCAAAGTCGCGGAAGAGTACGGCGTACTCTTAACACCCGAAGCGCTCCGAGAGCTGGAGGATGAAGATGACGCCCCCGAGGTACTTGAGAAATCGGATGAGGTGGATCTTCCCGTGTTCACCGCTCAGCTGATCCGAGGAGAGGTGGATCCGGACTTCCTCGAGGGGATGGAAGGGGACGTTTACGAGATACTCGAAGCGGAAGAAAGTGAAGAGGAACATGAGGCGCGCCCGCGGGCGGAGCGTCCCTCCAAGTTGCCCCCTGCCGCCGAGGTCGACGCGGAGGTGGAAATCCTCGAAGAGGCACGTTCCGTGTCCGCGAATGGTAGTGTGGAGGGATTCGTGGCGCACTTCCGAGATCGTCTCGAGAAACTCCGACCACTCGTTAAAGCCAAGCTCGACGGAGAATGGGTGAAGGACATCGGAGAGCTCGTGGAGCGGGCGCGCCGTGAACCCGGGAATTACTGCGTCGCCGGAGTGGTGACGGGCCTCCGAGAGACGGAGCGCGCGTTCCTCCTCGACTTGGAGGATGAGGCGGGAAAGGTCCGGGTGGTGATCTCGAAACCTAAAGCCCCGAAAATCTCGGAGAAGGTCAGGCGCGACGTCGCCCCCGGGATGGTGATCGGCGTCAAGGGGTTCGTCAAAGTCGAGCGCGGCCCCGTGATGTTCGTCGGCGACCGGTACGGTGAGGTGACGTTACCGGGTGAGGGAGACCACAAGAGCCGAGTTCCGGCCGTGGAGGACGACGTGAAGGCCGTCTTCATCGGAGACGTGCACATCGGATCGAAGAAGTTCAGGGAGGATCTCTTCCGCAGGTTCTTGGAGTGGTTGAACGACCCGAACGACCCAGTGGCGAGCCGCGTGAAGTACGTCATAGTGACCGGAGATGTTGTCGACGGAATCGGGATATACCCGGGTCAGCGCGAGGAGCTCGAGATCGCCGATATAGACGAGCAATATCAGCGGTTCGCGGAGTACCTAGAACTCCTGCCGGACTGGGTCGAGGTGATCGTGATACCGGGGAACCACGATGCCCTCCGACAAGCGCTCCCACAGCCGAGCCTCAGCTCCTCGGATCCGGCTCAACCACTCACCGAGCTCGACGGCGTCCACCTGCCTTCCAATCCCGCACTCGTGCGGATCCACGGAGAACTAGACGTGCTCCTGTTCCACGGGCAGTCCCTGGACGATATAATCATCGACCACCCCGACGCGGAACACAACCCGGACGGGGTAAGGAAGGCCGTCAAGCTGTGCCTCCGCGCGCGTCACCTGGTACCTATATACGGAGGGTCCGTTCCGATAGCTCCCCTTCCGGAGGATTACCTCGCGATACGGAAACTTCCGCACGTCCTTGCCGTGGGACACACCCACGTGAGCGCCGTCGAGGTTTGGAACGGCTGCAACGTGATATCGACGGCCACGTTCCAAGAACAGACTGAGTTCCAGAAAAAAGTCGGAATAAGCCCCACGGTCGGCCGCGTCATCGTACTGAACATGCGTCGGGATGAGTACGAGAATCCGAAGCGTAGGTTTACGATCGTAGATCTCACCGGTTAAACACTCCGCTACGGCATCCGAACGGGGTGAAGCCGTTGGAACATCCCGAAGTCACTCGGGCCGTGATGGTGCCGTTCACCAAGGTGGCCGCCGGAATCCTGAGGTTCGCGGACATCGAGATCGTCGGTATTTGCGACTATCGGGAGGAGAAGGTCGGAAAAACTACCAAAGAGCTCGTCGGTGACGACGTTCCCGAGCTCGAGATCAGACCGATGGAGGATCTGGAGGAACTGCTCGAGGAAGCGGAGTGGCTGATATGGACCAAGGAAGTCCTCGATGAGGACGTGCACTACCTCAAATGGCGAGAGGCCGTGGACGAGGCCGTCGTGAAAGGCGTTAACGTGTACAACATGGGCCGTCTCCACATGGTCGCCCAGGATCCGAACTGGAAGTTGGAGGCCCATAAGAGGGGGGTCCAGTACTTCGACACGAGCGATCCCGAACTTTACCTGGAATACCTTCACTACGGAATGAAGGCGCGTGAGGAGGGCGTGAACGCCGACGTAGTTTCGATCGTAGGTACCGGCCGCCGTACAGGGAAGTTCACCACCTTGAACACGGCCAGGAGGATCCTGGAGGAAGAGGGTATCAACGTACGTTCGGTAGGGACCGAACCTAGCAGCCTGCTCACGGGCTCGGAGGCTATGGTGATCCCCCAGGTCCTACCGATGGCTCACGCGGCCGGTACCGTTTACGGTGCGGTGAAGAAGCTGGACGAGGAGTACGAACCCGACTTGATCCTCGTAGGTGCGCAGACAGGGGTCACCGCTGACCCGTTAGAAGTGGGTACGGGACGCGGTGGGTCTCTAGCCGCGCTCACTATCTTGCTAGGTAGCGACCCGGACCGCATGGTCGTGGCTACACGGCCGGAACTGCTTAACGGGCTTCAGGACGTCGTCGAAGTAGTCACGCTGCTCACGGGAGCGAGGGTACAATTCGTGAGCGTGAACGGCAAGGATTACTCGGAGGAAGAGGTTCGCGAGGTATGTGAAAGAATCGAGGACGAGTTCGGGCTGCCGGCAGCCGATCCGATCAAGATGGAGGAGGAGTTCCGCGACCTGGTCCTGGACCTGATCGCCCCCGGCTAATGTGGTGTGGGGAGGAGGTTCGCACACGCCAGATATGCTCGGGCGCACCGCACAACATCCTCCACTTTGACCCACTCGTCCGGTCCGTGGATGTTTCCACCACTGGGACCCAGGATCACGGCGTCTAGTCCGGCTTCATGCACCAAGTACTCGATGTCACAGTGTCCCCGTTTGAAGTCTAGCTTACCCGGTAAGCCGACCTTACGAGCGGCGATTACCGCAGCCTTAACCACCGGTGCCTCAACGTTCACAACTGTGGCCCGAGAAGCCGACTCTATACCCACACTCACCTCGAACCCCGAGGGCACAGCCCGCTTGGCGACCCTCTCGACCCGCCTCTTCACTTCCTTCGTACTCTCTCCGGGTACCGTCCTGTAATCCACGGTCATCTCACACCGCTCCGGTATAACGTTCGAAGGCCCGTCCGCTTCGATTCTGGTGACCGTTAAGTCCGACCTCACGGTGCCGATTTCCGGTAGTCTGTACTCCGTAGGCCTCAACTTGGAGAGCGCCTCCACGACGCGAGATGCGGCTTCGATAGGGTTCTTTCCCATCTCCGGGGTCGAGGCGTGGGCACTGCGACCCCGCACCGTGACTCGAAGGGTGATCCTTCCTCGATCACCCACGTGAACTCGACCGTCCGTCGGCTCACACACTATTCCGGCTCGAGCCTCCAACTCACGGGTCCTGCAGACGTGGAGGGTCCCGTTGTCCTCCTCACTACTCGACTCTTCCCCGACAGTCGCCAACAGGCCCATCGGCATCTCCTCGTAGTACCCTTGAACCACCGCCGCCGTCGCAGCCGCCAGTCCTCCCTTACAGTCGGCCGCACCGCGTCCGTACAGCTTCCCGTTGCGGATGGTGGGATCGAAGGGGTCCGTAACTTCCCACCCGTCGCCCGGAGGAACCGTGTCGAGGTGTGCGTTCAGCACCAGTCCGCTCAGGTCACCCGCGAGGACGTTGCCCATCTCGTCCACCTCGTAAGGCACGCCGTGCTCGTCTAACACTTCCGTCAGGAGGCGAGTCATCTCGTGTTCCTCTCCGGTTACACTCGGAGTGGCTACGGCATCCTTCAGGAGCCCAATCGGATCGAGCTCTAGATCGTTCACCCTCTGAAGTGCCCCCGAGGGGTTCCCGGACACACGCTTATCCGAGCCCCGCGTAAGGGATGAAGAACCTTGTTCACTATTTGAGTTTTAGAGTTCACGTATTGTGTACTCAAGCAACGTATAAACAGTTCCGGCCCAAGATCCACGGGGGAGTATCCTATGGAGGATCTGACACGGTTCGAGATCGCAAGGATCGTTGGAGCACGTGCCCTTCAGATCGCTATGGGATCACCTGTGCTGGTAGAGGTCGAAGGCGATGAGGACCCGCTGGAAATTGCTAAAAGGGAGTTCGACGAGGGCGTTGTGCCCGTCGTGGTGATCCGCAGATAGAGGGTATGCGGGGGTAAGGGAAGGTGCCGAAGGTCGTGATCGACTACGACGCGTGCGTCGGAGTATCGGAGTGTGGTGAATGTATCGAAGCCTGCCCGATGGACGTCCTCGACGAAGAGGACGACAAGCCGGTCGTCGTGAACGAGGATGACTGCACCGGCTGTGGCCTCTGCGAGCAGGCTTGTCCACACGGTGCCATCGAAGTCGAGGTGTAACCCCTCTCCCCGGACGTATCTTCCGGGGGTGACTCGATGTCCGAAAACGACGACCTGCTCGTTCCGCTGAACGACTACCTGGCGGCAGGTGTGCACATCGGTACCCAGCAGAAGACGAAGGACATGGAGCCGTTCATTTACAGGACGCGGGCCGACGGACTCCACGTCATCGACGTACGCAAGACCGATGAGCGCATCCGGATCGCGGCCAACTTCCTGTCCATGTACAACACCGACGAGATACTGGTAGTGTCCAGGCGCTACTACGGTCAGAAGCCCGTCAGCAAGTTCGCCGAGGCCACCGGGACCACCGCGATTCCGGGCAGGTTCGTGCCCGGCACATTGACGAACCCCGAGTACGATGGATACCTGGAGCCCGAGGTGATCGTCCTCACGGATCCGCGTGCGGACTTCCAGGCACTCGTCGAGGCACAGAGCGTCGGGATCCCGATCGTGGCACTGTGCGACACGGACAACTTCACGGGTAACGTGGACCTGGCGATTCCAACGAACAACAAGGGTAGGAAGGCGCTGGCCCTGGTGTACTGGCTGCTGGCCCGCGAGCTCCTGAAAAAGCTGGGTCGTCTGGAGGAAGACGAGGAGTTCGAGTACGACCCGGAGGACTTCGAGGGGCCACCTCCGCGGTGAACCGGGGTCCACGCCCCCATGACCTACGGAATCTCGAAGCACCTAGAGATAAGCGGTGAGTACAGGGATAAGCTCCTCCGGGGTGAGAAACGGGCGACGATCCGAGTGGGACGTGTTCCTGGAGCGCGACCCGGTAAGGTGGTGTACATTCACTGCGGTGGCTACGTGTACGGAAAAGTCAGGATCACGAACGTTCGAACAAAGAGAGTCAGGGATCTGACGGACGAGGATGCCAATCTCGACGGATTCGAAAACCGTGAGGAGTTGCTGAAGGCACTTCGAGATCACTACCCGAACCTCCGAGATGACGATATCGTCACCATCATCGAGTTCGAATGGGTAGAGCGCTTCGACGAACCCATCCTTTCGGAGCACCTTCCGTACGAGGGTCACGATCCCATCGAGATCGCCAAGCGGGCCCTCGAGGAGGATATCCCCCTGAGCCCACGGGATCGTGAACTATTGGAGCTCCTAGTGGAATGCGGAAGCATTCGTAAGGCCGCCAAGGCGCTGGGCGGTCTCGGAAAGCGGGACGTAATCAGGCGCGCCGTGAGAAAGGCGTTCCGACTTTTAAAGTCCCGTGGCGCGCTCAAAGGTCGAAGGTGAACCGGAAAGGTTATAATTCCTATCCGCCGGCCTTTGCGGGATAGGTAAGATAAAACCGGAAAGCGATTTCCGGGCGGTGGTCGGAAGTGGCTGGGGACGCTAAAATGGAGAAGGTAGGTCTCAGGCGAGAGCTCACCATGTTGGGTTTCATTTCAACGATTTGTTGTACCGTGATCGGAGGAGGAGTCAACGTCCTGACGTGTATGATCCAAGTCAAGGCACCGGGAGTCGGTCCTTACGTTCCGTTGGCGTTCTTGATCGGGGCCGTTCCGAGCTTGGTAGCCGGTATCGTAGCAGGAGCCCTCAGCGCGGCGGTTCCACGAGCAGGCGGTCACTACACGTACGTGAGCCGACTGTTCGACCCGTTCTTGGCATTCTTCAGCTCTTGGAGCCGATTCGTGGGCGAGATCGGAGCCTTCGTAGCGATCGCGATCGGAGACGTGGCACTGTTGGCGGCGATGTGCAAGTTCTGGGGTGCACCGGCGGCAGGGAAGTGGTTGAACGCACACACACTCGAGGTGGCGACCCTTATCATCATCTTCACGTGGCTAGTCAACGTCTTAGGAATCCGGATTTACGAGGCCGTCGTCGATGTGATGTTCTTCATCCTGCTGACGGGTTTCTTCATCGTAGTCGGGTACGGATTCGCACACTCTCCGGCCGAGTACCTCAAGGCGATCGGCGGAACGACCGCGCTGAAATCGCTGATATCTCAGGCTGGAGGACTACCGAAGGACGTAGGTACCCTCAGCGCGATATTCTCGGCGGCCGCGACGCTGGTGTTCGCGTACGTGGGCTTCGAGACGGGCACGCAGGCGGCAGGTGAAGTCAAGAAGCCGGAGAAAACCGTGTTCAGAGGCATGTTGATCGCGCTGGGGATCATCACGGCGTACTACCTGCTGTACTCGGCCGCGGTGTACCACGCCGTGCCTTGGGAGTACATCTACGCTAAGGCGGCGCTCGCCGACAAGGCGGGTAGCAACTTCACCGTCCCCGAGGCGATGGCTCCGATAATGCCGAGCGCACTCGCGGGATACGTAGCGTTCGTGGCCGCTATCGCGCTGTTAAGCGACCTGCCGCCGATGTTCCTGTCGACCAGCAGGATGACGTTCGCCTGGGCCTACGACGGGATGTTCCCGAAGGTGTTCGCTAAGGTGCACAAGAGCTTCGGTACTCCGCACTGGGCACTGACGGTCCTGATGGTAGTCTCGGTGATCCTGACGTGGGCGGTCGGTAAGTTCCTGGCGGCCGTGGACATCACGACGGTAGCGCTGCTGTTCACGTACCTGTTCATCTGTATGACCGGACTTGTCTGGAAGTTCGTAAGACCGGACATTTACGAGAAGGCCCCGTTGGGTGACAAGACCAAGAAGGCAGTCAACTGGCTGGGAGCCACCGGTACCGTGCTGAGCCTATTCTTCCTGGGTGAGATCGCCATCAGCGACCCGACGAGCTTCTACTGGTGGATCGCACTGATGGTACCGGGACCGTTCATCTTCTACTACGCGTACAACAGAACCGTGAAGAAGCTGGGCCCGGAGAAGGCCAGGGAGCGTCTAATGACTATACCTCCGGAGTAAGGGGGCTTCTCCCCCCATACGCACCGTCATCGGAACCCTCGCCGACGCACTCACCGACATGGAAGAGCGGGGCCACTCGCTCAAAGCCGCCCTCCGTAACGCCCTTCGCGGCATAGGCGGGCGTAGGCATAGATTCGTTCAAGCATTAGCCCACGAGCTCGTGCGAGTTCTGGGTAATGTGGACCTAGTTCTCAACAGAGTACTCCGGGGTTCCACGGTCGAGGACCTTCACCCGTACCTCCGCAACGCCCTACGAGTAGGCACGTGGGAGATCCACTGGCGCCGTGAGCATCCGGGGCCCGTCACTAAGGCCGTAGTGGACGTCGTCAAGGAGCGTGTCGGACCCAAGCACGCCCGTTTCGCCAACGCCATCCTCAGACAGGTGGAGCGTGTGAACCCCGAGGAAGTCATCAGTTCCATTAGGGACCCTACGGCCCGCTTCGCGGCCCGCTATAACTTCCCCAAGTGGTACGTGGAGCTCGTGCGCTCGGCCTTCGACAGCATGGACGAGTTGCGCAAGTTCCTGGAAGCCTGCAACCGGAGACCTGCCCGGTACGTTCGTGTCAATACCTTAGTGTCCGACCCTGAAGAAGTCGTGAGACGGTTGAAGCGAAGGGGGATCGAAGCAGAACGGGACCCGGACGTCCCCGATGTCCTCCGCATAAGATCCGCCGAGACACCGGTCATCAAGACCCCGGAGTTCAAGAAGGGTGAAGTGTACCCTCAGACGAAGGCCTCCGCAGCCGTCGCCCACGCCGCCGAGCCTGAGCCGGGGATGACCGTCGTCGACTTGTGTGCAGCTCCGGGTGGGAAAACCACCCATCTAGCCCAGCTGATGGAAGGCCGTGGGGAGATCATCGCAATCGACATGCACCCGAAGAGGTTCGGAACACTGAAGAAGCGGGTCAGGCAGTTCCACGCGGACGACATCGTGGAAACACTGTGCATGGACGCACGCGACGCGCCCGATCAGCTGGGTGAGGGGATTGCGGACTTAGTCCTCGTCGACCCGCCGTGCACGGGTACGGGGTCCGTCTATTCCAAGCCCGAGAAGAGGTGGGATCGGGAGACAACCGGCGAGCCGACCAAGTGGGCCCAGCTCCAGTGGGAGCTCCTGAAGGTCGCCGTGAGGCTGCTGAAGCCGGGCGGCAGGATAGTGTACTCCACGTGTTCGATCACGCTCACCGAGAACGAGCGCCTGATCGAACGTCTCGTCCGGCGCTACCGGGGTCTCGAGCTCGTGGATGTTCCTCTGGAATGGGCTTCACCCGGTGTAAGGATGCCGGAGGCCCGCAGGATCTGGCCACATCGCCACGATACCGACGGTTTCTTCGTGGCCCGAGTCGAGGCGTGATGAGGCCCGTCGCTGGTGACATTCGGATGATCGAAGGCCCCCTACCGCGGCGGCTGAACCTGCCGATGAGGATACGCCCCCACAGGGCGACCGATGACCGAAACGGCGGTGTCCGAGGCCGGGATGACCTGTCGGGTGGGGCCCGACGCGAGATGGGGAGGCGCCCCTTGGGGGACCGAGATCAGAACCGCATCCGCATCGGCACGTACGCGGGTTCTCCACCCACGACCTTCGCCAGGTACGCGGATTCCGAGAGCCCCGTACAATGGCACGCGTAAACCTCTCGGACCCCGTACTCCCGGAACAGCTCGGCAGTCCGCTCGAGTTCCTCCTCGGGGGCACCCATCAGATGTAGGCCGCCGATCACCGTCTTCGGCTCGTACTCGCCCAGCAGCTCCTCCAGGTCGAAGTGACAGCATCCTATCAGCGCAACGTCCCCGACGATCAACGCCTGTTCTGGCATCGGTCTGCCCTCGTACTCTCCCTCGAACGTCCGCGTCACGACCACGTCGTCGTCGAGAGTCTCCTCACCGCCGCCGGGTCGGTGAACGGTTCCCTCGACGGCCTCCAAACCGCCCGTGTGGTCCCAGTGCTCGTGAGAGATCACCACGTGGTCGAAGCTCGCGTCGAACCCTGCCAGCCTCAGATTGTTCGCCAGCGTATTCGCGGAAGGACCCGTGTCGAAGAGTATCAGCGAGCTGTCGGTTTCCACGATGATCGCCAGGCCGTGCCGGGCGACGTAGGGATCACGGACCATACCGACCCGGTTGTCCACCACGATGGTGATCTCGACCATCCGACGGAACCCCCTACTGTACTAGACCGCGGAACACACCGCCGTCCGACCTGATGTGGAGATGCGTGTACGAGGCTACCGTGTTCCCCTTAACGAGCCCGTCCAGGCCCTCTCTTACCCCAGTCCCTCGTGAGAGCCTGTACGCGTACTCCAGATCCTCCCTAACGTCCACGACGGAGTAGTGGAACTCGTGACCCCGGATTTCGGATCCGGAGGGCGCGAACGGGTGCGCGTCGGTCACACGACCTTCGACGTATCCCAGCGCGGCCAACCGTTCCCGCATTCGTGCCACCGCGTCGAACACTCCCACCATATCGTGACGATCGCCGTCCGCGTCCACTACCTCGGAGCACAGGTACATCAGTCCTCCGCACTCTCCCAGGATCCTGCCTCCCTCCTCGTGGAACTCCAGGAGGTCCCTCATCAACCGGTCGTCGAGGTTATCGGCGTACACTTCGGGGTACCCGCCAGGGATGTACACGGCGTCGACGTCCGGAAGCCGATCCTTCTCCGGATCCACCGGCACGACCTCCGCGGATTCCGCTAGGAAGCGTAAGTTCTCCCGGTAATAGAAGGTGAACACGCGACCCGAGATTACCGCCACCTTGGTCTCGACGCGCTCCGGTTCGGGTGGTGGACTGGGCTCGACCGAGGGCCCTTCGACTTCCAGCTCCCGAAGCGCGTCGAGGTCCACGTGCTCGGCGACGACCTCGCCCCAGTACTCCGCCACCCGCTCGGCGAACTCGTTGCGCTCGTCCGCCGGGATGAGACCCAGATGCCTGTCCGGTATGACGGCATCCTCGAGCCTGGGGATTACCCCGAACACCCGAACATCTGGACAGTAACGCCTCAGCGCTGTGATCAGCAGCCGCTCGTGACGCTCGCTTCCGACCCTGTTGAGGATCACCCCTTCGAGTCGGGTCCCGATCTCATGGGCCATGTCCCGGAACCCGCGGACCTCGGCTGCGACCGTCGTAGCATAACTCCTACAGTCCACCACCAGAACCACCGGGACGCCCAAAAGGGCCGCTACGTGGGCGGTGCTCCCCTCGACGGTGCCTTCCCCGTGCCCGTCGAACATCCCCATCACGCCTTCAATGACCGCCGCATCGCATCTCCGGGTGTACCTCCCGAAAGCGTCCACCACGCCGCTCTCTCCCATCATCCAGACGTCCAGGTTGAACGCCTCTAGGCCAGCCGCGACTTCCAAGTACGTGGGATCTATGTAATCGGGACCGACCTTAAAGGGACGCACTCGGGTTCCCTCCTCGCGTAACGCCCTCACCAACCCGATCGAGAGCGAAGTTTTACCGCAGCCGCTGCGAACTCCAGCGATGGCTACGGCTAGCATCGAGATCCCCCGGGTGACTCCGCGATTCGATGGCTACGTGCTCCTTGGAGGTTTCGGGCGATATACGCCACATGAATCCTAATGACAACGTATCCCATCAGCATGTGATGTGGAATCGCTCCGCGTAAAAAATATGGCGATTGAACGCCAGGGGGACCTGGATGAGTACTGACGAAATAACTGTCAACATAGGTTCACAAGCTCGCTCCTGTAAGGTCTAAATAGAATGGGATCCATCAAAACATATGATTACAAATATATCATACGACGATCCCTTAGAAGTTCACACTTCTGCGAACATCGTACGAATTAAGGTTGCCAATCGGAGTCTAAAGCTGAACGATCGTTTGATCTTAAGTAAGTTAAACATCGGGGATACGATAAGGATTGTTCCAACTGAAAACAAAGTGTTAATAAATGCTAAATCAGAGACGACTACTGAAACATACGAGTTTAAAAGGAACGATAAAATTGCCTTAACCGCCTCTGAAGGACTGTACGAGGTAAGTATTGAGATTGGGTTCGATTTGAAAATAAATAAGATAAAATCTGAACATTTTATAATTGAGGAAATCGTTAATAAAGGTTTGGGCACTAACGTTCCATTGGCTAGTATAAGTTCAAAACATTTAAAATATAAGGTTCTTGTTGATAATATTAAACTTCCTGAAGGGGATAAAGTCACGACAAAGACCTTGGCATTTAAATTTTCGAATAACGATACTATCGATATTGAAGTTAGGAATAATAAGTTACTAGTAAATGGTAAAGTTCTGATGAAGGTTACTGGTGATGTACCTGGTGATATTGTTGTAAATATTAGGGTGGTTGATACATTCATTCATGGGAAAATTAAGTTATGGTGTTATTACGACGGGTGTTTGAAAACACGTAATATTGAAACTTTCGGTAGTGTGGTAGTAATTAGTGATGATGGGGATTGGACTATAATAAACTTAGAGGATAGAATCTTACTGTATGATAGTGATAATGGAATATTTGAAATTAAGTTAGAAAATGAGTACATTAATGTTAGACGTTGGGACGTAATTAAACGTAAATGGGGGTCAGTGCGGAAGGTTCGAGTAAACGATTTTGATTTCGAAGATATTGTGCCGAATAAATATAGACTAGCTATCGTAGGAATGATGGAGATTCAGCTTCCAGGGAATAATAAAAAGATACTATATTCTATCCTTAAGGATCTTGCTTCGATTAAATGTGAGGTTACAGAGAATGGGTGTAGTGTAGTAGCTGAGTCCGATGGTACTCCTCCTCTAAAATTAGGGGATATTGAAAATCCCATTAAAGGAATAGAGGCCAATATCGATGAGGAGGGCAGAATAATTGTGAGCGCTTCGGATAAACCTGTATATAAACCTTTGTATACAGGTATGGAGACGGTTACTTTACGGGTAAGTCCAATACCGGTGGAAGTTAAAGTTAATGGTGAGAATGTGCCTATAATTGGCCTTCCGGTTATCTCAGACTTGAGTGGCACCCTACAAGTTGCTATAACTAAGGATACGATATTGGCGGGTTTTATCGACGGTGAAGGGGCGTTCAGGTGGTTGGGAGTGTACAAAGAGTGAAGTCGGTTCCTGAGTTTCGAATTGGATACCTACATTGGGACGAACTCCACGGTTACGAGCTCGGCGGCAGATATCTCTCGGCGGATCCCCTCCACGATCCGTTTCCTGACGGTATCGAGTTCCCGGAGGCGTGCCTCCGGATCCGCGGCTACGAAAACGTCGAAATGGTAAGCCGGACCCATCTTCCTGCCGCGCACCGCGATGAGTTCCACGTCAAAATCGACGTCTTGGAGTGTGTTCTCCACGATCTCGTGAACGCGCTCGAGTAGTTCGTCCTCGGGGGCCACATCCATAAGCTCGTGGACGCTCTCCCAGCACAGTTCCAGACCCATGTGCGCGATCATCAGCGAGACTACGAGTGCGGCACCAGGATCCGCCCACGGATACCCCAAGAGTGCCCCGGCGATACCGACGCTAGCCGCCACCGAGGATAGGGCGTCACTACGGTGGTGCTTAGCGTCCGCTTTCAGCGCCGAGCTCCCGACGCGTTCGGCCAGCCGCAGGGTGTATCGGTACATACCTTCCTTAGCTGCCACGGTTCCAAGGGCCACTACTAAAGGCAGTGTGGAAGTCGGTGGCTCTGGGTTACGGAGGCGCATCAGCGACTCCCAGAGCAGTAGAAGACCCGTGAACGTGACCATCATGGAGACTCCCAGTCCTGCGAGGGCTTCGGCCTTGTAGTGACCGTACATGTGGCGGGCGTCCGGCGGTTTCCGGGCGACCTTGGCGCCCAAAAGTACCATCACGGAAGATACGGTGTCCCCCAGGGAATGAACGCCGTCGGAAACCAGCGCCCAACTGCTGGCGATATGTCCTATTGCTATCTTGAGAACCGATAGGAGGATGTTTCCGTAGATTCCGATCAGCGCACCTCTACGAACTTCCTGAAGACGCTCCTCGACGCCGCTCAACGCCTCACCCCGAGGAGCGAGACCAGTGTTATCGCCGCCGCCATGAGAGTGGCGAACCTCCAACCGTCGAGTCCCGCGGACAGGATCGCACCCACTATCGTCTGATTCACGGCGTAACCCACTCCTATTGCCGTGGAAACGGCCCGAACTCCCCTACCTCCACCGCTGTAGACGTTGGCCGCATAGTACATGAGGCCTGTGGCGGTTCCGGCCGCGAGCACGCTCGCTAGCGAGTAACCGAGAGCAGCGCTGACCACGCAAAGTACGACCGCCAGCAGCGTCGACTCGAGTTCACCGAGCCGGGGTCCTAGGAGTTGAGCTACTCCTCCAACCGCTGTCATCATGGCGATTACGAGCCCGTAATCACCTCCATATTTGGGAGCAAGAAGTGTGATGGCGGAGTTAGGGAGCGTCGAGGCTAGCGTAAGTGCGAGTGCAGCTCCGAACGCTACCGGATACCCGTGGTATGCGCTCACGTCTTCCTGTGATTGGATCCTCAACGTCAAGAGCGGGAGACCGAAGACAGCGGCGAGTGCGCTGAGGACCGAGCAAATCCCGAACGGGTCCCGTACGTGGGAGGAGGCCAGATAGCCGACGATGAAACCGACGTTGGACCAGAAGTTGTTTTTGGACACCGCGGAACGTCCCAACTGCAGTGCGGCGGCCACGTTGGCGGGAAAGGAGAACCCCGAACAGACCCCCTGAAGAGCTCGGGCGAAGGCCAGTGATGCCACCGAATCGTGAACGAAGAAAGGTAGAAGGGCCCAGCCGTAGCCGAGACACCCTAAGCATATGGGAAGGCCAGCCCGAACCCCCTCCAGAAGGCTCGTTGAAGCCAAGGAAGTGATCGTCATCGTGATCGAGAACGTCGATAGGACTAGGCTGGCCGTGAACTCGTCCCCGCCATGCCTGTACACGTACACCGGTACGTTCGGGAGTACCAGAGCGGCTGCCGCCGAAATCACCGCTGAGTTGACGTAGAGGGACCAATGGACGACGGACACCGCTACCCCGGAGATATCCCCTCGTCGTGCGGAAAAAACCTTCACGGCGGGTGAACGAGGTGTCCGTGGTGAACCTGCGGGAGGAGGCTCGGAAGCTGGAGGAGGAACTGTCCGGACTTTTAGGACGTCCAGTCCGGGTCCCCGTGGTGGAAGTCTTCGTCCGTCGATGTGGGTGCCGGGGGATCGTCCTCTACGTCAAGGGTCTCACCCTGGACGATATCGAAGTCCTAGGAGAGCTGCTGTCGGACGCGCTCTCGCGGCTCGGTGATGGATGTCCCGTAGCGGAGCTCCGACGTATAGGGCCGGAGGTGCGCTCGCTGATGCTACTCGAGGCGTGTGACGAGCATCCACCGGACGAGGATCCGTCCCTCCTCCCCCTGCGCTAGCGTTTCAGGTGTATTCCGTGTCCCGGTATCACCACCGGATATGACAGAACCTTCCTGAGGGACTCCTCCGCGAGTTCGCGGTCCCAACTGATCGCCGGCGGTACGCGTTCCAACGCGTTATCCGGAGTTGGACACGCGTCCCCGGCGATCACGATCCGGTCCTCCACGACTACGGATATATGGCCGGGGGTATGACCCGGGGTCTCGATGACCTCGACACCTTCGGGCGGGTCGAACGAGTCGACGGGATCCACATCGACGGGGATCGATCCGGCCTCCCTCTCGTGCGCGTAGAACTCCGGGTGGAACGTCTCGGCGATCGCCCGGGCGTTGCCTACGTGATCCTGATGTCCGTGGGTGAAGACGACGGCGTCGACGCCGTACGGCTCGAGATCGCGGATCAATCCTTTCGGATCCTCACCTCCGGTGTCCACCAACAGGTTCATCTCCTCCGTGAGGATAAGAGTAGACGACGAGTCGGCCTCTAGCACGCCGCCGGACGCTGATCGGACGAGTCTACCTTTCCGCACGACCACTACCACTGTCATCGGCCGTAGTCCCCCTCGTACCGACCCGCGTCTTCCGCCCGGAGGAACACGGCCTGAACGACTCGTTCTCCATGGGCTATCCGGTACGGTGCCGCGTGGTGGTTGACGGCGAGGACCCTGATCTTGCCCCTGAAACCCGGATCGCCGAGGGCCGTGTGCACGGAAACACCGGATCTCAACAGGGTAGACCGCGGGAGGAATAAGACGGCAGTATCCTCGGGAATCTCGAGCTCGGGCGCCAGTTCGAGTACGTAAGGGACGTTCGGTTCGAGCTCGAATACTCCACCTTCGGTTTCGACCTCGCGGTACTCCGGCAGCCGCTTATCGTCGCCCTCCAACAGAGCCCCCCGGCCCTCGAGGCGGAAAACTCTATCCAGCTTGAGATCGATGCCGGCCGGCTGGTACTGGTCCTCGTCCAAGTCGGGGAATAGATCCCGAAGTACGTACTCTCCCAAGATCACTCGTTCAGCGCCCCCTTCACGACCCACACGGTCTGAGAGGATGCTAGTAGCAGGCGTCCGGTAGGGGTGCTCTCTAGGTCTCGGACCCGCGGTCCCAGCGAGGACGTCAGAGACCTCGCTTCCTCCAGGAGGTCCTCCACGACGTCGGGCTTCAGGGTCTCTCGGAGCAGTGGTTCGACATCATCCCCCGCCCACGCCGGGAACAGTTTCCATAGTTCATCCATCTCCACTTCTCGGCGACGTAACATGAGCGTGGACGTCGCCTTGAACGTGCGCGGATACCCTAGTTCGACCAGGTAACGGTGAAGATCGTCGAGGTCCCCAAACCCCACCAACCCTACGGCGCCTCCCCGGACACCTTTCAGGAAGAGCGCGAACGTTCGTGTACACAGTGCGAGGACGTCCGAGGTTTCAAACGGTCGATGTTCGTCCATCTCTACCTCGGCACCAGCTCTTCGAAGGTCCTCTTCCGGGCAAGGACCCGTCCACGAGACCGTAGGCGGTCGGAGTGAGGAGCGGACGGCCCTGAGTAACGGCCGTTTCAGCAGCTCGGCTAGCGACTCGCTGTCGGTGTACACTCGTATAACGTCCGGTGTCTTGATCCAACGCCAGACGCTCCGGAGGTCTTCAGAGGTGATCGTGAACGGATGCGCCAGAGGGAACAACGCCAGCACGTCGGCTCACCCCTCTCCTCTCCGCGAGCTTCGTTTCGGCTTCACCGGCCTGAACACCTCGAAGAATCGACGTGGATTCTTCAGCGACCGTCCGTCTCGCGGCTTGATGATCACTCGATTCCCGGTTAACGTCGACGCGATCATCCCTCCATCTTCCCTCCAACCGTGGAACACGACTACTTCGCCTTTCGATAACCCCGTCGTGATGGCGTTAGGGTCCTTAACTTGTAGCATCGTCCCTTCTTCCAACTCCTCCGGATTGCGTATTGGCAGTCTGGAGTAGTCGCCGAACCTTCGAGAGCCGCCTCCAAAAGCCGTGACGACGGCCCGTCTGACCCCCTCACGATCCACGCGCTTCTTCACCCTACGACCAAGTTGTCCGCGACGTGCGATCGCGAGCGCCGCCACTCCGTGATCTCGGAGGTCCCTGGATCGGACGTTCTCAAGCTTACCCGACGATAACCTGTACACGGCTTCCTTCGTTGTCTCACGCTCGTCGACTAACACGATCTCGGCCTCGGGGAGCACGTCCCCTAAGGCCTCGACAGCCACGTCGTGACCGGGTCCGTTGCCGACGTACACGAGGTTCGGTTCTTCTCGGTCCGCTAGGAACATCTTCAGTGTACGTCTCAGCTCTTCCACCTTGGCGTCACGGGTGTGCCCGGTCAGCTTGACGGAGGTGACGTCACAAGGACCTCTCCTGGGGATGTACGCGATCCCGAAGTTCACCTCGCCCGGATCTACGGACAGTATCGGGCCGCCCGCACCTGCGGACGAGAGCAATCGTATTCTGGCCCGTCCCGACGTCTCCGTCATGAGATCGCTCACGAGCTCGTTGAGCCGTGGCGCAGGCACTATCGCCTTGATCGAGGACTCGTCCGATTCGATGACTTGCCCCTCGTGCTTGTACACCAAGGAGGCGGCCTTCCCGACGTTGTCTACCTCGATAAGGACGTTCTCGATGGGGTACAGTTCGAAGATCCCGGCCTCTTCAATCGCCGCCGCGATCGCCTCCGCCAGGGCTTCGGGAGGGGATTCGCCCTCGGAAAGTATGTTCACGACGAGTCCGTCCAGTCCGAGCTCCTCCGCGACTAGATGGGCCGTAGTGACCTCCTTCGTGGTGGCACGATCCTTACCCCGCTTGAACACTCGAACACCCTCAGAGGCCCTTGGGAGCACCTCGACCTCGACCGGACCGAAGCGACCCACCGCCCTTCCACCGACGGTTTTCACTCCCTCGAACTCCCTGGACGTAACCTCCACCTGGATTCCCGCTTCCTCGAGCTCCGAGCGGATCTTGTCGAACTGTACGTCACCGAGACACGAGATCTTAACGCGGCGTTCGTCGATGATCTCGGTTTCGACCCCGAGATTCCGCCTTTCTATGTCTTCGAGTACCTCCCGGGCCTTCCTCAGGTCGTCTACCTCGACCGTGTACCGGACGCAAGGGCGCACGTCCTCGGGGTTCTCGACCCTGTACCCTCCTGTCTCCGTGAGAAGGACTCCCGCTTCCGGCGCACGGTCCATCGCGGCCAGCACCACGTCACCCGGCCGAGCCTCTCGCACTCGTTTCTCGTCCGGAGAAAGGAGGGCCCGAATCCTGTAGACCTCCCCCTCGTATCGGAGCTCGTCCCCGGGTTTCAGAGTACCCGCACGTACCACGCCGGTAGCTACCGAACCGAGTCCTTCCCGTTCCCCGACGTCGACGACGAGGAAAGCCGTCCCCTCGTCTGGGTCTCCCCATCCGCGCGGTTCGATGTGTTCCACGATAGCGTCCAGTAAGTCCTCGATTCCCTCACCCGTTTTGGCTGAGGTGGGGACGGCAGTCACGGGTTCAAGCCCTCGTTCTTTGACTTCTTTGACTACCCGCTCGAAGTCCGCCCCCTCCTTGTCCATCTTGTTCACCGCTAGGACCACTGGCAGCCCGAGCTCATTCGCCTCCTCGATGATGACCTCCGTCCTGGCCTGCACGCCGTCGTCGGCCGCCACCACGAGCACTAAGCCGTCCGACACTAACAGCGCCTTACCCACTTCCTCCCTGAAGTCCGAGTGTCCCGGCGTGTCAATGAAGCGTATCTCTACACCTTTCCATTCCGTCGGTATCACCTTCATGACCGCGGTGATTCCACGGCTGAGTTCGAACTCCTCCTTGTCAGGAAACTCCCCGGTGATACGCTCGAGCAGCGAGGATTTACCGTGGTCCACGTGACCGGCGATCGCGACATTGATGCGTCTCTTCACCGCGGTGCCCCTCACTAGCGCTGCGGTCGACCGGTAAAGAACGTTTGACGGCGGGTGATGAGATAGCACAGAGGGATCGCGATGGCAACGTACGATGGGAATGGGACTCGCCTGGGGCGGTTCTTCCCCGCCATTTCTTCGACGACGTTTATTCCCACCCACACCACTCCGAGCTTCAGGCGATTCCCATCCGGCATGGTCACCTCGGTAACTTCGAGAGCGGCTACCCCTAAGCGACCTTTCGGAACCCAGAAGTTACGACCGGCAGGTACGGCGCGAAGTACCCCGAGCACATCCTCGGCGATCTCCACGGGGTTCTGTAACCGTGTCAGTATCACCAGCGTCCCCGACGAGCAAGTCACCGACAGTGTTCTGGCGGCCTCACGGAGCTCTTCGAGGACTCGCTTCGAGAGTTCCTTGTCCAGAACTAGAGGAGGGAGTCCTGACTGCTCGCGCTCTCGGTTGATAGCATCCAATACAGCTTTCTCCACATCATCGCGGTGCGCCGTCGATACTACACCATGAAACGGCGGTACCTCCACCCGGACGTCTACGGCGTCGTCGGAAGCGCGTGATATCTTCTGAGAGAGCACCGCGTAATCTCCCGAGATCGACACACCGACGCCCTCACAATTCCCTTCCAGAACGTTCCATCGATGTGGAGGGCTGGAAAGCACGGTTATTGCGAGCAACCTGGCCGTTAGGGTAGGTTCTCCCGTGTTCGGAACACGCGCCACGTTCTCGAAGTTATACCCCTGACAACGCTCGTGGTACAATTCGTTGGTCTCATCCATTCTCGCCGCGTGCTGCTCGGCCAGCCTCGCCAAACTCGGGCTCCATTTCAGCGGAGATAACCCCAATGACTCCCTAAATTCGTTGATTTCCGAGTGAAACATCTCAGCAACGCCTGCTGCAACGGGTGAGGCCGATGATAACAGTATGGCGAGTAGAACCGGGGGTACGTACCTCCAAGTCGGCAACTCTATCCCCTCATACTGGGAAAGGGAGCTGCTAAAAAGGATCACGTTGACGCGTGACTATCAGGGCTCGGGTTGAAGGTCTATATCGTGGGTGCAGGTCCCTCGGGATGTTGGATAGCGCGGCGAGTCCATGAAATGGGATACGACGTTACCGTGATTACCCACCCCGAGAACAGGCTGCAATCGGAGCGCTTCGGGCATTATAGAGTTTATTACGGAGAAGGGCTCGGTGGCTCCGCCAGGTACTCGATGGGTAACTTCTGGTTTTGGGGTCCTGAGGGCCTTCGGAGGCCATTTGAGCGAGTTCTCCGCGATATGACATGCGAGGTACGCAGAACACCCGACTCGGTCGTGTCAAACCTCGATATTGAGTTCGAAGAGGCCGCTGAGGACGTCGGACTTGAGCCAGAGCGTATGCCTAAATCCGTTCATTTCGATCTGTGTGATGGGTGTGGAGAATGCTTAGAGTGTCCGAGAAATGCGAAGTGGGTTCCACAGGACGAGCTGCCTGAAGGAGTGAGCGTACTGAGAGACAAGTGCATTCAATTGGAGTTTTCTGGAGGTAAAGCGACCGCTATCGTACTTAGATCCCAAACAGTGGAACTCGAAACCGACGACATCGTTGTATTGTGCGCGGGTTGTCCCGGCACACCCCGGCTCCTGGAGCGTAGCGGGATAGACGCAGACGGCCCGCTGTTCGTGGACGCTTACATCCACGTCGTGTCCGACCTGGAGGCGGAACCCGGCATTCAAATGCCGATAGTCGTCGACATGGACGAGTACATCTTGTCTCCTCATCGAACTTCGGCCTACGAAGGTAAATACTCGATCATGGTGAAAATTGCGGACGAACTCTCGGGTGACGTCATCGGCAGGGAGAAACCTATCAGCGTCCGAGAGACCGAACTCTTCGCTGAAGGATGTGCGGTAGCGGGCGAAATCATCTCGAGGATGGGAGGTAGAGTACGCGCCGTCACGGAACCTTCGGGCGCGCATCCCGGTGGAACGTTGTCCGATAGGGTCGACGACAGGTACGCGCTGGAAGGGTACGATAACGTTTACGTCGTTGATGCCAACGTACTGCCCGAGCCGCTGGGCAAACCCCCGGTCGGCGTTATCCTGGCGATGGCCGAGGATTTCTGCGATAAGCTGAGGAGGAGTGAGTGACCTCCTTCCCGTCCTCAAGGGTGAGGCTTCCGATGGCGAAGCCGTATGACGTCATCGTAATTGGGGCCGGACCCGCCGGGCTCTCCGCCGCGATTCATGCCGCTAGGGCCGGGGCCGAGGTCCCCGTCGTCGCACAGGAGCTCGGTGGGCAGCTCACCACGGCGCCCGAGGTCGGGAACTATCCCGGTTTCCCACCCGCACCGGGATACGAGCTCGTCGATCGAATGGTGGAGCACGCTGAAACGGTCGGAGTAGAGCTGAACGTTAAGTACTCTAACAGAGTTGAAGGGATCGAGCTGACGGACGGGACCTTCCGTGTCCTGGATGAGGAGTGCAGGGCGGTGGTGATCGCCACGGGCGCCAGGCCGAAGCGGTTGGGGGTTCCTGGGGAGCGAGAGCTCGAAGGCCGGGGGTCAGCTACTGTGCGATCTGCGACGGTCCCGCCTTTCAAAACCGAATCGTCGCGATCGTTGGGAGCGGTACCCACGCTGCGAACACGGCTCTCTTCCTCTCGGAGATAGCCGAGCGCGTTTATGTGATAACTCCGGACGGTAAGCTCGAGTCCCCAGATAGGGCCTTAATTGAACGCGTGCTATCATGCCGCAATGTGGAGGTCGTCCATGACGAAGTTCGGCGGATCGTCGGGGATGAGCGCGTCGAGGGCGTCGAGCTCTCCGACGGGGACATCCTGCCATGCGAGGGCGTCTTCATAGCGGCTGGTAAAGTGCCTAACTCGGAACCGTTTCGGGATCTCGTGGAAACCGACGATCGCGGTTACATAGTCGTGGACAGTGAGATGCGCACATCCTTGGAGGGAGTTTACTCCGCCGGAGACGTCACGACGATCCCGCACCGAAACGTGCCTTCTGCCGTTTATCAGGGCAGTGTGGCTGGAATCAACGCCGCCGAGTACGCGTTGAAGTCTCGATGAGCTGCCACTCCGCGTACTCCGGGACGTCGAACTTCTTACGCTTTAACTCCACGTACACTACATCCGGCCTGGTCTTCACGGTTACGAACGCCCTGAGTAAGTTGGACATGGTCGCCTCTTGAAACACGATCCTGCGGCCGTCCCTGGTCTCGATCTCCGTCCTAATATGCCGGTGTCCCTCTGGGATGCCGACCTTAGCCCGCACGATGTCGTAGTTCGAGAATACCTGTTCGTAGATAGGTTTTAACACTCCGGTCACATCGACGCCGTCGATCATCACCTTACCCACCCTACGCTTACTGCGGTACAATCGGAAAAGGACGTCGAACGCCGTGATCGCGTGAAGGGTACCTCGTCGGCATCCGCCGATCTCAAACCGTAGCACTTCCGGCTCTTCCGAGGCTATTTCCCGTAGGACGTCGTCGAGATACTCCTCATAGGAGGACCAATCGGAGGTTTCGCAGCGCTGCACGTCCCGATAACATACGGTTGGGACTTTCACGCTCCGCCCCCACCCGATACCAGGTAGATCACCGTCGGAACCGTCGCCAGCGATATCACGGTGGTCGAGAACACCAAGGCGGCGGTCACGTGCGGTCTCAGTCCCAAGAGCTCCGCCAATACCAAGTTCATCAGGGCTGGAGGCATTGCGGCCTCCAGAACGGCCACTTTGCCGTCCAACCCCGACGGAGCGATGGTCGCCGCCACTACCGGCGATGCACACAATTTAACGACCCAGACGGTCGGTATCACACTGATGACGGATTTGGGGAGATCCCACCGAAGTGAGGCTCCGAGTGAGACCATGATGACCGGCACTACGGAGCGTCCCAGCAGCTGCAGAGTCGAGCGGATGGTATCGGGTAGGTGAAGCCCGAGAGCCGCCCAACACATTCCCGCGACGGCGGCATGGGCGGGCGGAAAACGTAGGCTCATCTTCAATGGGTTTTCGCGGCGGGAGGACAGCATCAGGTAAGCCGCTATCACCGACAGGGTCGTCCCGAAGTCGTAGAAAACCGCTGCTTCGAGACCCGGTTCCCCGAACGTGGAGAGGCATACTGGGTACCCCAAAAACCCGGTGTTCCCCAGCCCCGAGGCTAGGGCAACAGCCATCGCATCGCGCCGATCGCGGGCCATCTTACGAGCGACCGCGAAACCGATGAGGGCACACATGACCGACAGCAACATCGAGATGACCACGAGCTTGAGATGCTGGAGTAGTCCCTGAATCGGGGCCCTCAACATCGCGGTGAACACTAACGCCGGCATGGCCAGATAAACCACGTACGCGTTGAGATGGGACGGCGTATCTTTGGAAAAGACCCCAACCTTACGTAACGTGTATCCCACGAACACTAGTCCGAGTATCTCAAGGAACGCTTCCAGCCCTCCCACGTGCGGGGGACCCCCCTCTTGGATGTTCTGGACGAGTTGTACCTGCGGTTCCGAGAGGCCGTCGAAGTCGCTGGACACTCGGAGATACCCTCTCAATTCTTACAGCACTGGGTCGCGCGCACCTTGGAGGACGCGTTGGAGGTGGTGGGGGACCTATGTCCTGGTGACGTGATGCTGGAGGTAGGAGTCGGGTCGGAAGTCGGAACCTTTCAAGACAGACCCAGGAGAATCGATATCCTCGTCCGTGACCGGGTGATAATCGAAACGAAGAGACCTGGTGAGCTAAACAGCGGTGGGAGGCTCGAGGAAGCGCGTGATCAGCTGCTCAGGTACTTCGCCTACCTCGTCAAAGAACGGGATGTGAGACCGGAGGACGTCCTCGCGGTCCTCACCGATGGAAAAATCGTGGTATATTACGAGGTCGAGAAGGAAGAGCTCGTCCAGGAAGGTCCCAAAAAGCTCGACCGAAGCGAGTTCAGGAGAATGATCAAGACCATACTGCGTAGGATAGGAGAGGATCCCCGCCCGCTGGAGCTCAGCCGAACGTCGGTCGAATTGAATCCCACAGCGGTGGTTCAGTGGATCGAAACGTGGAAGGAGGTCCGGGAGCTCCTCGAGAGGGTGAAGAAGGAGCTTACGGGGGACGGGCGGAGTGAGCGCCCGAGGGGCCCCCTCCTATGAAGATCTGCGTCGGCACGTGCTCAGGTACACCGTGGACGACGTCAAGGTGGTGAGGTTACTCCCGGAGTTCGGTCGAGCGGAAGTCGGTCTAGCCGATTACGACGATGCGGCCGTGGTGAGGGTGGATGGGAAGCTCGTCGTCAGCTCCGACGGCCCCTACGCGTTCCGGTTGGTGAGGAAGTCGGCCCTTGTTCACGCCTCAACGGACGTGCTGGTGGCCGGAGGGGAGCCCCGATTCGCAGTCGACACCATCATCGCACCCACGGAGAAGGGAGCGCTGGAGGCCGCGAGACGGATAGGGCGACAAGCGCGTGCGCTGGGTATCGAGATACTCGGCGGCAACACGATGATCGAGGACGACGTCGAAGAACCGAAAGTATCGCTGACGGTGATGGGACCGCTCGTGGCTCCCGAGCCGATCACGGACTGCGGGGCCGAGCCCGGAGATTCGGTCCTGCTCGTAGGTGAGCCTATTCACGGGAGTTTCCAGGAGAGGATGGAGAGGGCACGCCGTTTGTTCGACACATTCCCCGAGTTGGCCCGTAGGGGTTTGGTGAAAGCGGCGAAAGACGTGACTAAAGGAGGTCTCGTAGCTATGGCAGCCCTCGTCTGCGCTAAGTCCGGTGTTGGAATGGATTTGAACTCGGTTCCCTACTCCTCCATCACTCGGAACTGGGATAACGTCCTCGCTGTCGTATCCCCGGACGACGTCGAGGAAGTCCTCAACGTGTGCGCCGAGCGCGGGTGTCCCGTGACGATGCTTGGCGAGGTGATCGAAGAGCCCGTCCTTCGAATCGCCGGTCGAACACTCGTGGACAGTGAGCTCATGGCGGAGATCGAGGACCACTTCAAAACATTTAAAAATTTCAAAAAATCTTGAACTCACGGGGTACGAGAATGGCGGACGTTATCGCCGAGTTCCTGGGCGACGGTGAGTGCACCGTGGAATTCGAGGAAGAGAAGATGGAGCTTGTTAGCGGCAAGGTGGCCGAACCTGGACATGTCACCCCCTACCACCTCTTTTTGGCCGGTATCCTCGCCTGCGTGACGATGAACGCGGGCCATGCGTTGGAGAAGGCCGGAATCGACGCCGAGGTGACGGCGGAGGTGACCGGGGAGAAGGACTGGGACCGCTTGGCGGTGACCGAGATAGAGATCACGATCAAGGTGAAACTGAAGGACGACACAGACCCCGACGAAGCTCGAAAGATCGCCGAGAAGGGTGCCGACCGGTGTATCCTGAGCCGTACCTTGGGTCCAGCTATCGTCAGTAAGGAAGTGGTCGTAGAGCGGGAGAGCTAACCGGTTCATCCCGGCCCTTCGTTCCCTCCACCCGCGCATATATCACGGACTGTTGGATCGCGTTTACGTCCCAGACGCGGTATCGTCCTTGAGGTGTGTTCGGTTCGAGCTCGATCGGACCCGCCGTCGCATGCGGGTGTAGCGGTCGGCTTACGAGCGATTACTGCTCGGGGAGAAAAGCTAACGTTCCTCCAAACTTCCGAACATGTGGGGCTCCGATGATCCACACCACCCTGTGGATAGCGTTAGCAGGGGTCTGTCTCGTTCTCGCCGGCATCGCTCTGATCTCCGCGATAGTCGTGGAAGGGACCATCGAAGCCACCACCTGGTTTACGGTCGCCGACCTAGCGGTCTGTGCGGCGGCCATCTACGTCGGGATTACCGGCCACCAGTTCTCCTCTTTGCTCCCGACTGTGGGTCTAATCGTTGCTACTTTGATGGCCGTAGCACACGTCACTTACACGTGGATCAAGGGTATTCTCCGGCTGGTGACGGGGCGGGAGTCCAAGAGCGTTGGAGAGAGACCGGACACACTCCGTGCGTTCCTCACGCGCGTGCTGGAAAAGCTCGGTTATAAAGGAAAAGTCGACCCCGGAGACCGCGAGGCCGCTAGAAGGGTGCTCGAAACGTGTCGAAGATGGGGGTGGGACAGGTGATGACGACGGCGACCGCCGGGGCGGCATCCATCTATTTGGGGGGTAAGCTCGCTTCCGGTAAGGAAGCCTGGAAGTCCGAAGGAAAGCCGCTCGTCGAGCTGGGTACCGTGCTGTACGCTACCGGTCTCCGCCTGTCCGATAGCCCGATCCCCGAAAACGTCGCGTTGGTGGCGTTTCGTGGCTTAGAACACGTTCACGTTTACAAGCGAGAGATAGATTTGAACGTCCCCGGATTCGCCCAGGCGGTGAAGAAGTCCGTCGAACGTCCTGATGATGCGTTCGTGGAAGCCCTGAAGAGTATGTCCCCGACGTTGCGTTACTGCGTAGATTCCCTGCTTAATCACGACCGGAAGCTGGTCGAGAGGTTTTCCAGGGACATTCTGAGGGTCATGAAGGGCGCTCTGGGTAGCTCCCCCACCGTGGCCGAAATACTAGACGTCATCGACGAACACGTGGAGGAGGACGAAGGGTGGATTCCTTGGAACCCAGTTAGGGCGTTGCTCGAAATCCTAGGATGGAGATGACCGACTAAGTTCCGGCCTGAAAACACCACGTCGAACACTTCGGACCGGCCCTAACCAACGCTCTCGGCGATGGAGAGGACATCGCTCATGACGGCGCTAGCGGTTTCTAAGGGACCGGCGCCCCGACCCGACACGTAAATGTCTCCCGCTACGTCAGTCTCGAGTCTCACGATGTTCATGACGCCTCTCACCTTGGCCACAGGGTCGGACTTCGGCACCAGACACGGACGTACCGAGAGCTCGCCGTCGCTGTCCGCTCGACCGATCAATTTGATCCTGTAGCCCCGCTCCTCCGCGATCCGAATGGCCTCGGGTGTAATGTCCTCGATACCTGTAACGTCCACGTCCTTGATGGTGCAGTCCAGTCCCAAGATGGCGTTCGCGAGGATGACGACCTTACAGGCGGTATCCCATCCCTCGATGTCCATACTCGGATCCGCTTCGGCTATCCCACGAGATTGCGCCTCGGCGATAGCGTCCTTCAGGGATATGCCCTCTTCTTCCATCCTAGTGAGGATGTAGTTGACAGTGCCGTTGAGTACACCCTCTATCGAATGTATGTCCACACTCTTCAGCGTCTCGCGTACGAGGTTGAACACGGGCATGGCCCCGCCGGCCGTGGCCTCGTAACGCACGACGACGCCGGCTTCCTCGGCTGCCTCCATGATTTCCCCGTAAGCTACGGCCAGTGGTCCCTTGTTCGCAGTTACCACGTGCCTACCCAACTCTATGGCCTTCATGATGTGTGATAGACCGGGCTCGCCCGTTTCTATGTCGGTGGGCGTAAGCTCCACGAGAACGTCGAACTCCACGTCCTCCATGATCTCCAACGCATCGCCGCTCTCACCGACCTCCGCCACGGTACCCAGTTCCTGCTTAACCTTCAGCACTTCGGCGGGGTCCAGGTCGTTTTTCACCCAGACACCTCGAGAATCCGCGACTCCTACCACGCGAACGTCGATGCCGAACTCCCGGGCGTACGCGTCCCGCTTCTTGGCCAGAAGTCGCATCAGTCCCAGCCCAACGGCCCCGAGGCCGATCACGAAGAGGCGCGCCTGACGCACTGTATCACCTCCACCGGGAAGATGGCCACAAGATCCTTCTCTTCAGCGATCTCCTCGATGGTCTGGACGGCTTTCCTCAGCGCCTCCTCGTCTTCGTAGATGAGCGTGAATCCCGCGGACGACTCCCGCTCCGGATCCGGCATCTCCAAGTCGACGTCCACGACGCGGGCGCCCTGTATAGCGTTCACCCGGTCGATCGTGTCCTTAATATCCGTGTCTACGATATGTCCTATCAGTACGACGTCCGTCTCGTGCCCCGGCCCCCTACCGAACCGCAGGATCTTGACGCCCTCCAACTCACTGATGCGCCGCGAGTACTCACGGGCGACATCCTCCGTGGCCTCGAACACTATGTGCACCCGGGCGCGGTCACCATCTCGCGAATGGGATATACTGATCACGTTACCGCCGATTTTCGACAACGGTTCGAGGACTTTCACGAGCTGTCCGGGCTTATCCGGCAACACCACGTCTAACTCGAACCGTTTCATTCCGAATCCCCCGGGGTGGTCCGCATGCTTCGGCCCTTCTCCATCCTGGCCTTTATCATGGTGCTGGGAGGAGCGGCACATGCCATCAGTGTACAGGAGTACACGTGGGAACTCACCGCGATCAACATCAAAACGGCTGAAGGGGTGATCAAGGCTAAGTTCTCGAAACCCCAAACGGTGCACTTCCTCGTTCCCGAACCCGACTACGACCAGGTCGACTTCGGTAGAGACGTGGATGGGGACGGGATACCGGATCACATGTGGTGCGGTGAGCTCGCATCCCTAACCCTGTACAACGTAGCCGTAGCTAAAGGTTGGTGGAAGCCCATCGCAGGCAACGAGTTGACCCCGGAAGACCTCGAGAAGCGCGAGGAATGGTTCGCTAAGACCACGAACATCCCGGTCGAGGATCCCCAATACGATGCTCCCAACGCCTCCACGGACCCACCGTGGTTCCCAGCGCTGATCTCGCTGGCGGCGGACCCCGAGCACCCCAACGCCATCGGAGTGGTGCTCTACGCCCCGCTAGTCACGGTATCGAGGTGGTTCGTCGTCGTGCCACCTATGATGCACGCCGTCGTGGTCATGGGTGCGACGAGCAACGGACGCTACTTCGTCGTGAAAGATTGCTCCGCGACTCAGGGACCGGACTACGACTGGAAGCACGACTACTACCTGGTGCCCGCTTACTCACTGGAGCTGAACATATCGCGGGCTATCCAGGACGTCTTCAACCCGCTGGAGCAGTACTCCTCCACCATGCCCGTGCTGTTCTTCCCGATCCCAACCGACGGAAAGCTACCACCCGGGCTCGACGAGTTCTTCCAGGGGGAGAGGACCGTTGACGTCGGTGGCGGGTTGAAGGTGCGGTTCTACGTGTTTCTGGCTTCCACGTTATCCGACGTGCTGGAGATCTGTCGACATCTGGCTGAGGCTGGCGTTCCAGTGATGTGCGTGGTGAAGGAACCGTTCGCGTGGCTAGCTTATCAGGGACAGGTGCTGGAGGTACCGCTGGTGGGTACTCACGTACTGCGGATACTTTCCGTACCAATTACCGCGGTTGAGATCGCACAACCGACCAATTCGAACGGGGCCGAAACCCAGAACCAGCCCACACAACCTAAGGTTTCGAACGCCGAGGGAGAGGTTGAGCCTAAGGAGAACGAGTCCGAGGCGAACAGCCAGGCGTCCCCAACGTCCTCAAAACGAAGGAAGATTCCCTTGGTACCGATTGTGCCAGCGCTCCCGAGGGGGACGAACCGTGGCCGAGACTCCGACGGTCAAGTTGAAGGGTAAAGACAGGATCGTAGTGTGGCCGGCGTACTTCGACGCCGACCGGTCGAGGTCCGAAGGACGCAAAGTCCCGAAACGGTTAGCCGTCAGGAACCCTCGGCTCACCGAGCTCCGTCACATCGCGGAGAAGCTAGGACTGAACCCGAAGGTCCAGCGCGACAAGCGGTACCCGAAGCGGTGGTGGGACGACAAGGGAAGGCTGATCGTGGATAAGGTCGAATCGAAGCGGAAAACCCTCCTCATGATCGCCGAGAAGCTGAAGGAGCGGAGAGAAAGTTGAGGGCTCTGGTCGTCAGGGCACCGGGTCTCGAGAGGGAGACGGTTCAAGCCTTCAAGAAGGTCGACCTAGACGCTGAAGTCGTGTGTCCTGTCGAGCTCGTATCGCTGGACCGTCCTAAGATAAGTGCCGGGTTACTGTCCGAGTACGACGCGGTAGCTTTCACCAGCCCGCGCACCGTCGAGTTCCTTTCCGAGGAAGAGGTGAAAGAACTACGACGCTCGGATGTCGATATAGCTGCCGTCGGTCCCAGAACGCGCGAGGCGCTCGAACGAGCTGGACTGCGCGTAGATGTGATGCCTACCGAATATACGACCGGAAAGTTAGCCGAAGAACTCCGTCAATACGGTGCCGTGTTGGCGCTCCGTTCCAGACGGAGGACGGAGGACCTGAGAAGGACGCTCGAGTCTTACGGGGTCAAGGCCGAGGAGTTGGAGATGTACGACCTCAAACCCAAACGCGTTGAGGTGAACCCGAGGAAGTTCGACGTGGTATGCTTCCTGAGCGCGTTCACCGCGCGGTGCTTCCTCGAGAACGTGGACCCTACTGAAATTCCGGAGCCGGTAGTGAGTATAGGTCCGGTCACCACCAAGGAGCTCCGAAGAGCCGGCTTGAAGGTCGTGGAGGCCGAAGAACACACCGTGGAAGCCGTAGCGAAGACGGCGCTCCGGGTAATCGAGGCGTGAAACTCACGCCTCCACTCCGAACACCTCCTTCAAAACCTCTTTGTGAGTCATGTCGACTCCGATCAGGAACGAGCCTCCGAAGTGCCTCCACGATCTTTTCCTTGTCCTCTTCCCGCCGAACTATGATACGGTGAGAATGAACGTCGTCCGACATCCTATGAAGCCTCTCCAGGGCCTCTCTAGTCTCCGAGTCTTCGTGCATTTCCAGGCGCCGTTTCACGTCGCTCTCATCCTCCACCCAGAGGTCCTTCACCAACGGCTCCGGTAACGAGGGGATGTGGTACCGGACGTCGACGACTATTCCGCCGTGTCTTATGATCTCACGGAACTCTCGGAAGGTGTCTTCCAGCGGATGCCTCACCGTCACCAGGAACGACAGAGGGTCCATCAACCTATTGGCTATGACTATCCCCGCCGCCTCGTACACCCTCACCACCTCGTCGGCCCCGGCACGTAGCAGGGTCCTTGCACCGGTCTTGGACCGAGCCGCCGCCACTATCCACGCGTCCGGGTTAAGGTCGCGAACCAGCACACAGGCGAAGACGTTAGTTTCGTCGGAATCGGTGACCAGTGCCACGGCCTGCGCGCGTTCCACCCCGGCCTTCAGTAGCGTCTCTTCCGAGGTCACGTCGCCTTGCACCGCCAAGTGGCCGTCACGGAAGGCCCGATCGCACTTTTCCGGGTCTTTGTCCACAACCACGACCTCGAACCCGTGCTCCCCTAAGTTGCGGGCTATCTCACGACCCTTCTTGCCGTACCCACATATCACTACGTGATCGCGCATGCGCTCTATCCGTGCCATCGCGTCACTCTCTTTGATGCGCAACAGAACGTCTCCCCGCAGAAGTGCGGCAAATACCCTCGAAATGATGTGAATGAGCGCCCCGAGACCCACGGCTAGGAGGCCTACCGTGAAGATCTCACCCGCGGGTGTCGTGGGTGGATTGGCGCATCCGACCCCGGTTAGGATCAGGACCGTGGTGTAGAACGCGTCGACAGGCGACCGTCCTTCGAGTGTCCAGTATCCGAGGGTACCCAGGCATAGGAGCGCCGCTACGTATGCGACCGCGTACTTCACGGTCGGTACGCTGATCACGTCGCGTAGTAAGTGCCAAAGGTATCTGAACGTTCGAACCTTCGCCTTCAACGCGTCTCCCTACCCAGTACCTCCCTCCACCACTTGACGACCTCTCCCACCACGACAACGGCGGGGGGACGGGCTTTCAGCTTGCCTTCCGCCGCGTCCTCCAGCGTCCCTACCTTGACACGCTCTTGCTCGGTAGTTCCTCGCTCCAGTATAGCGACGGGCTCGTTCCCCCGCTTTTCCAGGATCTCTCGGGCTATTTCCCGAAGGCGTCGGGCCCCCATCAGTACCACCAGGGTGTCCGCGGCCTCGGCCAGAGCGCCGAAATCAACGCGGTTTTCGGGTTTCGAGGGATCCTCATGTCCCGTGGCGACGGCGAAGCTTGAAGCGCACTTTCGATGAGTGAGAGGGAGTCCTAGGGACGTCGGTACACCGATGGCCGAGGTTACCCCCGGCACGACCTCGACATCCATTCCGTGCTTCAAGGCCACCTCTATCTCCTCCGCCCCACGACCGAATATCAACGGGTCTCCGCTCTTCACGCGGACAACGGTCTTGCCCTTGGACCCTTCCCGAACTATGAGCTCGTTGATCTCCTCCTGGGTCCACCCTTCGCCCCCGGGTTTCTTCCCTACGTCTATGACTTCGGCGT
The DNA here is from genome assembly GCF_000007185.1 of Methanopyrus kandleri AV19. Classification (GTDB taxonomy): domain Archaea; phylum JAADCQ01; class Methanopyri; order Methanopyrales; family Methanopyraceae; genus Methanopyrus; species Methanopyrus kandleri. The sequence goes on along the minus strand of NC_003551.1, from coordinate 1,564,776 downwards.
CCTCCGGCGCGTGTTCCTTGATTATCTCATCCGGTACCAGCCGGTCCTTGAGTATCACGTCGCCTCGCGAGATGGCCCGAGCCGCCTTAAAGGTGAGCAGCTCCGGGTCTCCGGGTCCCGCTCCTACTAGTACGAGCTTACCGGCCACTCCTCATCCCCCGGACCACGGACCTGATCGTGCTTTAAGTTCCGAGGGTGGGGTCCGCTTGCACGAGCTGAGTGTGGCTCAATCCGTACTCGAAACCGTGTTAGATGTCGCGCGAAAGCGAGGTGCCGAAAGGGTGCTCTCGGTCCGACTCCGGATAGGTGAATTCACGCTACTGAATCCGGAGCAACTACGGTTCTGTCTGGAAGTGCTCGCAGAAGGAACGCCCGTAGAGGGGGCGAAGTTCGAGATCGAGATCGAACGTGGGTACTTCAAGTGTGCGGAATGCGGGCACAGATGGCGCCCGGAGGACGAAAGTCTAAAGGATCCTTCGCTGCATACCGCGTTCGACCTGTCCGAGTTGACCGAACTGCTGGATCTTAAATGCCCGAAATGTGGTTCCCGAGCGGTGAAGCTGGACGGTGGGGATGCCTGCTCGATCGAGTCCGTACGGCTTGAGGTGCCGGGTGAGCAGCATGCACAAGGTTGAAGTCGACGTCTCCGAAGATCTGCTCGAGGTCAACCGTAACTTAGCCCGCGAGGTTCGGGAAACACTGGACGAGCACAACGTCCGGGCAGTGGAGGTACTGGGATCTATCGGTTCCGGAAAGACCTCGCTCATCGAGTGGATCGTGAAGGAATACGGGGACGAGTACTCCTTCGCGGTCATCGCAGGAGACGTGGTGAGCGAATACGACGAGCGCAGGTTCAAGGACCTAGGGGTGCCGACAGTAGGTCTCAACACGGGTCGTGAGTGCCATCTGGACGCTCATATGGTACAACACGGTTTAGAGCATCTCGAGGAACTGACGGACCTGAACGAGGTGGACGTGCTGTTCATAGAAAACGTGGGAAACCTCGTATGCCCAGCCGATTTCCCTATCGGCGCCCACCTACGCGTTATCGTGGTCTCGGCAACGGAGGGTGAGGACGTCATCGGCAAGCATCCGATGATGATCCGGAAAGGCGACGTGTTGGTCGTTAATAAGATCGATCTGGCAGACGCCTGCGGTGTCTCTCCGGAGACGATGGTCCGTACGGCTAAGGAGATAAATCCGGACCTCGAAGTATACCTCACGAGCATCAAGACGGGAGAAGGGATGGCGGAACTCGCCGAGAGACTGCTCCCTTAACCTTCTTCCTCTTCCTCCTTGATGAGGACCGCGTTAACGACGGGTTCCTGACCCGGTCGATTCGTGACCTTCGCGAGCCCGATCTCCGTCCGAATGATCGCTCCCTTAGTGATCACTCCGTGACGCTCGTAGTACTGGGACGCTGGGTTCTTGACGACTTCCTCGATCCTTACGCACTTCACCTCACCCGTTTCCGGGTCGGCGACGTTGGCGTGCGTCGCGAACTTGAGGCCCTTCTTGACGTTACCACCCATGCCGCGTCGCTCCTTGAGTTTCCGCTCTTCCCCTACCAGCGTCTCCGTGGGAGGATTACCCATTTCGAACTTCCGCTTCTTCCGGTGCGGCCGGATCCTTCCTCCGGTCGGCTTACGTAGTGAGCGTCCGTGCCATACACCCAAGCTGAACCCCCCGGGTCGGCCGGTCTACCCGGCCGTAAAAAGCTGGCGGGGGAATACGGACGTGAGTAAAGTACGCCGCGAACACGGGGCCGGTGGAGAGCTCATGGAGTCCCTGATCAAGGAGGAGCTGCTGCCCAACCTGACGATGCGCGGCGAAGGGTCGGTTACGCTGGATGACCTCGACGACGGGGCGACGTTCCCTTCCGTCGACGGTGAAATGGTGATGACGACCGACGCGCACATCGTAGACCCACCGTTTTTCCCCGGAGGGAACGTGGGTAAACTCGCGGCCGCGGGCACGGCCAACGACCTCGCCGTTATGGGCGCGAAGCCCGTAGCCTTCGCGTGCTCCATCGTAGTGCGCGAGGGATTCCCCATCGACGATCTGAAGCGTGTGTACCGTTCAATCGACGGGGTACTGAGCGAGTTGGGCGCTCATCTGATCACCGGCGACACTAAGGTCGGAAACACGGGGGACGTCGATATCGTCGTCACCATGACCGGTGTGGGTGAGATCGTCGAACTTGTCCGAGACTGTGGTCTCAGGCCCGGTGATAAGATCGTCATCACGGGTACGGTAGGAGACCATGGGATGGCGATCCTGGCGGCCCAGCAGGGATTGGATACGGATCTCGAATCCGACGTGGCTCCGGTGTGGGAAGCCGTCAACGCAGCGCTCGAGGTCGGTGGAGTCACTTCGATGAAGGATCCCACCCGAGGAGGCCTCGCCGGAGCTCTGAACGAGATGGCGGAGAAGTCGGGTGTACGGATCGTAATCGAGGAGGAGCGGATCCCAATTCGAGAGGAGGTCCGAGTGCTCTCGGAGATGCTGGGTGTCAATCCTCTGGAGGTGGCGAACGAGGGCAAAGTCGTCATGGGAGTCCGTCCGGATATGGTCGATGACGTGCTCGACGCTATCCGCTCCACCGAGGTCGGCAAAAACGCCGAGGTGATAGGAGTCGTGGAAGAGGGCACACCACGCGTCGAGATGGAAACCGAAGTCGGTGGCCGGAGAATAGTGGAAAAGCCCGTCGGAGATCCGGTACCACGGGTGTGCTGATGTTGCGCGTGAGCCCGTCAGAAGGAGCTCGAAGAGTTTGGCGAGCGATCAAGACCGAACTGTCGGAGCACGGGCCCGAGCTCGGCAGGTTGGAGGAAGAGCTGAGCGCGGCCGTACCGGAGGACGCTGAGGTGAAAGAGATCCGAGCGTACGGTTACAGGCGCTCCGTAGGGATCTTCCGTCGTATCAACAGGTTGTGGATACTGATTCGAGGGGACGAGAGTGTGGCGAAGGACATGGAGCGGAACCTCATCGACAGGATCGTGGAGGACGTCGAGGACCCGAAGGTCCGCCACAAGCTCAACTGGGCACTAAGAGGGGCCCTACGTGTGACCACCATAGACGACGTTCGACCGGAGCCCGAGGTGATCCGTAGAGTAACGACGTTGTGTGCGCTCTGCGGAGCGGCTTCGGTGGTTCTGCTCGGAATAGAAGCGCTCGCGTATCCCAAGCGTGTCGTGAAACTCCTTCCTCCAGCCATCGCGGTTTCAGGGGCCGCCGGATGCCTGCTGCCGTGGCGTGTCGGCCTCCTGGGACTGGCCGACGACGCGCTCGATCACCCGAGGAGAGTCACGGTACCCGTGGCCGTTTCTCTGACTCTCCTCGTTTTGGCGGGCCTGGTGTCCTCGTTACTCTTGCCGTACCTCGGTACTGGGTTCCTGGGCGTGGTGATCGCAGCGTGTGTGACGGGGTTCGTAGCGGCGCGGTTCGTCGAGCTGATCAACCGTGAAGTCGTGAAAGTAGAGTGAGGGAGGTCGGGCCCGACGGCGGTCCTCACCACTCGGTTGGAAAGGTGCTCGTCATCCCTACCTTTCGTACGACTCTCCCGGCTCCAGGATCACGACTTCCACGTCCAGTCCGAGTTCCTCCACCTCCCGTTTGAATTCCTCGGGATCCTGCTCGATCGGCGGGAAGGTCCCGTAGTGCATCGGTATCGCCACCTCCGGCTCGATCAGCTCCACGGCCTTAGCGGCCTCCTTGGGTCCCATGGTGAACCTGCTGCCTATCGGTAACAGTGCCACCTCCGGCTCGTAGAGCTCACCGATGAGCTTCATGTCCATGGACAGGCCGGTGTCGCCCGCGTGGTAAACCGACCCTTCCTCACCTGATACCACGTAACCCACCGGGGTGCCGCCGGCGACTATCTCCCCGTCTTCGACGATCTCCGAGGAGTGCCACGCCGGCACCTGGGTGATCTCCAGTCCCTCCACCTCGATGGTGCCGCCGATGTTCATCTCCTCCACGTTCTCGACGCCCTGTCCCTGGGCGTACACGGCGATCTCGTAGATCCCGACCAGCGTAGCTCCAGTGCGCTTGCAGATCTCGACGGCGTCACCCAGGTGATCGCCGTGACCGTGAGTCACGAGGACAAGGTCCGGATCCACCTCGTCCGGTGACTTGGCCGCCTTCGGATTCCCACTTAAGAACGGGTCGATGAGCACGTTGACTCCGTCGATTTCCACTTCGAACGCCGCATGACCCAGCCACGTTATCCTCATGGGCTTACCCCCCGCTACGAGTCGTCTCAAACACCTCCCTAAAAACTCAGCGAAAGTGGGCGAGCTCGCTCCCGCCGCGTATCGTCATGGACTTTGGAACGGTACCGAGGTGGGTAGTATCGGAGGTACGACGCCGGGCGGCCCGGATTCGTTATGGATTTTGTAACGATTTTCAGCTTGGTCCGGCCGCCGGGATTTGAACCCGGGACCACGGGATCTACAGTCCCGCGCTCTAGCCAGACTGAGCTGCGGCCGGTCCCGCACCCCTCGCACCGGGACACCGGCCGATAATATAAATAACTATCGCCTCAATCAGGCCGCTCGGGGGTGTTTAACTGAAGGGTAAGAGCGAGGAAGAACGTTCGGATGAGGAGCGGAAGGACGATACGGTGAGGAGTGAATCCAGAGAGAAGGAAGGCAAGGAGAAGGAAAAGGAGGAGAAAAAGAAGGAGAGGAAGAAAGAGGAGAAACTGACCGAGAGGGTCCAGCGACTGGTTCGGGAGCTCCCACAGCGTATACGCGAGCTGGGGCCGGTCAAGGGAGGATTGGTCGCACTGGCGCTAGTGATCGCGGCGGGTCAGGCGATCGGTCACCTGTACTTGGCCTTCTCTCCGTCAGAGCCCAGCTATCCGGTGAAGAACGGCGACACGGTCTGGGGAGGACACAAGATAATGTCCGCGTACTCCCTGCCATGGTATAGCGTGTGGGCGCACCCGTTCATCGCCGGCAAGGCGATCGAGGAGTACGGTGCTGTCGCGGGTCTACCGGCGGTGTTCCTGGGCATAGTTCCATCGCCGGCGGAACGGTGGGTGCGCGGGGATTACAAGGTGGAATACGGATGGATCGTGGCGAATTACCAGGGACCGGGCGTCGTCCTGATAAGAGGCAGCCACCTGTACGTGAAGAAGCCGGGTCTGGTGGTCTGGGGACGGAAGGTCCCGAAGGTCGTGGCCGTGAAGGTCGGGAGTGACGAGATCGAGGTCGAGGGCAAACGCATGACGTTCGAGGAGGCGGCCAAGAAGTACGGTTGGGAGAAACTGAAATACCTCAAGAAAGCCGACGTCGGGGAGCGCGCGACGCTGGTTTACGAGCTGAAGTTCACGGACGGCCGCCGGCCGATGGACGAGAACGAGGTCAAGAAGGTGTTCGGTGAGGCGGCGTACCGACGGATGGTAGAGATGGCCGACTATTCCGCTGTGGTCGTGTGGATCGGCAAGTACCGGAAGAAGTTGATCGGACACGCCGAGACCACGATGGAGGGTATCGGCCACCTAGACAACCTCAGGGTGGTCAACGCCGCGCGGATGTGCCGGGGATGGAACGGGGTGATCGTACCGCCACATACCTGGACGCACGGGAAGCGCCAGTACTTCGACGTGTTCGAGGTCCCGGGGTACGAGAAGGCCGCGCACGGATGCTGCCCACCGGCCCGGGCGCTCAGGGACGCCTGTCTGGACGCGGGACTCCCGAAGCCGAAGGGAATCGACATGGGCGTGCATCCGATGGAGTACGGCTTCCACCCCACGGAGGGGGTAGTGGTCTACAACACGAAGCCGTACCCGATACTCATCGAAATAGGCTTCAAGGGGAAGCCGAAGATCGGTGGGATCATATTCTGCAACATCTACGCCCTCCTACCCGCTTAATCACATTTTTCGGTGGGGTCCCTCGCTTGCGCGACGCGCTAGGTCGCGAGGTCCGAAGCGTTAGGATATCCGTAACGATGCGATGCAACATGGCCTGCGTGTACTGCCACAGGGAAGGGGAGCGACCCGGGAGATCCGAGCTGAGCGCCGCCGAGTGGGGCCGACTGCTCCGAGCCTGTGCTGAGATCGGCGTTAGGAAGGTCAAGATTACCGGAGGTGAACCGTTACTCCGGAGGGATTTGATCGAGATAATCGAAAACGCCGAGGGCTTCGAGGAGGTTTCCCTCGTCACGAACGGTGTACTGCTCGCGGATTACGCAGGTGACCTGGCCGAGGCCGGACTGGACCGCGTGAACGTGAGCCTCGACACGGTGGATCGAAAGTTGTACCGTAAGCTCACCCGGTCTCGTTTCTCTCCCGACGATGTCATCAGAGGGATAGAGGCGGCGGTGTCGGAGGGATTGACCCCCGTCAAGGTGAACGTTGTGCTGACCTCGGAGACCGTGAAGACGCTGCCGACGCTCGTGGAGGAGCTGGCCGACTTAGAGGGTCTGAAGCTGCAGCTGATCGAGCCGATGGGTTCGATACCTGGATTTAGGCCCGCACATGCCGAGGACGGCCTGAGAGCGCTCGGTGAGTACGAACCGGAGCTGGAGCGGGTTCGCACGTTCCACAGCCGCGAGGTATACCGGCTTAACAACGGTATGGCCGTCGAAGTCGTCAAACCCATGGACGGGGTCATGTGTGAGGCCTGCACTCGCATCCGTTTAACCCACGATGGAAAGTACAAGGGGTGCTTGATGGCACCTCCCAAACCGCTTCCTCGGGATGACTTCGGAGAACTCGTTCGCACGCTGAAGGAGTACGTTCGAACTCGGGACGATACGTTCGAAGTACATCAAGGGACGTCGGTGATGGGGCGGATGCGCGGTGACGTCTCGGGACGCTAAGACCTACGAGGAAGCCGTGGAGATAGTGCTCCGTACGCTGGTGAAAGCGGAGAGGATCAAACCCACGCAGTACGCCAGACGTCTGGTGATGAAGGAGATGAACCCCTCTCGAGAAGCCAGGTCCGTGTCCGCCGGGCTGCTGTACAGTGTGCTACAGAAACGCGGACTCTTGGACGAGGTAATAGAGGACGTCCTGGAGATCACGGATGACGTGACCGAGCTCGACACGTGGGTCAGGAACGCGGCACGGATCGCCGTGAACGAGGTCGTGTTCGAAGACGGCGACCCCGACGAGGTAGCCGACGTGCTACACGGGCTGGTCCGGAGGCTAGCCAATCCCGGGGCGGCGGCGATCGTGAAGGCGTTCACACTGGATTTGAAGGACTACGAACCTCCCGAGCCGGAGGACGAACTCGACAGGTTGAAGTGGGAGTACTACCATCCGCGGTGGCTGATCGAGCGATGGATGGAGATGTTCGGCGACCCTGACGAGGTGGTCGCCTTACTGGAAGCCAACAACCGAAGGCCGCCGCTGACCATCCGCGTGAACACCCTCAAGGTGGACCCTGAAGAGCTGGCGGAGCGGTTACAGAGGAAGTACCGGGTCACGGTCGAGCCGGGACGCTTCTTGGACGAAATACTGAAGATTCCCGAGGGACTTCCCATCGGAGAGATGCCGGAGTGGGAAGAGGGCCTCTTCGTGATCCAGGACGAGGCCGCGGCGCTCGCATCCGCAGTTCTCAACCCGAAACCCGGGGAGGTGGTCGTCGACCTTTGTGCGGCTCCGGGCGGTAAGACCACCCACATGGCGCAGCTGATGGGAGGAGAGGGCAAGATTGTGGCGATCGACGTGGACGAGGTTCGGATGGAACGTCTCCGGGAGATCGCGGAACGTATGGGCGTCCTCGACTGCATTGAAACACACCTGATGGACGGACGCGAAGCGCCCGAGAAGCTGGGTCGTGAGTTTGCCGACGCCGTGTTAGTCGATCCACCGTGCTCCGCCGACGGTACGATTCCGAAGAATCCCGAGCGCCGGTGGAGGATCACCCCGGATGAACTGGAACGACTGCCCAAGTTCCAGTACGAGCTCCTGAAAGCGGGTGCCGAAATGGTCAAACCGGGAGGTCGTCTGCTGTACTCCACGTGCTCGATGTTCCCCGAGGAGGATGAGGAGGTAGTCCGAAGGTTCTTGGATGAGCACCCCGAGTTCGAGCTGCTGGAAGTCAAGGTCGGTGACCAGGGGTTCGACATGCCCGAGGCGTGCCGACTGTTCCCGCACCGACATGAGACCTGTGGATTCTTCATAGCACTCATGGGACGGACCGGCTGATGGGGGTTACGCTGATGAAGGTGGAGCGACCCAAGGGCACCCGCGACTTCACCCCGGAGGAGATGAGGGCACGCAGATGGCTGGAGCGGTACCTGTTGGACGTGTTCCGCTCTTACGGGTACGAGGAGGTCCTCACTCCCACCTTCGAGCATGCGAAGCTGTTCGAGGAGAAGTCCGGTGAGGAGATACTGGAAGAAATGTACGTGTTCAAGGACAAGAAGGGGAGGAAGCTTGCGCTCAGGCCGGAGATGACGGCGCCTGTCGTCCGGTTTTACAACGCGGAGCTGAAGACGCGACCTCACCCTCTCAAGCTGGCGTACATCGTGAACTGCTTCCGGTACGAGCAGCCGCAGCGGGGACGTTGGCGTGAGTTCTGGCAGGCCGGCGTGGAGGTGTTCGGCTCGGACCGCCCGGAGGCGGACGTCGAGGTGATCGAGCTGACCTACCGGATCTTCGACGGCATCTTGCCTTCCGGTGCCTTCGAAGTCCGGGTGGGACATCTGGGAATACTCCGGGGATTGCTCGAAGAGTACGGAATAGGTGAAGATGTACAGAACAAGGTAGCACACCTCGTCGACAAGGGCGAACTGGATGAAGTGAAGACGTTGCTACCGGCCGAGCCGGCCGAGAAGGCCCTAGCGGTGGTGACGGCGCGCTCGGAGTCCGAGGTGGAGGAGGCCGTGAGTGGGAAAGAACGCGCCGAGCGGGCCCTGGAGAACCTCATGGAAATCTCGGACGCGCTCCGGGAAGCGGGGGTCGACCACGAACTCGATTTCTCCGTCGCGAGAGGGTTGGATTACTACACCGGGATGGTGTTCGAAATACACGTGCCGGAGCTCGGTGGAGGATCCCAGTGCGCCGGTGGCGGCCGCTACGACGACCTGGTGAAGGAGCTCGGAGGACCCGACGTCCCGGCCGTCGGCATGGCCATAGGTTTCGACAGGCTCCTCCTCGCGGCCGAGCTGTACGACCGGATCCCGGACGGCGTGGAGGAAACCCGTGCCTTGCTGATACCGCTCGTGAGGTCGGGTAAGATCTGGGAGATAGCCGCGAAGCTGCGCAAGCTCGGGTGGGTGGTGAACGTAGAGGTTTCAGGAAAGCACATACGCAAGGCGCTCTCACTGGCGGACTCGCTCGAGTACGACTACGCCGTGATCGTAGGGGAGCGGGAGCTGAAGGAGGGATACGTGTCGGTGAAGAACCTGAAAACCGGGGTTCAGGAGGAAGTCCCGCTGGATCAACTCGAGAGGGCGGCTGAAGTATGAGTCACGTACCACTGGATCCCGAGACCGCGCGGAAGGTCACGTCCTCCCTCAACTACCGGTTCGAGATCGGCGGGGAGCCGTTGGTGATCGCGATCGCCCAGGACGCCGAGAACGGTGATGTGTTGATGACGGCGTTCGCGAACGAGGAGGCGGTATACCGGACGCTCACGACGGGTTACGCCCACTACTGGAGCACGAGTCGGCGCGAGGTATGGAAGAAAGGGGAGGAGTCGGGTCACGTGCAACGGGTCGTCGAGGTCCGCGTGGACTGTGACAAAGACGCCGTCCTGTACGTGGTAGAGCAGGAAGGTGGGGCCTGCCACACCGGTTACAGGTCCTGTTTCTACCGACGCGTTACTCGGGACGGATCGTTCGAGGTCGTGATGGATCGAGTTTTCAACCCGGACGAGGTGTACCGTTAATATACTGATACAGGCCACGAGAGGACGAAGTCGGTGAACGCGACACGTGGGGAAGGTGTGGGATCCATGGATGTAGAGATCGAGACGGAGTACGTCGTGCCGGACACCAGCGTAGTGATCGACGGCAGGATCTCCCGTCTCGCCGAGGAAGGTTACCTCGAGGGCAAGATCGTGGTTATTCCACGTGCTGTTCTCTCGGAACTGGAGTACCAGGCCAACCGCGGTAGGGAGACGGGATTCGCCGGACTTCAGGAACTGCAGGAGCTCCAGCGACTCGCAGAGGAAGGGATAATCGAGATCGAGTTCGCGGGCGAACGGCCGGGTCTCGAGGAGATCAGGCTCGCACGGAGCGGTGAGATCGACGCCATGATCCGTGAGGTGGCGAGGGAGTACAACGCGACGCTCATCACCAGCGACAAGGTCCAAGCTGAGGTAGCCAAAGCCGAAGGGCTCGAGGTGGTGTACTTCGAGCCCATCACCCGTGTGGGTGAGACCGAGATCGAGCGGATGATGCCCGAGAACGCGATGTCACTCCACCTGAAGGAGAACGTGCCCCCGAAGGCGAAGGTGGGACGACCCGGAGAGTGGAAGCTGATAGAGCTCCGTCCGGAGCCGTGTACTCGTGAGGAGCTGGAAAAATGGGCTAGAGAGGTGATCGAGAAGGCGTACACGGACGAGAAGAGCTTCGTGGAGATCGATCGAGGTGGGGCGACCGTGGTACAGCTACGTAACCTCCGGATCTCGATAGCCCGACCCCCGTTCTCGGAAGGATGGGAGATCACCGCGGTCCGGCCGGTCGTCAAGGTGAGCCTCGACGACTACGACCTGTCCGAGAAGCTGAAGGAGCGCCTGAGGGAGCGTGCTGAAGGTATCTTGGTGGCCGGTCCACCGGGGTCCGGTAAGTCGACGTTCTGCGCGGCGCTTGCCGAGTTTTACGCCGAACAGGGCAAGATCGTCAAGACCATGGAAAGCCCGCGTGACCTGCAGGTCGGTGACGAGATCACCCAGTACGCGCCCCTGGACGGCGACATGGAGAAGACTGCGGACATACTCCTCCTGGTGCGTCCGGACTACACCATCTACGACGAGGTCCGGAAGACGAAGGACTTCGAGGTCTTCGCGGACATGAGGCTCGCCGGCGTCGGGATGATCGGAGTAGTCCACGCTACCCGTCCCATCGACGCGATCCAGCGGCTCATCGGCAGGGTGGAGTTGGGTGTTATTCCGCAGGTCGTGGACACGGTCATCTTCATCGAGGACGGTGAGATCAAGAAGGTGTACGACGTGTCGCTGACCGTGAAGGTCCCCACCGGGATGACGGAAGAGGACCTAGCGCGTCCTGTCGTGGAGATCCGGGACTTCGAGACCGGAGAGCTCGAGTACGAGATCTACACCTACGGAGAGGAGGTCTTCGTCGTTCCCGTCAAGGGAGAGGAGGAGCAGGAGACGGCATCGGAACGACTCGCGGCCGAAGTCGTGGAACGAGAAGTTCGCCGCTTCATAGGCGGCCGCGCCCCGGTGGACGTCGAGGTGAAGGGGTCACAGGCCACGGTCTACGTCCCCGAGCATATGGTTCCTATGGTGATAGGCAAGAAGGGTAGGAACGTCGAACAGATCGAGCACCGCACGGGGCTGAAGATAACCGTTAAGCCGCTGGAGGAGCGGCGAGGTGAACGACCGCAGCCGGCTGGTTCTCCGGTTCCCGAAGGGGAGGGCGAAGTAATCGAGGTGGAGTCCGGAGAGCGGTTCCCCATGCGCGTCGTCGACGACGGCGAATACATCAGGCTGCAGCTGGGGGACAAGTTCTCAGGACGTCCTGTGAAGGTGTTCGTGGGAGACGAGTACGTGTTCACGGCCACGGTGGGTTCCAGCGGTGAAGTCAGGGTGAACAAGGACACGTCGGTCGGACAACGGTTGGAGGAGGCCCTCCACAAGGGGCTTAAGGTTCGGGCCCAGACCATCCCGTAAACTTTATTCAGGCAACGGTTTTGTGCCGTCTGGATGCGCCGGGGCGGCCGAGCCCGGTCCAAGGCGCGGGATTGGAGATCCCGTGGCCCGTATGGGCCGCCCGGGTTCAAATCCCGGCCCCGGCGCCAAACCCAGAATCGTTACGAATCCCATAACGAAGAGGGGACCGAGCTTGGAGGTTCACAAGTTCGGAGGCACGTCGGTAGCCTCTGAGGAGGGACTTCGGACCCTCGAAGCTTCCGCGGCTTCCGGCCACGTGATCGTGGTCTCGGCCCTAGCCGGCGTCACAGATGCACTGGAGGACTTCGTTCGACGCGCCGCCGAAGGTTCCGCCGACCCGACCCCCATACTAGAGCGTCACAGGGAGTTCATCACGGAACATCTGGAACAGCGGCACGAGGAGGTAGAATCGTTCCTGAAAGACATGGAGACACTCCTCCACGGTGTCGCCACGGTTCTCGAGCAACTTGGCAGACCCGAAGAGCGCCTCCGCGACTTGGTTCTGTCCCTCGGAGAGCGCGCGTCCGCCCGCATCGTGGCGGCGTACCTGAAGGAGCGGGGTATCAAGGCGATGGCGTACGACGCCTGGGACGTGGGACTGGTCACCACCGACGACCCCGGAAACGCCGACATCGTCGGATGGGACGGAACGCGCTCGAGACTCCTACGAGACCTCCGCTCGGGTCGCGTTCCGGTCGTCACGGGGTTCATCGGGAGGTCAGACCGCGGCCACGTGACCACGCTGGGACGAGGGGGCTCCGACTACACGGCCACCGTCCTGGCCGGGGTGTTGGGTTCGCGGTCAGTAATATGGACGGACGTCGACGGCATCATGACCACCGACCCGGAACTGGCGGACGCGGAGGTCGTCGAGCGGCTGTCGTACGAGGAAGCTATGATGGCCGGTGCATCGGGGGCGGGGGTGATCCACCCTAAGGCCGTGGAGGCCGCTAAGAACCTCGGAGTGACAGTCCTGATCGGGAACTCGTTCACCGGGGAAATAGGGACCGTGATATCCGACAGTACGGAGCCCGGCCCTAAGGTAGTGGCGTCCCGGGACGACGTCGCGCTGATTAGGGTGAGCGGTGCCAAAATGGTGGACGAGCCCGGAGTGGTGGGTAGGGTGACCTCCGCGCTGGGGAACGCCGGCGTGAACCTCCTCGCGGTGTTCACGACGGTCTCGGAGCCTTACATCAACCTCCTGGTAGAGGAGACCGCCCTGAGGAGCGCGGAGGAAGCCCTGAACGGCCTGGACTACGACTGGGAGGTCGACAAGGACGTGGGCTTGGTCACGGTGGTGGGCGAAGGGATGTCGGCCCGGGACGTGTCCACGTTCTTGGCAGCCTGCGAGGGGTTCGACCTGCTAGGTAGCGCACATGGGGTCGTAGCGGTGAGCGTCGTGGTACCGGAGTCCGAGGTCCGCGAGGTCACGCGGCGACTGGCGGAACGGTTGCTGGCGTAACCCACGTAGCCCGCGGTCTGGGACCCGTCGGTCGGATCCTCCACACCAGGAGGAACAGTAGTGTCAGGAGCAGGGCGGCGACCCATTCCCAGATCATCTTAGGGGCCGAGGAGGGCGGGGAGGTCCTGGTGAACGTCTGCGTCGCCTTCGACTCGCGTTCGGTACTGCGCTCGGTCTTCCCGACCCTCGAACCTGCCTTCGCGTGACCGGTGTATCTCGAGGGACCCGTCCAGTATCCGATCTCCGGGAGCACCGTTCCGCGTGCAACACCCCGTAACACCGATCCCAACAACCCCACTACGACCTGAGCACTTCCCCTCCCTCCGGGCAGTCCCGGTCCGGTGAACGACGAAACCGTCCGGGAGACAGTAACGCCGGTGTACGCCGATGACGAGGTCGCCGCCGAACGGGACGCCGTGGCGGCCCTGGCCGACCTCTCACTCGCCGCCCTGGTCATCACCAGGTTCGTTAACCTCTCGATCTCCCGGACGATCTCCGGGTTGTCCAGCTTGGCGTACCACTTCATCACCTTGGACAGGAGCCGCTTGACCTCGGAGTAGGAGTAACCGGCCTCCAGGAGGACCCGAGCGGCGTACACCACTAACGCCGGGTTGGGACTGGTGTGGTGACACGTCGCGGGCCCGTGTTTGGCCATCGTCTCCAGTAGGACCTTCGCGGCCTGTGCCAGCGTCTTCGAGTCCGGCTTCCACACACCCGTCCGAGCGAGCTCCACGAACCACGCGATCGTGCTCACCACGGCCGCCCACCCGTACTCGGTGCGGGGAGGCGCCTGGCTGATCCACTGTACCACAGCCTTGAACACCTCGGTGTACACGGAGTTCAGGTAGGGACGCAGTGACGGGACCGTGATCCCCCACCCGGCCAGGAACTCGATCCTCCTGACGATCCGGGACCAGCCGTAGTCACCGTGCTCCAGCATGGCCTTCCACCAGGACTCGCTGAGTAGCTTCGTGTAGACCTCACCCACCAGCTGCTGGTAACCCGTCAACGTCCTTGCGGCGGTCGGATCGACGGCGTTCCCGATGTACACTTCCGGCGCGTGGCCCGCGGCGTGCGTCGCATACAGTGCCATCCCACCGACCCAGTCGTAGAAGTCGTCCGTGTCGATCAATCCCCACGTGTTCACGACGCTGTGAACCACGACGTCGACCTTGGACATCAGGTACCGGAACGCCTCGACCGACGGGATCGCGTGGTAGACGCGGTCCGTGCTCGTCCTCAGCACGACGACCCTGACCTTGTTCCCCTCTCGGATCGTCAGGATCCGGGCCTCGGCCGTGTAGACGTACGCCATCCGGCTCTCACAGGTGATCCTGAACTTCTCCCAAAATCTCTGCTCGAAGTTCTTCAGCGCCGTCTCGGGGTCCTCGAAGAGCCCGACCGTGCCCGAGACGTCGGTCCAGGCGTGCTCCACGATGTCGCAAGCCCCGGTACCCGCGTAGACCCCGGGTGGTTGCGCGAAGAACCCCGAGGACGCGATCACGTCGGCCTCTTTCTCGGCATCTTCGGGTGACATCCCGCTCTTCTCAAGTTCCTTCACTAACCGCGGCTTCAGCTCCAGATAATGCTTCCGACGGTAGTTCACGTCGGTGGGTTCGTCCACATGGGAGACCAGATAGTAAGCCTCAGTCAGTAGCTTCAGCGGGTCCTCCATGTGCAGGGCGGCCCACACCACCACGTCGATCCTCGGTCGGTTGATCCACCGGTTACCGACCTTCACCTTCAGCTCGTCCAGCGGGATCAGCTCGACCCCGGTGACCTGCCCGGTGTCCGGGTTCCACACGGGTCTCACGCCCAGCAGGTACAGGACCTCCGCGATGCCTAGACCGCCGGTGCAGAGTTCGTGAATACCCCATAGGACCACGCCCACGGCCTCCGGCCACCTACCGTGTCTTAGGTAGTAGTCCGCGAGCATCTGATCGACTAGCTTGCGTGCGACGTCCCACGCCTCCGGCGTGGGCATTTGGGAGGGGTCTATCGGGTAGCCGTCCCGTCCGGTGGGTAGGACCTTCGTGTTCCACATCGGCTCGCCCAGTAGTCCCGGCGGGACGAACCTGCCGTCGAGGGCGGCGAGCAGTTCCTCCAGCTCGGTCCGGCCCGAGTCGCGGTAGTGTACGTAGATCCTGTACAGGTCGGCCACGGCCTCGGCGAGGAGGTGCTCGTGGTCAGGGTCATTCCGCCGGCCGTGGAAATACCTCAGGATGGCCTCCTGCGCCAAGATCGTGAGCCTATCGGATACCTGCCAGAACAGGCGTTTCGCCTCCCTTCCCGGACCTTCGACGCCGTCGGGTGGTTCGCCGTAGTATTCTTCCCGATCTTTCAGTTCCACGTAACGTTCCAGCTGAGAGGTTAAATCGGGGTACTTTAGAACGGTCCGCAGGATATCCCTCAGACACTCCCGGAGTTCGCGCTTGAACCACGCGAATATGTCGGGTCTATCGGACTGCAGCCGGTTCAGCGCCTCCTGGTCCGGTGAGTCGATCAGCCCGGCGTAGTACGCGAACACCGGGGCGACACGGGAGGACGCGAGCGCCGCGGCCTGCTCTACGGCCACGTCCTCGTCTACGTCCTCACCGTATACGTGCAGGCCGTACGCGACGTTCCTCAACGCGAGGTCCAGTAGGAAATCGTGGAGCTTGTCTATGAACTCCTCGATATGATCCATCGCCCACTCCTTCGGGTTCTCGGGCGGCGGTTCCTTCCGCTCCGCGAATATCATGTTGACGACGTCCTTCAGCAGTCCCAGACGCTCCGCCGTCTCGACGATCCGCCGCCTCAGCTCCTCCAGCACGTGAGGGTCTCCTCCGAAGCTCTTCATCTGGAAGTACCTCGTGAGCTCACGCTCCAGCTCCCCGTACTTACCCAGGTCCTTGAAGTAGCCCCACGGCGGCGACAAGTGCGTGAGGAGGATCGGACCGGAGCGGTACTTGGCGACCATCGCTTCGCCCGGGTTGCTGACGATGTAAAGGTACACATGGGGCACGTCGGGCAGCAGCACGTGCGGCCAGTCCACGCCCAGAAGACCGACCTGATGACCCGGCAGCCACTCGAGGGTTCCGTGCGTACCCACGTGGACCACGGCGTCCGCCCGGAAGACCCTGCGCAACCATTCGTACGCGGCGACGTACTGCCATTGCGGGGGTAGGTCCGGGGAGTGGTAGACCAGCTCGGGGCTTCCGGACCAACCACGTACCGGCTGAAGCATCACGACCACGTTGCCCAGTCGCAGGGCCGGGATGACATAATACAGGCCGTACCTCATGATCCCGCGGTTGTCCGTGGGCGGTCCGAACTTCTCCTCGATCGCCCGCATCCACTCCATCAGGGACTTCCGAGCCCGCTCGGTCTCCGGATCGTCACCGGTCAGCAGCGAGAGGTAATACTCGAACCTCCGCACCACATCCTCCCGGTACCAGCGTTCCAGCGCCTCCACCGGGACTAGTTGATCCTCGCTCACGGTCCCGAGCACGTACGACGAGCCGTCCACGTCGATCCACCGGAGCACACCGTGGTCCACGATCACCTTCATCGACTTCCCGTTCCAGTCGACGCTCACCTCGGCCCGCCCGCCTCGGTACAGCCGCACCATCCCGGCTAGCTCACCCTTAGCCCACGGACCCACGTTCTTCAGTACGAGATCGGACGCCGCCATCAAAGCGTGCGCGAGACGTTTCTCCATCTCTTCAGCGGCTTTCGGGTCTTCCCGTCGGAGCTCCGCCAACTTCCGGTACAGGGAGGTCGCGGGGCCAAGATCGTAGCCCCGTTCCGCCAACGCCTCGAATATCCTCACCAGGGACCGGAACACGTCCAGGTAAGAGGCGCCGATCTCACCGCGTCCCGGCGGGTAACAGTACAGCACGAACGCTACCCGTTTCTCCGACTCGGGCAAGTACCGCAGCCTCAGGAACCCCGCCACCATCCGGGCCACGTCCTCGATCATGTCCTCCAGCGGGAACACCATCATTTGGTCGCGCTCCTTGAGCGCGATCATCTTGAACCAGAAGGCACCCTCGGGTTCGGGCCCGCCGATCACCTGGTAACCCCACTCGAAGAGCGCGCCCACGCGACCGGACTCCGGGTCCCCCTCGTTCATGTTCAAGTAGCGCTGTGGTTCGTCCATCCAATTGGCCCAGAACGGGTAAACTGCCTTGATGATCGGGGCGTCGATTCCTTCGAGTGCCCAAGTACCGGGTTTGGGGTAATCGAGCGTGAAGGCCCACAGGGAGACCACGGCCGCGATGTCGTATCCGGCGTCTTTCAACCCGAGCAGCGCCTCGATCGGCGAGACCATGTTCCCGTCGCACAGAACGGCTATCGCCGTCACGTCCTGGAACTCCCGGGAGACCTCCCGATACACGGTATCGGTGAGCTTCTCCACGAGATCCCTCTCACCCTTGTATAGTGCGTCGATGTAGTCCAGCACCACCACGACGCGTCGGTTCGGGAGCCACAGGGACCGGAAGAACTGCGAGGATGCTTCCCGGATGGCTTTCACCCACGATGGTATCGAGCTCAGGCGGACCTTCGTCCAGAGTGGTTCGGTGGTGCGATCCCGACCCTCTAGCGCGTGAAGCCACCGGTGGTACGACATCTCGAGAGCTTCTCCAGATACTTCGGGGAACTCCCAACCTCGGCCCGGCACGTAGACGGCAGCGGACGATATCCGTACGTCGGAGAGGTGTAGTCTCTCCGCCGGTACCGACGGATCCGCGAGCCACACCAGGAACTCTATGACCGGTGTCAGATCCGAGGAAAACCGGAACAGGAAGCCCAAGTTAACGACCGCGGCGGTACCGTCGACTATACGCCGGCAGCCGGACCCTAAGATCACGAAATCGTGCTGGTCGCCTGTCACGTAGGCCACTATCCGCTTCCTCTCCGCGAGCTCTCTGAGGAACTCCTGCATCGAGGAGGCGGGTTTACCCAAGACGCGCTCCGATAACTCCATCGCAAACGGTGTCGGCATGGGTCCCATGTTGTCTAGGGCGACGATCTCGGAGCGTTCGATGTCGTGGGCCAGCGAGTCGAAGTCCACCGGAGCGCTCTGATCGGACCAGCTGACGAGCACGTTGTGCACGTGAATTCGAACGTCCACACCCAGGTCTTCCTTCACACGCTCCTCCACAGCACGGATCTCCTCGGGTGATCCCTTCGCGGCGTTCCCGAATATCACAATGTCCAGCGAGTGCGCGGGGACCGAGACCGCTAGGAACACCATGACGAGGATCAAGACCGGTGCCACGGAGGTGTCGGCCCCCATCGCGCCGATACGGACTCAACTTTTATTTTCTTCATCTACCGTACGTTGTAGGTTCGTTACGGTCCGGTTCATCGAGATTAAAGGTTTGGGGGAGCGAGCGCGTGCGCGTCCTAGTCGCCACGATAGCCGTTCTGATAACCGCCGCACCGACGACGGCGCTGGACTGGAAGAATACGGAGCCGTATAAGGAGCTCCAGACGGAGTGCGCGGACGCCGTGAAAGCGGGCACCGTATGGTGGTTCATCACCACGGATCGCGGCGGTCCCTACTTGGCTTCGGCTCACTTGTGGAACCCTCAGCTGACGTTCGGATACGAGCTGAAGGCGATCTCGCTGGTGTATCCCACGCTGGAAAGCGCGGAGCGCGCTGGATTACTAGCCGATAGGGTGCCCGCCGGTGTGCCGGCGATGACGCCGACGTCGGAGTGGTCTAAGGCTTCCGAGGAGGCCGTCAGGTGGGTACTCGACAACCAGAACGAGGACGGCGGCTGGGGACAGGCGTGGACGTACAGGGGCATAACCCACTCGGGCAGTTTAACCAGCGACACCGCGGTTGCGATCATGCTGCTGATCCACGAGATCGAGCGGCGACACGAGTCGGGTGGGGAATACGGGGAGCTCGTGAGCGCCGTACGCAGGGGACTGACCTGGCTCCTGGACCAACAGCTGGAGGACGGTGGCTGGAGTAGGAAGAGGGAGGAAGCCCGGGAAGGAGCTCCGTGGCACACCCGTGCGGCGGTCGCGGCGTTGTTGATGGCGTTGGAACGCCGTGACCTGCTGAACCTCGACGACAGTGCGGTGGATCGGATCAAAAGCGCCATCGAGCGGGGAGTCTCCTGGCTGCTGGAGCGTCAGAACCCGGACGGATCTTGGTACTCCGGGCTGATGTGCCAAGAGTACTCGGCGGACACTCAGGCATACATCCTGTCGACTCTGATAGACGTCTACTTGAAGGCGGACCGGCTCGGGCTCCACGTGGACCGCGATCGGATCCTGAACGCCATCCGCAGGGGCATCGAGTGGCTCTTCAACGGTGAGGAAGCCGGAGTAACGTGGGTGGAAGGAAGTCACGGTCGGGGCCCCGCCTGGGCGTACTCGTCGGCTTATCTAGAAGCGCAGGGATCGCCGGAGACGACCGTCACGGGGAACGTCCTGAGCCTCGTGCTGCTGAAGGCGCTGTGGTTCGATGTCGCGACGGACGTGGAGATCGAGACGCCAGGCGGTAAGCGCAAGCTCTCGGATCTCGTGACGGACCCGGAGTACAACCTCCACGCCACCGTCGAGTGGCTCGTATCCCAGCGGTACCGTGGGACCGAACACCCGGAGTGGTACGGAGCCTGGCCGTGGCCGGCTCGGGATGTGACGTCCACGACCGAAGGGGCCCACTACGAACCGGCGTCGATATGGGCCACGGCCTACGCGATGCGGGCGCTCGAGGCCTACCTGAACCCGGAGCTGTTTTACGGAAAAATAACGAAACCGAACGGGAACGAATCAGTATCCAAGACCGAGCGTGAGACCGTGTCCGGAGGAACAGAAACAGAGGGGAACAAAAGACAAGAGAAGTCCAAGAGGGGCGTACCCGTCCTATTGCCGGCCGTACCTCCTGTACGCCGCCAGCGTCAACGCGGCGGCCAGTACCGCCATCGGTGATACCGCGATCTTCCTACGCTCGAGCTTCTTCACGCGCTCTTCGAGGTTTTCTACGGTGTTCTTGCACTCGTCTATGCTGCCCTTCAGGCCACTCACCTCCTGTGAGATCTTGCTTACTTCCTGCTTCAGCTCCTCCTGACCCTGTTCGAGTGTGGAGACCTTGTTCTGCAGCTCCTGAGTGGTCTGCGTTAGCTCGTTCGACTTCTTCTCCAGGTCGGAAACCTTCTTCTTGAGCCCCGAGTAGCTGTTGAAGATCGCGTTGTTCACGACGTCCACGGTACCAGTCAGGCTGTTGAGCAGCTCGGCGGCCGACGACATGAACTCATCGACGGGATCACCGATGCTTACCGTCAGCATGACGGCGTCGCCGATGTTATGGCCGCCGCTCCCGCTGTCACCCTTGTAGCAGGCCACAACCAGCTCGGCATCTCCGTACTTGCTCTTGACCGTGGCTACGGTCGGACAGTAGTAATAGTACCCACTACCGAACCCCGTGAGGTCGTACTGCGCGATCACCTGGATCTTCCCGTCCTTGACGCGGAACAGGACGCCCGTTAACCGCTCCTTACCGAAACCCCCGCTGTTATCCGCGAACACCGCCAAGTAGTACGGCGTCTTATCGTCATTGTTCGTGTAGACCCTGGCTACGGCGGGACCCGTCTGCGTGTAGATACGGCGGTAGATCGTGGTGTCCGACGAGAACGTCCAGGAGTCTCTCGACTTCACTATCAGTGCGGCGTTGATGTCCGGGATCGTGGTGTCCCCCGACATCCCTCCCCAGAGCGATCCGACCCGATACACTACCACGTTGTCGCATACCCACGGGCACTCGTTGGTGTCCTCGGAAGCCGACAGTGATCCTTGTACCTTGTGCACGTTCTCCGAGCTTAACCCACCGATCGTTGAGAAATCGGGGAGATCCACCACGTACGCCTCCACCTTGCACCCCTTCCACTCGCCGTAGAAACCCCACTCGCTCACGTTGGGAGTAGCTTGCGAGTAGTTCGTCAGCACCACTATCAAGTACTTGGAGTCACCCTCTTGGTACAGCGACGCCACGGGTCTGGCGTGCCCGAAGTAGTGAACGTCGCCCTTAACGTAGTCCTTACACACCCCTTCCGCGATAACAAGCGGCTGACTCAAGACCGGGATGATGTTCCCGTTCGTGTCGATCTTGAGCACCTGCAGTTCGACGTCGCCAGTCTCTCCGTTCCACCGCTCGTACACGATCGCCACGTACCTGTTGTCGTTGTCCGACCCCAGGTACACCACGTGCGGGTAGGCGGCGTTATCGGCTACCTGTACCGGTGAGGAACCCACCGTAATCTGGCCGTTGGAGACGTCGACCTTGTACACTAGCAGCTTGCCGTAATCCTGCGCGACCAAGTTGCTCTGCGGCACTTCCGTCACGGCCAGGAGGAACTTACCCTGATCGTAGCTCGTCAGGGCCGGGGCGAAGTAGACGCAATCCTGCTCCGGGGTCACGTAGACTGCGTTACCAGATGGTGTTCTCAGTCCTATCTTACCGACTACGTTGCCGTTCTCGGACCATTCCTCCCAGGCTACCAGTACCGTACCCGTGCTGTCCACCGCCACGGCCGGCCCTTTGACCTGGTAGTAGTAACCGTCCCTGGCGGCCACGTCGGAATCCACGTACTTGTTCTGCTGTTGGTCCCACTGCATCGCCGTGTCGAGGGTCAGCTGCGAACCTACCGATGCCGCCGATGCCTGTCCGACCAGCGCCGCCAGCAGGGCTAGCAGCACGTAAGCCGTCCTCGTCAACCGGGGATAGCCCTCAACCGAGCCGGAGTTGATGTCTTTTAATTTTGACTTTGATACCTCAGGTGTTGAGAAGTAGTCAACATAATTAGAGGATACCTATGCCCGGACTCTCGTCGGCCCCCTCGACGACGATCTTAACCGGTTTCCCTTCCTTGGGCTCGTGGATTACTTCCAGCATCATCGAGCATATCTCCTCCAGATCGTAGCGTCGAATCCCGGGGGCTACCTCAGACTCGACGTACAGATGGAGGCGGTACCTCGTGATTTTAACGACCTCGCCGGGTATGTGTACGAACGCGTAGTTAAGCTCTAATCGATCTCCCTCCTCGACCTCTTTCCGAAAGTACTCCAGTAGCTCTTCGGGGGACATCCGGAGTGTCTTCACGTCGGCGGTCCCCGAGAGGGATTCGTTAAGGGAAAGATAACGAACCGGTCGTTTGGAGGGAGCAGGAGCTTACCTCGGCACCTCGTTGAGCGCCGTGCTCAAGTACAGTTCGCCCTCGACCTTGGGCCCGTTGGCGTAGTCGCCCGTGAACAGGTGGAAGGTCCCGGTCGCTTCTTCCACGGGGTCCTCCTTGAGTCCCTCGTATCGGAAGCTGGGCAGAATGTCCTCGGCGCGGCCGCAGACGACGACGGTTCCTCCCTCCATCTGGGCGCCGGGACGCACTCCGACGTCTCCTCTCACGATGATGGTGCCTCCCTGCATGTGAATTCCTATCATGATGCCCGCGTCTCCCTCCACTATGATCTTCCCGTCGGACATCCACTCTCCGATCTCGTCGCCGGCGTCCCCTTTCACCAGGATACGGCCACCGCTCATCCCGCGCCACTCACCTCGATACGTGGAACCCACGTAGTTCCCGGCGTTTCCGTGCACCGTGATCTCTCCACCCTTCATCTCCCGACCGAGCCAGTCGTCGGCGTCCCCCTCCACGATCAGCTTGCCTCCTTTCATCTCGGCGCCCGCATGTCGGCCGACATCTCCCTTAACCAGAATCTCACCGGCGCTCATCCTGTACCCGATTAGCTTGACCCAGGGTACGTCCCCTTCGATCACGATCCTGGTGTCCCCGGGCGAGTCGCCCGCATCCCCTTCCACGTCGAAGTACTCGCCGAGCTCGACGGTCGAGTTACCTTCGTAGATTTTCAGCGCCTCGATCTCGCCCTCGGACTTACCCGCGAACTCGTCCGGGCATATAACTTCGGCCTCGAGCGGTACGTCCGGTTCTCCTTTCGGCGTCAACACGACCTCTTTCAACCGAGGTACCCCCCGAGGAAAGAACGTTTACGAGAGGCGATCGCGGGCGTCGATTACGATTCGCTCCTCCTTCGGGATGTACACGTCCTGGACCTGGTAGTTGCCCAGGTTCACGGAGTAGTAGCGCCGGAACTTCGTCTCAAGGTCCTTCTTGACTTCCTCGAGCAGATCCTCCGGAACCTTAACGTCGACCCAGTAAGTACGCCCGACGGGTTCGTTCACCACTACACCTTCCTGAACTACGATCTCTCCGTCCTTCACTACGAGCCACGCCTGCTCCATGGCCTTCTCCACTTCCTCGTAGTCCCGCGAGGGATCCACCTCGTCGGGTTTGATGTCGTAGATGGCGATGTGCGCGTAAGCGCCCTCACCCAGGTGTCCGATACGGTCCGAGAGACCCAACATCTTCGCCGGGGCGGCCCGAGTCGTGATCGTGATGTCGGTCCATGTGTATTCGCGGTCGATGGTCGCGATCGCCGCGCGCTGGCCCACCCACGGGTGTACGTTTTCGATCCACTCCTCACGGTACGGTTCGCTCATCAGCCACGCGATGATCCTCGGGTACCGGATGAACGGGCCCGCGTTCGGGTGGTCCGTCGAGATCACGACCTGCCATGGATTCTCGGTTAGAAGCGCGATCTCCAGACCGATAGCCCACTGAACCGAGTGCACGGGGTTCTTCGGACTGTAGATGAACGGTACCACGCCCGATCCCGTCTCAAGCTCGACGTCGTAGTTCGCCCACTTGAAGCCCGTCAGCTCCTGCAGCTCCCACTCGAGCGGACCGTCGGCGGTCATGGTCGTGGTCTCGTCCAGGGTGACCGCACCCAGGTCGACCGTCACGTGGTCGTTCTTGTTCAGGTATTTCGCGACCTCCTCGGCCTTCGACTCGAACGTCGGCCAAGAGTCACCGCCGTACGAGTGGAACTGTACGTGCGTGTTGTGCACGACCTGCTCACGTTCACCTATCTCGGGGTTCGGCTCCACACCCGTCTTCTTGATCACGTCCCAGCTGTCCGTCGTGATCTCGTAGTTACCGGGCTCACCGAGGAGGTTCGGGTGGATGTGAATCGAGTGTGGTAGACCCAGCATCTCGTTGATCTTGACGTAGTTCTGGTAGATCTCGGCCGGGGTGATCTCGAAGTAGGGTACGGGATCGTCCAGACTGTGGACGTTCTCACCCCATCCCCAGGCCTCGGTACCGCCGGGGTTCACCATCTTTATCACAAAACCCTTGGTCGCTCGGAGCAACCAGGCGGCGTACGCGGCCGCCTTTTCGAGTTCGCCTTCCTTGATGTACTCGTACAGGATCCAGTTGTTGGCCATCAGCGTGTACGCGCCTTCGTCCAGGATCGGAGTGTCCCTGATCTCCTCGTGGGTGTGTCTGGTCAGCAGCGGCGGGGTGGCGGCTTCCATCACGGTGGTGTATCCCATCTGGGCGTACAGGTACCCCGTGATCGTGGTCGACGGGACCGAAAATCCAGTACCCGAACGCGTTCCGAGCTTCTTGATCGCCACCTGGAGGCGGCGGCTGTCCTCGGGTCTGAATATACGACCCACGTTGACCTTCGGACCGGCCACGTGCGCGTGGATGTCGACACCTCCGGCCATTGTCAGGCGACCTTCCGCGTCGATAACCTTCGCCTTGGACTCGTCGACTTCGGAAGGGTCGACGATCTTACCGTCCTTCACCCCGATGTCCATAACCTCGCCTTCGATCCCGTTGAGGGGGTCGTACACGCAGGCGTTCTTGATCAGAAGTTCTTTGGCCAAACGAACCCCCCCATCCGACACCCGGAGCTGTGCTCCTTTCAACACACGATCTTACGGCGGGAGGGTGCCACGTTAGCTTCCCGCCCGCATTCGGGACATCGGGCGGTCATCCCATCGGGTTCGAGCTCCGGGATGAGGGAGTGACAGTATGGACACACCCATATGCGCTTGGAAGTCTCCTTACAGATCCCGACTTCACCGAACGAGGGACGGAAGTTCGGATCTTCGTCCACGTCATCTCGCCCCTTGACCACGTACCTCGCGGCGCGTTCGGACGCCCGGAGGAACAACGACAGGGCGGATTCGTTCACACAGGAGCGCGAGCCGCAGTACGGGCATCGGAGTTCCATATGGACGCACCCCGGAGGGAGTTACGGAGTGAAAGGCCCGGGCCGCGGGGGACTTGCCCCCGCTTCACCCCACGGGGCTCCCCGGGGACGGGGTTCGCCCCGTGGGGCGGCCCGGGCTTACATCTCCTCGACCTTTTCTATGACCATTTCGAGGAATTCTACGTCGTTGAGCATGCTTTCGGGTGGTTCGACGACCTTGCGCATCCTGATGGGTACTGAGTCCATTCGGTAGGCGGTGCCTTCCCATTCGATGCCGGCGATGGTTACGGGCACGTACAGGTCAGCGAGTTCGGCGGTCGGCGTCCAGTGCGGGTCCACGCACACGAGCGGGATCCTAGCCATGTGCTCCACAGCCTTCCGCGGGAAGTGCGCACCCGGATCACTGGCAATGACCATCATGGCGTCGACCTCGCCGCGGGTTAGTAGGTCCACGGTGCTCGTCTCACCCGGGTTGTACCGCGGGTACCCACGGCTGAAGTCCACGGCGTACGGGTATCCGGTCGTCCACGCCAGTACCTCGTTGAACCCGGTCACGTTGTAGTGGCCTCGCATCATGATCAGCGTCCACTTCGTGTACTCGTTCAGGTCCTTGATCAGACAGATCGCGTTGTCGATGTTCCGATGACGACCCCGGGACATCGTTAGACCCATCGCCCAGAACAGTGTGCCGAAGCTGGCCTCCTTGATCAGGTCAGCGACCTCGTAGATCTGCTCCGTCGGCACTCCGGCGACCTCCTCGCGCTCGATCTCGATCCCGTGAACAGCCGCCCGGAGCGCGCTGATCAGCTCATAGTCCTCGTTAGGGCGGACGCGGATGTACACGTCGGCTAGACGCGCCGTCGCGGTCTTCCGCGGGTCCACGACGATGATAGTACGATCCTCACGACCCTTCGGTCGGAAGAAGCCGCGGGTGAAGGCGGTGTAACGGCTCATGTGCCGCGGGTGAGCGTGCATCGGGTTACTGCCCCAGTAGATCACCGTGTCCGCCCTGTTCTTCACCTCACCTAGCGTGCAGCTGGGTACACCGACGTCCTGCAGTCCCAGTACCGAAGGTCCGTGTCACACCGAAGCCGTGTTGTCGATGATTCCACCGACGAGCTCGGCCAGTTCAACACCCTTCTCTTGCGCCTCTACGAGCGTCGCCGACCAACCGTAGAGTACGGGTAGTTTAGCTTCTACCAGCATCTTCGCGGTCTCTTCTGCGGCGTCTTCGTAGTCGATTTTCTTCCATTCTCCGTTCTCTTTGATCATCGGCTCGGTGTGACGATGATCCTCCTGCGCCGTCAAGAACTTCGCAGCACCGATCCTACAAGCATGCCGTACCTCCACGATCTCACCGTCCTCCACGACCACCTCTAGATCATCACACAGCGTACCACAGAACGGACAGACCACATCCTTGATCACTTTCCTCGCCACTTTTTCACCCCCTTCCCGTTGTTAGCGATGTCGATATTCGATGAAAATGATGGGTAAACGTGAACCACCAAGCTACCATGAGGTTATTCGGAGAGATACTCGGAGCGCATGAATTCAGACATGTCTTCGATCGGCTCTTCGTCAGTAGGTTCTATCTCGACCTTTATCCCCTTGAAGCCGGGCATTCCCGTACTCTTGGTGTTCGGATCCACGACTTTATTGGCCCAGGGGCCCATCGGAATGAAAACTATACCGCGAGGTGGCACGTCGGTGTCCGCGGCTTTAGCCCGTACGATTACTTCGCCGTATTTGGACTTGACCTTAACGGGGTCACCCTCGCTGATGCCGAGCTCACTCATGTCCTTAGGATTGAAGTAACAGATGGCGGTGGCGTTGGGGTAGATCTCGCCCGCCTTGTCGGTTTCGATAGCTTCACCCTGCCAGATCGTTCGACCCGTGAGCAGGGTGAATTCGGCCATCTTTCGTGGCTCCCCTACGTTTTGATCTCGATAGCGTCCACGGGGCAGGCGAGTTCGCAGGTCATGCACGCTTCGCACAGGTCCTCGTTAATCACCGAGACCGTCCCGTTCACGACCTTGATCACTACATCTTCACCGTCTTCGGGACCCTTTCCGCCCCATACGTTAGGGGAATTACAAGCGTTGACCGGGCAAGCGATCACGCAGTTACCGCATCCGTGACAACGTTCCTCGTGAATGACTATCTTTACCAACCCGCGACCCCCACCGGTCTTCGCACCCGCTCCGACACCTCGGAGTTAAATAAGTGGGGTCGGCGGGGACGGGTGGACGGCCGGTGGACACCTTCAGAACTTGCGTTCTACCTCATCGAACAAGTTGAGGAACCCGCGCAGCGGGAGAATCAGAGCACGCTCCGAGCCTCCAGGAGGAACTAGGGCGAAGCCGTCGGTCTCCCGAAACAGCGCGAAGTGACTGGAACGGTCCCGAGACAATCCTTCGGCGCCGTCGGAGGTCAAACGAACGCGTGCTATCACGCCGACCTCGCGCTTGGACTTTATCCCGGTGGCTTCGGTCTCGAATCCGACCACCAACGGGTCCGCTCCGGCCAGCACGAGTAGCGAAGGTACCACCCAAACCCGGAAGGTAGAATAACACGACGTGGGCCACCCGGGCAGGGTGAAGGCGACTGTTCCCTCCCGCGCGGCGATACCGAACGGACGTCCGGGTCGGGCCCTGATCCCGTGGATGAAGGCGTCGAACGTGTCGTCCAGGATGTCCTTGACGTGGTCCCTCTCCCCCACCGAGGATCCGCCCGTGATCAGAACCACATCGGAGCGATCGGCGTAATCCTCCACGGTCTCACGGATCTCTCCCGGATCATCCTTGACTAAGCTCGTTCCCACTACCTCGACGCAGCCCATGTTCTCCAGCTCCGCGGTGAGCACGGGACCGATGCAGTCTACCACCTGTGTTTCACTTTCCAGCTCCGATGGACGGTGGACGAGCTCGTTCCCAGTTACCACGATCGAGACCCGCAGGGGCCTGTGGACATCCACCTCCTCCACGCCGTGTTCGAGCATCACGCCCACGTCCACGGGCTCGACGAGGTGTCCGGATCGGTAGAGAACTTCTCCCTCTTCGACGTAGCAGCCGGCCGGGTCCAGGTTATCCCCCGGGTCGACGCCTTCTTCCACGATTATCTCGTCACCGTCGCGTTCCACGAACTCCACGGGGATGACGGCGTCCGCACCCTCCGGAACGGGAGCCCCGGTGTCGACGTACACGGCCTCTCCCGGACCGACTTTGACGTCGGTACCTTCTCCTATCCTCGACTCGCCTACGACCTTCAACCTGGCCCCGGGCTCGGCGTCCTCGGATCTCACGGCGTATCCGTCCATAGCGGAGCGGGTGAAGGGTGGAGAGGGGCGCTCCGCACGGACGTCTTCCGCGAGTACACGTCCCGAGAGTTCGGGCCCTACTTCCACGGTCTCGGGCTCCGGAGGCGAGAGGAAGCGGCGTAGGAACCGGATGAACTCTTCGGGCTTGGCCAAGTCGTCCGTATACACGAAGCCCCTGTACTTACGCTTTGACACTTTCCACACCCCGTTTCAGCTCCTCCAGTGCCTCATCTACGGAGTTCACGTCCACCGCCTTCCCACCGATTAAAACGGTGAAGGAGTCACCGATACGCTCGGCTTCCCATGGGTCGTGCGTGACGTATAAGGCGGGTATGCCCGTCTCCTTCAGTACCTCGCGGAACCTCGGAACGAGACCCGCCTTCACGGCCAGGTCGACGTCGCTGAGGGGCTCGTCCAGGAGCATCACTTTCGGGTCGGAGAATAAGGCTCGGGCGAGCGATACTCGGCTCTGGTACCCGCCGCTGAGCTCGTCGGGCTTCCGATCGAGGTGTTCTTTTAGTCCGAGGAGCTCCACAAGCTCATCCAGTCGGTCGGGATCGCCGCGACCGTTCTGGAGGGAGTACGTGATGTTATCCTCGACGGTCATGTGGGGGAACAGCGCGGGCTGTTGTGGGACGTACCCCACGTGGCGCTCCTCGGGTGGGAGGTCAGTGACGTCCTCCTCTCCGATGATCACGCGACCCTCGTCGGGCCTCAGGATACCGGCGACGATCTTGAGGAGCGTGGACTTACCGCTCCCGTTGGGACCGAAGAGCACCCGTACTTCACCGGGCTCCACTTCCAGGTCGACGCCGCGTAGGACTTCCCGGTCTCCGTAGGAGAACTTGACTCCCTCAACCCTCAGCACGGCGAAGTCCCCCGGTCACCGAGCGCACTAACGCGACCATGGTCAGCGACAGGACCATGCAGAACACGCTGGCGGCGACGGCGACCTCTAGATCTCCGGACTCCGCCCGGGTGAACACGTATGATGCGAGTACCTGGGTCCTACCGGGAAGGTTACCTCCGAACATGATCACCGCGGCGAACTCGCTCAGGGATCGGGAGAACCCCAGGAGGAAGCCGCCAAGCAGTGCCTCCTGCAGGGCCGGCACGACCACCCGTACGTAGGCTTTGGGCGGTTCGTCACCGAGCGTACGGGCGACGTCCACGAGCTCACGTCCTAGCTCCTCGACACCCGCCTGTACGGCCCTGGCCGCTAGCGGGTACGACACGAAGAGCATGGCGAGGACTACGGCGATCAGGGTGAACGCGAGCCCGTTCTCCCCCAGCCATCCGAAGTAGTTGCGACCGAACGCCAGCAGTAGCGCGAGTCCGGCCACGGTGTGCGGCAGGGCGATGGGCAGGTCGTTGAGGAAGTCCGCCACCCTGTAGATCACCGAGTCTCGCTTGAACAGATGATAGTAACCGAACCCTATCGCGATTATCACACCCGCGGCGGCGGCTGCGACGGCGCAGAGTATCGTGTTGAACGTGGCAGACCAGAAGTAGGGGTCACTGAAGGCCTCCGCGATTCCCTGGGGCGTTAGGTTCAGGACCAGCGCTACCAGCGGGAACACTATGAATATGAAGAATAGAGGAGGGAACAGGGTGCTCAGGATCTCGTACCTCCCGATCATGCCGGACTCCACCCGTACTTCTTGAACTCGTCGATGTGCTCGAGACAGTAGTTCAGGAAGTCCTCCGCGAGCTGTTCGTTACCTCCCTTGATGACGGCGGCTCCCCAGATGATCGGCCCCGTCAGGGAGTGCGGGAACATCTGCACGATCGGCAGACCGAAGCCGACTGCCACGCTCCGGTAGACGAAACCGGCGTCGATCTGGTCATTCTTCACCATCGTAGCGACCTGGTTGACGGTACCCGGCCTGGCCTTCAGGTTACCGTTCTTCACGATCTTGTCCCAGATCCCGAGCTTCTCCAGCGCGCGCTGGGTGTACTCACCGACCGGTGCCTTCGGGTCGGCCACGGCGACCGTGACGCCTGGCTTCGTGATGTCCTTGACGCTCTTGATGCCCTTCTTCTCGCCCGTCTTGGATACCACCAGAACGAGGTAGTCCTTCAGGAACTTCTTGGTCTTCGCTGTTTTACCGGCCTTCTGGAGCTTGACCACGTACTTCCAATCCGCGGAGAAGAACAGGTCACACTTCTGTCCTTGTAGTATCTGTGCCGTCAGTCCTCCGGACGGACCGAAGTTGAGGGCTACCTTGACGCCTTTCTCCTTTTCGTACTGCTTCGCGAGCTTAGTTAGGGGCTTCTTCAGGCTCGCAGCAGCGAACACCGTGAGCTGGTTCGAGGACGTGTAGTAGTAGCCGGCGGCTGCCGCGATCACTACGACCGCCAGTATTCCTATTGCGATCGGTACCTTCCGCACGCCGCTTCCCCCGATTGATATAACTATGCGATTCGCACGGTCGGAGCAGTCCGACCACTGCCGTTTATTTATGGGGCGTCCGCCGGCGGGTGTTGAGTGAAACTCGACTGGGGGTGCCCCGTTGAAGCCGAAAGTTGTGGATCTCTTCTGCGGAGCCGGCGGTTTCTCCAGGGGTTTCAAGGAAGCTGGGTTCAAGATCCTCGGGGGTGTTGAAAACAACCCCGCGCCGGCCGCGACCTACCGGGAGAATTTCCCAGAGGCCGAGGTGATCGAACGCGACATCCAGCGGGTCGACTCGGAGGAAATCGTGGACGAGTTAGGCGAGCCGGACGTGATCATCGGCGGGCCACCCTGCGAGCCGTTCACGGCCGCCAACGCGGAGCGGAAACCTAACCCGCTGGATCGACTCTACGACGACCCCGTCGGCAGGTTGGTGCTCCACTTCGTGAGGATTATCGGTGACCTTCAGCCCGAGGTTTTCGTCATGGAGAACGTCCCCGCGATTATGGAGGGGCCCTTGGAAAAAGCACTGAGGAAAGAGTTCGCACGTGCCGGGTATGATGAGATCCACTTCAACGTACTTCAGGCGGTACATTATGGGGTCCCTTCGTACCGGCGCCGCGTCTTCATCTCCAACGTGAGGATAGATCCTGAACCCACCGTGGAACGGCCGAAAACCGTGTGGGACGCTATCGGAGATCTCCCCAGTCCGGATTCGGAGGTGCCCAATCACGAACTGCGCCCGTTGTCCAAGAGGAAGCTCCGCAGGATCCGTCGCCTTAGGTGGGGGGAGGCCCTGAGCGTCATAAGGGGGGCTAGAGGGAGCTTCAAGAACTGGCTCAGGTTGCACCCATTCAAGCCAGCCCCTACGGTGATGGGTGGGTCCAGGTTCATACACCCGTTCGAGGACCGACTGCTTACCGTTAGGGAGCAAGCCCGGCTGATGAGTTACCCCGACGACCACGTGTTCGAGGGCGGGTACGAGACGCAGTACGACCAGGTAGGGGAGTCGGTGCCGCCGGAGCTCGCCCGCGTTATCGCCGAGGAAGTCCGTGATCACCTCGCGTAATACAGTAGCGCCGCCACTAACAGACCGATAGCCACGGCGGCTACGATGAGGTACGCCCTAGGTAGCGGAACTCTCGGGAACCTCCTGGGTCTCCACTCCTCCCACTCTCCGGGTTCCTCCACCCAGGTAGCCTCCTGAGGAATGGCTTCGGCTTCTTCCGCGCTCTCATGGGTTCTGCCGAAGAACTCCTCCCCGCGCTCGGTGAGTATCACGCCCTCTTCGGTACTCGCGGCCCCGCCGATTCCTTCCACCTCACGCTCCTCGTACTCGTACCCTCCGTACTCGTACGATTCTTCGTGGTACGACTCCTCGTATTCCTCTTCTTCCTGCGCTTCCGTATGTTCCTCCGCCTCTTCCTCATCCCCCCCGGCTACAGTATCAGTTCTCGTTTTCCCAGGTCTTTTTCCAAGAGCTCACTTTTAACGACGCTTTTCAACTCGTCGATGAACTCCTCCAGGCGCTTGGTGAGCTGCTTCGCCTCGTCGTAGTCGTCGGTCTCCAACTCTACGGTCACCTTAATCACGTAGCTCTTGGTACCGTTTTCCGCGTCGAAGCTGGTCGTACGGTCCACATGGATTCGGGCGTTAACCAACGTCAGCACCCCCATCGCCCTGCCTCCTCCCAACCGGCTCGTACGGCCCGGTAGGATACCGCGCCGAGCCGTCCCTCCTCCGAAAGCAGCGCCTTTTTCACGTCTTCTAACTCGCAGAGGCGCGCGATGCGACACATGGCCCCTAATAGGATTAGAGCATGAACTGCAGGAACCCTTTTATCTCGGGCGACTCTGAAGCAATCTATTCCAACCCATCCTTCAGGCGGTTCGAACCCTACGAAGGATTGATGAGACAGATCGTACACCGCCTTCCGGGCGTTCGTACACGCCCCGAACCTGCTGAGTATCAGGGCGTAATCACACTCCGAAACCCTATCCACGGTCGCCACTACCACGTCGCAATCCCATCGATATCCACCGACCCACTTCCGTCCGGACCCACCTGTGGACTGTGGAAGCATCAGAACGCCCACGGTGCGTCCCGAGCGTTTGATGGCTTCCGAAAGTACCCGGGCCACTCGTGTGAACCCGTCTCCACGCCCTCCGACTATGCAGACTACTTTCGGGATCTTTTCCACCCCAAAGCTGCGGTCACGGTGTTCCCGAAAGTCCGTTTCGGCCGGACGATCTCGTACCCGTGAGTTATAAGGACACCCTCACACACGGAGCCCGGGGCTCCTAGTAGGTCCCTCGCTCGAGAGTCGCTCGGTGTGTGGTCGGCGAGCTTCTCGACGAACCGTACGGGGATCCCGAACCGGCGACCTATTTCAACCAGCGCCTTTCCGGAAGGCTGGTCCCGCTTTCGGGTTATCGTGATGATCTCACCGAGTTCGCCGGCTTCCTCCAGACCCCATCGTACCGCGGTTACCAGGTCCTGCCGTCGCACTCTCCGCCTCATCCCGACACCCAAAGCGTACAACGATCCTACCCCCCGGTGGTGCTCCCGATGACGAGATGCACCTCCGCCGAATCCTATGACGAGGACGAAGTGCCGAGGGTAGTCGAGTCCCTCAACGTTGAAGGACGTGTCTTGGTTCAGGCCCCGGATGGACTGAAGCGGATCGCCCGCGAGGTCGCCGACGTGCTGGAAGCCCGTGGCTGCGAGGTGGAACTCGACGCCGGTCGCGTGTTCGGAGCCTGCGACATTACCCCCGGTACCGTGGTCCGGACGGACCACATCGTTCACATCGGCCATTATCCCATACCCGAAGTCGAGCGTCAGATACGGGAGCTCGGGGCTACCGTGCATTTCCTACCGACACACGGCCGCAAACGCGTGGAACCGTGGATGGCCGAGGAAGCCGTCGAAGTACTCCACAATTTAGGGATCGACCGTGTGAACGTCTGCGCGACGGCGCAGTATGTGGCCGATCTCGAGCTCGTGTCAGAGATCCTCCGGGAATCCGGTATCGAGCCCGTAATCCGCCCGGGAGACGGTCGCCGGGTGGCCACGCCCGGGTTGGTGCTCGGATGCAATTTCTCCGCTCTCGATACGTCTCTCCCCACTATAGTGGTATGTTCCGGGAGCTTCCATCCCGCCGGTGTTGCGATCAGGACGAATCGGCCCGTGGTGCAAATCGACCCTACGAAGGGAGTCTTGGACTCCGAGGACGTGGAAGATGTCATCAGGAGAATCCTGGCCGTTAGACTGTCTAAAATCCGTGAATTCAACCGAGAAGAAGGGTTCGAGATCGTAGAGAGCACAGCGTTGGGTCAGAGGAGACCCGACGTAGTACGGGTCTTGGACCGCCCGACGTGGCGGTTGAGGTATTTGACGGAAGATGCGCTGAGGTCGCTCCGCAGACGCCAATGCGTGTTCTGTGGATGTCCTAGAGTGCCCGTCGACGAGGCCGCCAGGTTCAAGCGATGGGTGTTACTGAACCCCGCCGAACTAGCCGCGGTGCGTGCCGGGTGGAAGGAGTACCGCCTCGATGAGATTCCGACCCCCGAGGACGTCCTCAACGCCCTACGGCGGTGATGCCGTTGGATCCCCTTCTCGCCGCGTATCTGGCGGTGGCTCTGGACCTGGTCCTGGGGGATCCGCCGAACCGTTTCCACCCGGTGGCGTGGTGCGGCCGGGTGATGGAGCTCGTGGAGAAGAGGGTACGGCGCGGGCGTGTCCTCGACGTGGTCTGGGGCGGATTAACCCTGGCGGTCGGTTGCGGGTTCCTGCTGGGAGTGTGTTACCCGCTCCACTACATCCCGATGGTTGGAGATGCTCTGGTCCTGTGGGTGTGTATTTCCGTACGGGGACTCGTCGAGCACTTGCTCCCGGTAGAGCGGGAGCTCCGGGAGGGGAACTTAGACGGGGCTCGACAGGCCGTGAGGTGGCTCGTCAGTCGGGACGTAAGCCGTCTAAACGGAGCGGAAGTAGCTTCGGCTGCGGTGGAAAGTTGCTTCGAGAACCTACTGGACTCCGTCGTGGGCCCCTTGTGGTGGTACTATCTCCTCGGGTGGCCGGGTGCGGTCATGTACCGAGCGACGAACGTCGCGGACGCCATGTTCGGGTACCGGGGCGAGTACGAGATGTTCGGTAAGATTCCGGCGAGGTTGGACGACTTGCTGAACGTGCTGTCACTGCCCGTATGCGCCGCGGCACTCACGGTAACCCTACCTTGGTGGATACTCCGGGCGAGACTCCGGTCACTGTTGCGGGCTGCACGGGACGTCCCGAGCCCCAGTTCCTGGTTGCCCATGTACGTGGGGGCCTGCGCGCTGGGAGTCCGACTGGAGAAACCGAACGTGTACGTCCTAAAAGGAGGGGATCGACTCCCGACACCCGACGACGTGCGTCGCGCGGCTCAGATCGCCGTGATATTCGGGCTGGTCGCCCCGGGTATCACGTACGTCGCAGCTGGTCTTTTAAGTCCCTAATCACCTTTAGTACGCGCTCGCCACGCTCGGTAAGCCTGTAAAACGTTCTACCGCCTTCGGAGCGCTTAGTGACCAAACCGACCTCCAGGAGCTTCTTCAAGTGATATGCTGTCGACGGTTGGTTCTCCCCCAAAATTTCGGCGAGCTTGCATAGACACTCCTCGCTGTGCCCTAGTATCTCGAGCGCGGCGATCCGGCGCTCATCTCCGAGGGCTTTCAGGACGGCGACGAGCTCGTCATGATGTCCGGACATGGGGCGTATGTCCGGATCGACATCGAACGTCTCGGGCTCGAGCACGACCTCGACACCCTCCGGGGAGACCTCGAGGAGGCCCGCACCGAGCCTCCTCAGCGGGTCTACGAGCTCGTCGGTGTCCCCAGAGTACGCGATCGATGCTTTCGGGACCTTCCCGATGAGTCTCGTGAGTCGACCCAGTTTCTTCTCTACGGTGTCCTCGTTAGCCACGAGGTACGCGTGGCCTTCTTCTGGGTCGTACAGGTCCACCGGCACGTCATCCACGAGTACCGCTTCAAAAGGGTCAGAGACCCAGTCGCGGAGTACTCTTAGGATCTCGGATTCGTCCATGGATCACAACCCCTGGGGGAGTCCTTCTGGGATGGAAGGGCGGGGAGACCGCGTTGTCACGATAGATCGCCCGTAGAGATCGCCCCTGGACCCTCCTCATCGTTTCGAGATGTTGGGGGTTGTGACGATCCCGACAGCCCGCCGATATAACCCCACGAACGGCGAGAACAAGTGAACCGTTCGGGGGTGGGGTTCAGAAACCCCCACCCCCGCAAGACGAGGAGTCAGTCCTCCCTGGATACCCACCGTCCTTCTACCAGCACCATGTCCTCGATGGCAACGACATTCGAGTAGGGTATGCGAACGGCTTTCTCCTCGCCCCCTAGCCACTTTATCTTCCGCAGAACACCGGGGCGCTTGGAGTGGCCCACGATTAGCGTGGTGACTTCTCCTGACTCTTCGTCGAACTCGACATCGAGGACCTCACCGATGTGCTTGGCGCTGGAGTCGATTACGGGTTTGCCGATGAGATCGCGCAGGATTCTCACAAGTATCACCCCCACAGCCAGTACAATATTGCGGATTCCAAAGACAGGTGCATCAGCCGGTGTGTCACCCGACCTTTAACGGTTCCTAACAGCGCTTCGTGAAATAGGTCGATTCCGAAGTGTACTGAGGCCGCTGTTACCGCCATCGGGACCGGAAGTATCAACGACAGGATCACAGTGTGGAAAAGGAACTCCAAGGTTTCGTGTACTAACCAGACGAATAGAGCTGAATGTCGGACCCGGAGGTACGCTCCCAACAGAAGGTACTGGCTGCGAAGGGCTCCCCACACGAGACCGGTGTGCAGCTCGTCACTGAGTGAAAGCAACAGTGCGGCACCGAGCCAATCGGGTATCGACAGCACCACAGTTCACCTCCTGCGCCTCAAGCTCTCCTGAAGTGCCACGGTCTCGATCAGCGTGGCGGTGTCTCGACCCGGAACCACGTCCAGGTGGAACACCCTTCCATCCCTCTCTTTCACCCATTTCACTACCTTCTCCTCCTCGGAAGGCGTGGAGGAGACTGGTTCATCCGGTCTCATGGATGGATCGTGATGGGGGTGGTGGGGGCCCGGGATCATCTTAATGACCACACCGATGCCCTTACGGCTCCGGAGCGCCCGGATGCCGTAGAGTTCCGCGACGTCCACGGCGATTTTATCCTGAATAGGACGTAGTTTCAGGTCGCCACCGCAGTCACACCCTTCCTTCATCTTGAGGGCGGAGAATGTGTACACTCGACCGCACTCGGGGCAGTACAGCTCCGCCAGGGCGAGTCGGATCTCCATTTTCCCGGCTAAGTTCTCCGGCGGTCTGCCGACGGGGTACTCGTAGCTATCATCGCACTCCACGATCACCGCATCGTCGGACACCAACCTGTGGCCGCGACGTATGAGTTCCAAGGCCGTCTCGCTCTTCCCTACCCCACGTGGACCTACCAGAAGCACCCCTACCCCGAACACGTCCATCAGTGTGCCATGTACGACGACCCGCTCCACGTTACCCCCTCCGTATCGCCACGAACTCACAGTGGTCGTGACCTTCGGCCATGCACTTGGTCTCGTGCACCTCCCAGCGCTCGCCGGTAGCCCCGTGGAGGATCCCGGCGATGAATCCGGCTTGGTAGTAACACAGCTTCTTCCCTATGTCGTAACCGGCAGCCGTTGCTGACTCGCGCATCGTGATTTCGATCTTACCATCTTCTTTCATTTCCCAGCGCTCGATGATGCCTGTGCCCGTCCTCTCGAACGCCTTCTCCACGTACTCGAAGGCCTCTTCGATGCCCTTCAGGTCGTGTGATTTCGCCTTGTAAACACCGATGTCGTAACCGGCCCTGTAGAAGGTGGATCCGACCCCTCGACCCAGAGTGATGACCATCGATGCGAGGATGTAACGCAGGGTCGACAGCGACACATTGTCACCTAGCTCGGATCTCACCTCTTGGATGTTCTTCAGGGATTCTTTAACTTCTCGGAATATTCTCTCGCGGGACATTCTCAACGGCTCGCCCCCGTAAGAACCTCACCGAGCAACTTTAACCCCACTGGTCCGCTTTTTTCGGGGTGGAATTGCATTCCGTAGATCAGTCTACCCCGGTCCCCGATCACGCTTGGAAACCGTTCCCCGTACTCCGTCTCACCTAGGACGACGTCGTCCTCGGGAGCCACCCGGTACGAGTGGACGAAGTAGAACATCTCACCGTCGAACTCCCGAAACTCTTCCGTCCGGAACTCCACCGTGTTCCATCCCATGTGCGGCGTTTTCACGTCATTGGGGAGCGCCACACACGTTCCCCGAAACACTCCTAGACCGCGTGACTCGGGGCTCTCCTCGCTCGATTCCATCAAGAGCTGCATCCCAAGGCATATACCTAAGAGTGGGACGGACCCTAGCAGCTCTCGGATCTCGTCACATAATCCGGTCTCTTCGAGTTTCTCCGCGGCGGCGCGGAAGTTTCCCACACCTGGGAGAATCACGGCGTCGGCGTCGTGCAACTCCGAGGGATCATCAGTAACGACGGGCTCATGCCCCAAGTGTTTAACCGCGCGGTACACGCTGTTCAAGTTGCCGACGCCGTACTCTACTATCGCCACTTTCAAGCCGAGTCCCCCTTGGAAGGATGGGTCTGGGGTGAGGGTGTTGTCCGAGTACAAAGGTAAGGCCGGGGAGTTACTACGGGAGCACGGGCTGAGTGTCGGCGACCGGGTTCGTATAGTCCGGGACGATGGGGTGGTCGTGGAAGGCATCATCATGCCCAGGTCGGAACTTGGAGACGATGAGCACATCGTCGTCAAAATGGACAACGGTTACAATGTAGGGGTACGTGTCGACAGGATCGAGAAGCTCGAAGCCCCGGGTGAAGGACATGAACCTAGCTTCAAGCCGATGGAGGGAGAGATCGAGTACGATCCTAAGCTTCCCAACGTATCGGTGATGTCGACGGGCGGTACCATCGCATGCCGGGTGGACTACGAGACCGGGGCCGTGAAACCTGCGTTCACAGCCGAGGAGCTCGTCGGAGCGGTCCCGGAGCTGCTCGACGTGATCAACATCGTAGACGCCAGGGCCGTGCTCGATCTGCTCAGCGAGAATATGGAGCCCAAACACTGGATGAAGATCG
This sequence comes from Methanopyrus kandleri AV19, assembly GCF_000007185.1. GTDB lineage: Archaea > JAADCQ01 > Methanopyri > Methanopyrales > Methanopyraceae > Methanopyrus > Methanopyrus kandleri. The sequence goes on along the minus strand of NC_003551.1, from coordinate 1,525,522 downwards.
CCGAAGAGGTCGTGGACGCTCTCTCGGACCCGGATGTAGAGGGTGTCGTGATCGGACACGGAACGGACACGATGGCGTTCACGGCCGCGGCGCTATCGTTCGTCATCGAGGGGCTTAACGGGCCGGTCGTGTTGGTCGGAGCGCAGCGGAGTTCGGACAGGCCGTCTTCGGACGCGGCCTCGAACCTCATCGCGGCGTGCGCCTTCGCGGGCGACGGAGAGGTGGGTGAGGTCACCGTCTGCATGCACGGGTGGACCTCCGATGAGGTATGCCTCGTGCATCGGGGAGTGAGGGTCAGGAAGATGCACACGTCACGCAGGGACGCGTTCAGGTCGGTGGAGTCCATCCCTATCGCGAAGGTGGACGTGAAGGATCTCAGGAACCCTAAAATCGAGTTCCTCCGGAGCGATTACCGGAGGCCGGAGGACGGTGAGCCTGAGATCTCAGGCGGGTTCGAGGAAAAAGTGGCCTTGGTGAAGTTCGCACCCGGTATGGATCCCGAGGTCTTAGACTTCTACGTGGATCGGGGTTACCGGGGGATCGTCCTCGAAGGCACCGGTTTGGGCCACGTCTCGGAGCAGTGGTTGGAGTCGATCGAGCGGGCGGTGGACGACGGGATCGCCGTCGTGATGACATCTCAGTGCTTGTACGGTCGTGTGAACATGAACGTGTACAGGACCGGACGACTGCTGAGGGCTGTGGGTGTGATACCGGGTGAGGATATGCTGCCAGAGGTGGCTTACGTGAAGCTCATGTACGTGCTCGATAGAACCGACGACATCAAGGAGGTCGAGAGGCTCATGAGGACGAACATCGCTGGAGAGATCGAAGGTGGTCGAGTTCTGGGAGGATTCGAACCCGCGGACGGTCCACATCATCGCCTGTAGCCGGAGTCGCCGAGGCGTGACTTGGCGGTGTTCAGTTCGGTACAGGCGTCGCTTCAGAACACCTCGATTTCGCCCTCCACGATACGTTCCGTGAGCTCGGTGATGTTCTCCAGTAGCTCGTCCGCCACGCGTCGAGCCACGCGCTCGTCCTCCTCCGATACGTCCCCTACGAGGTGCACGTCGACCGCCTTGGGATCGTCGATGGGGTGACCGATCTGACTGAGCAGCCGGACGTATACCTCATCGGCTGACGTTTCCTCGTAGATCTCCCGGGCCATCTGGTGGGCCAGTACGTTGTAGAGTTTCCCGACGTGGTTCACGGGGTTCTTTCCGGCGGCGGCTTCCATGCTCATCGGACGGAACGGTGTGATCAGACCGTTGACGCGGTTCCCACGACCGACGGAACCGTCGTCACCCTGTTCGGCTGATGTGCCGGTAACCGTCAGGTACACGGACTCCCGCTCGTAGTCGTCGGCGGTGTTCACGTGCACCTCGACGTCGTGATCCGAGGCGATCTCGGCCGCTAAGTCCGCGACTCGGTCTCTCAGCTCCTCGACCACGGAGATGTAATGGTCGATATCGTCGATGCGCTGCGACACCATCGCAGCGGCCACGGTTAGTTCGATCTTGTTATCCTCTCGAAGTGCCATGACCTTGACGTCTTCTCCGACCTCCGGTAGATCCTTCTTGAGCTTCGGGGAGTTGATCTTCCGCTCAGTCTCGTACACGAGTCTCTCAGTGGTAGTCAGTGGTGCGTACCCTACGCCGAAGGAGGTGTCGTTCGCCAGTGGAACTTCCTCACCGCGCTCGAACACGTCCCGCAGATCCGCCGAACCGTGACCGATCTTCGGCTCGATTACCACGTGCTTTTCGGTATCTAGGTGTCTGACGGTCTCCTCCAAGTACTCCGTCGCGGCTTCTAGCGCGATGGTGCCGACGGGGATCTCCTCGTCCCCTACGTACGCCGTGGCGCGTCCGGTTACCAGGATGTAAATAGGCCGGATTACCTCTCCACCTCCGAACTCCGGTCTCGATTCACCCGCCACGATTTGAACCTCGTCGGTGTTGTGGTGTAGAATCCGGCCGAATCGCTCGATGTACTCCCGACACAGAGCCCTAGATACGCTCTCCGCGATACCGTCGGCGAGACTGTCCGGGTGTCCTACACCCTTTCGCTCGACGATCTCCACTTCGGTTTCGGTGAAAGGACTGCGTTTCATGGTCTCGACGACAATGTTTCTAACCATCGCAGAACCCCCGAATAGCGACGAGGTCTGAGACCGAGATTTTCAGGACCTCCTTCCCGCCGTGGTACAGCCGGATCCTACCGGATTCTGATAATACTATTACGGGGCAGTTGAGCTCCTTGGAGACGTGGAGCGCGGTGGTGTGTCGGGCGCCAAATCCGGGCTCCACACTTCCGGAATCCACGTCGAAGATCGCGCCCGCCGCCTCGATGTTGCCCTCCGGATCCACGACGATAGCACCGTCGAGCTTAGCCAGTGCCTTGAGAACGCGCTTTCCCGACCCCGTCATCACGTTGACATCCTCCACCCTGACCGGAACCGTGGTCCGGTACATTCGATCGGCACCTTCCGATATCACGCACAAGGTACCTACCCGATCTCCTTCCACCCCCTCAACCGCCAGCTCTACCATAGTTTCCAATATCCTGCTGACCACGCGGTAGTGATCCAGTGCCGCCAGTCGCGCCTCTTCGGGGCGTATGGGGCGGAACTCCAGACTACATCGGGAATACGACGCTATGAGCACGGGTTCTCCCTCTTTCAGGCCTAAACTGGCGCAGGCTTCAACAGGACCCACTGAGTGCAGTATACCGGAGGGGAGCTTGATGACCGGAGTGGAGCGGAGCGATTCGGCTGGAGGATCGAAGTCCACGACTACCGCCGACGGTTGTAAGCATCGGAGGGCTCGACGGAACGTCTCGACGAAGTTCAAAGTCGCACCCCCCGGGGTGCGTTAATTGAAAGCCGCGGTGATTAACCGGAGCAAGGGTACCGTACTGGCTCACAGTGCCGAGATCGCGGAGTCGTTCCTCGCGAGGCTTCGGGGGTTGATGTTCCGTCGAAGGTTGGAGGAGGGAGAGGGGCTGATCCTGAAGCCCCCTTACCGCGGACGCAGACGCTGCGCGATCCACACCTTCTTCATGCGCTTCCCGATCGACGTGGTGTTCCTGGCGGACGGGGAAGTGGTGGACGTGGTCGAGCGCCTTAAGCCATGGCGAGTGTACGTACCAGAAGAACCTCCTGAGGAGATCGTGGAGCTCCCGGCTGGCATCGTCAGCGCGACCGATACTGAGGTCGGCGACTCCGTTGAAGTTGTGGCGGGGGACCTCGAATCGGAGCTGGCCGTCAGGATCCTCAACCGGAAGCTGGTCACGAGAAAGCTCGCCCAGGTGATCATGCGGGCGGTAGCTAAATCCGGGCTACAGGGCGAGGTGTTCTACAACAAGGACACTGGTTGCATCCACATCTCGGGGGAGGACAAGTACATCGTCGCGGACACCATTAAAGAGACGTTTGGGGACAGCGTCGAGATCGTCGAGGGGCGGGCGAAGATACTCTCCGACGATCATTCTCTCGTCGTGATCGTAAAGGATGCGCATTCGGTCCTCGAGAAGATCGGTATCTCCCGCCCCGGTGGAGAGCTCATGTACCGAAAGGAACCCAAACCGGTGCGGTGGGGAAAGCAGCGTGAAAAAGGAGCTGATGACGGTAGTGAACAGGCTGAGGAAGGAGATAGGAACGAAGGGGAAGGGAGAACCCGACATCGTGGACGTACGTGAGGAGGACGGCACGCTAGTGATCGTAGGTAGGGATCGTTCCGACATGTCTTACTTCATCGGTCCGGGTGGATACGTCGCCGGCAGACTTAAAGAGGAGCTCGGTATAGACCGCGTGGTCGTCCAGGCCTGGACGGATCTGAAGGTGAGACTGTTGAGGTTGGATGCCTCGCGTGAGATCCTCGAGCGGTACTCCCGCCGCCAGCCCGAGTTAGAGGGCGTCCTTCGGGGGATCGAAATAGAGAAAGCCAGGCTCCACGGGGAGCTGCCGTGGGATTACTGGGAACGCTGGGAGGGAGAGGAACCCCGCGACATGCGGATCACCGTGGCGGCGTCGGGTGGATACGACAGTACGGCCTCCGCGATAATACTCCGAAAGCTGGGTTACGAGGTCGAGTCCGTCACGGTAGACCCGGGTCCGATGTTCTTACCGCCTAAGCTGCGCAGAAACGTCGAGATACTCTCCGAGTACCTCGGCACGGAACCCAAGTTCGTCGAGGAAGACCTGTCCGACGTCGTGGAGGGAGCGCTGAATGAGGGTCGCTTCCACCCTTGTGGGCGCTGTAACGCTAAGATTCGGAAGAGAGTGATGGGGGAAGCCGATACCGACGTCGTAGCGTTCGGGGACGGATTGCCCACGGGCCATCACTGCGTGCAACCCGAGGACGATCGGTTCAAACTCCATGTCCCCGCGGCCCTGGCGAAAACCAAGTTCGAGCTACGCCGCCTCGTAGAGGAGGTTCTCCCGGAGTTTCACGACTATAAGTACGCGTGTCCGTTCCTGCATCAAGTTCACCAACGCCACCCGCACCTACGAAGAGCCTCGATCCAGAGAGTACTCCGGGAACTCCGCCATGGCTTCTTGGAGGTAGGTGAAGCGCTGAAGGCCGTATACGACATCTTAGGAGGTTGACTCCCTTGGCCAGGTTCCGCAAAGTGGTCGTCGGAGGTACATTCGACAGGTTACACCTGGGTCACCAGCGCCTGTTGTCCGTAGCGCTCGAGCTGGGAGACCGAGTGGTGATAGGTGTCACGACGGACTCCTTCGTCCGTGAGGAGGGGAAGAAAGGGGTCGAACCCTTCGAGGAGAGGGTGCGGGCCGTCCGAAGGTTCGTCGAGGAGAAAGGAGCGTCGGATCGAGTTGAGATCGTTCCGTTGGAGGATCGCTACGGCACGACGCTGGAAGACGACGAGATGGACGCGATCGTCGTGAGTCCGGAGACGGAACCGGTGGCGTTGGAGATCAACGAGCTCAGGAGGAAGCGCGGTTTTCCACCGTTATCCATCGTCGTCATTCCGTTCGTGCTGGACGGTGACGGTAGGAAGATATCCTCCAGCCGGCTGCGGGGAGAGGTGGATGAAGGTCCGTGTCGGGACGACTAACCCCGTGAAAGTCCGGGCGACGGAGCGTGCATTTCTCAGAACGTTTCCGGACCGTGAGATCACCGTCGAGGCGGTGAGCGTCGACCCAGGGGTACCACCTCAACCCGTGGGGATGGAGGAGGTTCATCAGGGTGCTAAGAACAGGGCTCGGGAGGCGTGGAACCGAGGTAGCTACTCTGTGGGCTTGGAAGCCGGACTGATAAGAGTCGGTGACGTCTACGTGGATCTCCACGTGGCCGTGGTGCGGGACCCCAAAGGACGAGAGACGGTGGGAACGAGCCCGGGGTTCCAACTGCCTCCCGACGTCACGGAGGAAGCGCTCTCGGGTGAGGAGGTAGGAGAAGTCTTCTCGGAGCTCGTCGGAGTCCGGGAGATAGGCAAGCGCTCCGGTGCGATAGGGGTACTATCCAACGGGAAGGTGTTGAGGGAAGACCTCTGCGAGCTCGCGATCCTGATGGCTTTAATAGGTCTCGAGACTTCAAGATGATGGTGTTATCAAGTATTAACCGGCCGTGTGGGGGGATCCTTGGGTGAACAAAGGTGAGGATAATTTAGTACGAACCTCGATAACCGTACCCGAGCAGCTGCTCCAGAAAGTCAACGAGCTAATAGCCTCGGGATACTTTGCGAGTCGGTCGGAGATCTTCCGCCAGGCGCTACGGGAGTACCTCCAGAGGATCGAATGGACCGAGCGGGTAGGAGATGAGGAGTACTTCGGCGCCCTGACGTACGTGTTCCAGCACGAGCGCGCCGAGCCCGAGCTAGTGAAAGTGCAGCACGAATTCACGGATGTGATAATATCGACGACGCACATACACGTTTCTCCCGAGAAGTGCCTCGAGGTACTGCTGCTACAAGGACCTGGAAAGCGCATTGCCGAGCTCGCGAAGCGCATTCGTGGAGTTCGAGGGGTGGAACAAGCTAAGCTGACTGTAGTTTCGAGTGAGGGTGAATAAGAAATGGAAGAAGGGCCCATCAGGGTGCCCAATGAGCTAAAAGATAGACGTGAACTGATGAAATCTTTGATATTGGCGTTTATTGGATTGCGTCAACCTAGAGTTCATTTAGGTGACATTGGGGGCGAGTTGGGGGTCTCTTTACAGGCTATTCACAACTACGTAAAGGAACTTATCGATGAAGGGTTGGTAGAGAAAAAAGGTCGAGCTGAGTACGTTCTGACTGATAAAGGGGCCGAGAAAGCTCTCGAATCTATTAATAATATCCGGAGGTTCTCGGCTAAAATCGCGGAAGCTCTGGGGAAGCGCATGACGTGGGCGGCCATCGCCGCGGAGGATATCCGGAAGGGAGAAGAGATTTACCTGTACATGGAAGACGGGCTGTTGTACGCGTCGAAGAGTCGTAAAACCGGAGCACGAGCCATAGCCCAAGCCGACGCGGAGAAAGGACAAGACCTGCCGGTGACGAACATTGAGGGCGACATCCCGGGGCTCGAGAGAGGGGAGGTGGTGTTCGTATGCGTCCCGAGTGCGCGCGAAGGAGGGACTCGCAAACTGGACCTCGACAGGCTGAAAGAAGTGCTGGAGAAGGAGGACTACGATCTGATCGGAGCGGCGGGCACTGCGGCGAGGGCCGCCCTGAACATGCTCGGGATCGAACCAGACCTGAAGTTCGGGGTGGTGGACGGAGCTATCATGGCGGCGCTCAAGGGTCTGAAGGCGTTGGTAGTGATCACCACCCCCATGCTGAGGAGGGCGAGGGACAAGGCGGAACGGCGGGGAGCCGAATACCGGATCCAGTACGTGTGATCCTCCAGCGGGACTCGGATTACTCCGACGGTACCGTGCTCGGATCCATGTGCACCGAACCGCACCCCGTCGCCGCCGAAGCGTTCGTGGCTGGGCTTCACGTCAACTTGGGTGATCCTTACCTCTTTCCGAACGCGTACCGCGCCGAGCGTGAGTGCATCGGATGGTTGGCGGAGACGCTCCTCGACCACCCCGCCCCTGAGGAGGCCGAAGGTAGCATAGTATCGGGAGGCACCGAAGCCAACATCCTGGCGGCGTACGCGGCTCGGGAGGTCACCGGTGGTAGGGAAATCATCGTCCCCGCCACTCGCCATTTCTCCTTCGAGAAGGCTGCACGGATGTTACGTATGAAGCTCGTCGAGGCGCCGCTGAGGTCCGACTACACCGTGGATGTAGACGCCGTTCAGGACCTGATTTCCCGGGATACCGCGCTGATCGTCGGTATCGTCGGTACCACCGAGACGGGGTCCGTCGACGACATCGAGGCGCTGTCGGACGTGGCGGAGGACCACGGCGTTCCGCTTCACGTGGACGCGGCGTTCGGGGGCTTCACGGCACCGTTCCTCCGGGAGGAGTACCCACTACCACGTTTCGGCTTCGATCTGGAGGCGGTGGTATCTGTCACCGTCGATCCTCACAAAATGGGGCTGGTACCTCCGCCAGCGGGCGGCATCGTGTTCCGAGATGACGAGTTCCCGAAAGCTATCGAGGTGTACGCGCCTTACTTGTCGGGAGGTGGGGCGTCACAGTACACCATCACCGGCACACGACCCGGAGCCCCGGTTCTGGCGCTCTACGCGAACATATTGGAGCTCGGGGAAGAGGGGTACCGGAGGATAGCCTTCAGATGTTACGAAGAGACCCTGAAAGTCGCGGAGAAGGCCAGGGAACTCGGCCTAGAGCTGGCCGTGGACCCGCCCCATCTTAACTTGGTGAATATCCGGTTGCCCGACCGAGGGACCGCGGAACGACTGTTGCGGGAATCGGAGCGGGAGGGTTGGAAGATCTCAGTTTCCACCAAGCCTCTCGGAGTCAGGATAGTGATGATGCCACACCTCGACGCGGAGACGGTCTCACGGTTCCTCGAGCTCGTCGCCAGGGTGCTGGGTGGATGATCGGACCCTTGGATCCCCTCCGAGACTACCTCCGAGAACTGCTGGGAGAAGGCTTCGTTCTAGTCGGACTCGGCAACCCGTTGGCCGCGGATGACGGGTTCGGACACTGGGTCGCACGACGCCTTTCTCCCCTCAAGACCCACAAGTTCAAAGCCGTGGCCGCCGGCGTGTGGCTCGAGCGCCTTCGACTACCGAACGAGCCCGTCGTCCTAGTCGACACGGTGCGTGTCGATCGCGAGCCCGGTACACTGGTGGTGGTAAAGGAGCCGAGGCTCGGTCCGGACAGGGGTTCCCACGGGCCACCTCCCGACGAGCTGATGGACGTCCGTCTGCTGATAGGCTTCGTCCCCGTGAAGTCGGGATTCGGTCCGATGTCCCCGGAGGCTAAGAGCGTCGCCGACGCGGTCGTGCGGGTGGTGAGGGATGTCGTCCTCGAAGGAACTGAAGGACCTACTGATAGAGGTCTACGTGGAAGCGCGGCCTTACATCGAGAACGCCAAAAAAGCGCGCAGACTACTCGAGGAAGCGTACGACCGCTGTGAAGACCCAGAATGCATCCTTAGGTTCCTCGAGAGAGCCGAGCGGAAGGCGGAAACCGAGACCGAACGCACCGACGTGCGTATCCTGAGGGACAAGCTGGAAGGGTTGCTGAAATCGTGAAGGTAGTCCTCAAAGCGGGAACCGGGGCAGTGAAGGAAGTCGACGCCGTGAAGAACGCTATCACCGCGTTCGAAGGCGAGCTCCTAGTAGTACCGGGAGGATGGAGGTTCGCGAACATCGTGCGGGAGGTCTACGAGGACGGGGACCTGTCCGACGACGCGGCCCACTGGATGGCGATAGCCGCGATGGACCAGACCGGGTACCTGCTCTCGGACCTACTCGACCTGCCGACCACGGAGGAGCCCGAGTTCGGCGGCAAACTGGTGTTACTGCCGTACCGTTACCTCAGGATGAAGGACCCTTTACCACATTCGTGGGAGATCACCTCCGACGCTATCTCGGTGTACGTCGCAGCCGAGGCGAACGCGAACCTGGTCGTGTTCGCCAAGGATGTGCCCGGTATCCTGGAGGATCCGGACGATCCCAGTTCTCTGATCCGCGAAATCGATGCCCGGGAGCTGGAGGGGAACTGGACCGCCTTGGACCCCGTAGCTCCCCGGCTCGCGGAGGAGTACGATCTCGAGCTCCGCGTTGTTTACGCAGGAAACCCGGACAACCTCTTGAGAGCCATGCGTGGGGAGGAGTTCGTTGGAACCCGTGTCGTTCCGGGGTGAGGTGAAGACTGTCGTCATCGACGTGGGAGTAGGAACGACCGACGTGGTGGCCTACACCGGGGATCCCGAGTACTCACCGCGGTTCGTGGGACCCTCGCGCGTATCGACGCTAGCTCAGAGGTTGCGCTTCATGCTGCGAGAACCGCCGAGATACTTGGCGCTGATCGGCGTCCCCATGGGTGGGGGACCCACCACTCGAGAGTTCAAGAGACTCATGAAAAAAGGCACCGAGATCTACGCGGAGCTCGATGCGGCGCTGACGCTTCATAACGACGTGCGCAGGTTGGAGGAAATGCCCCGTCTCCATATCGTCGAGGACCCCATCGAGGAGGTTCCACCGGATTCCCCCGTGGTCGAAACGTACGACTTCCGCGTTTCGGACGTGTTCGAGGCGCTACAGCGTTCGAACGTCGACATGGACGGCGTAGAGACGGTCGTGGCTTGCGTCCAGGACCACGGTTACCACCCGGACTACGAGTCTAACCGGAAGCACAGGTTCGAGCGACTGTTCCGCCGGTATCTCGGGGCGAACGGCTGCAGGCCCGATCGGATGACGTTCGACGACGTCCCGCCCGAGAGCTTCCCAAGACTACGCGCGGCCTACATGGAAGCGGAATCGGCGGGCGTCGACGCCGTTGCGATGGACTCGAAGGTCCCGATCGCCATGCTCGGGCGTGTCGACTCGGACGCGGACAGACTCCTGGTGATCGACTACGGGACGGGGCACGTAACGGCGTTCCTCTTCGACGGTGACAGGATCGTCGGTGTCTACGAGCACCACACGATCCGGTTATCGTCGGAGAAGTTCGAGAGGCAGATCCGCGAGTTCGTGGAAGGTAAACTCGAGAACGAGGACGTCTACCGGGACGGCGGTCACGGTTGCCACAACGTCTCACCGATGGATTGGGACGAGCTGGAGGACATCGTCTCCTTAGGACCGAAGAAGCCCGAGTTTCAGTTAGGTCGCGATCCGGAACGCTTCCCCGATCGGATGATGCCGGCGTACGGGCCCGCGGTGTACCTGACCGACCGGGGAGAGTGATCGTTGACGGTGTACGTGGACGCCACCGACATCCTAGACCCCAGGTGGCTGTTCATGGGTGATCCCGACCGCATCTACGTCTTCAGGACCGGCCACGCTCCTATGCACCTGCATTTCGAGCTCAAACGGCTCGTCGGGTTCCGCGTCAGCGTCGACGGCAACGCCATCACCGGAACCGTGACGCCCGAGGGCTGCCTCTCCTCCACATGCATAACACCATGGGTCGCACAGATAGTCGATGCACGGCCGGGAGACGACGTCCTAGTGGTCGGTGGACCGGAAGATGGGATCGACCGCGTCTTCGAGCTGTTTCCCGACGTGGAGGAGGTGGAGCCCGAGGAACCCGAGCCGATCCGAGAACCACACTCGAACGCCGTCGTGATGCCGAACCGGAAGTGCAAGGCGGCCCGGAAATACGACACGGAGCTCAAAGAGATCCTGAAAAAGGCGGGGTTCGAGATCGTCGAGCCGAGTGTGGAACGGTACGTGTGCGGGTTCGAGGCGATGCAGCGGACCATACTCCGCGGGGACGCCCGGATAGGTATCGCCGCTTCCTTCGACCTGGTTTCCGGCGAATACCTGGGTCTCATCCCCGTGGACGTCCACGGGGTAGTAGGAACGCCCCGGCTTAACCCAGAGCTCCGTGTGAAGACCAAGGACGCCCCCGAACTTCTACGCAATTTGCTCAGAATGTCGCCCGAGCATCGACGCGAGGTCTACGGCCAGCGACTGCTGGAAGAACCTAACTGGGACAGGAAGTTCCCGAACGCGTGAGCGTCGTCCCGTCCACTTCGGAATCTTGGGAGAATATACGGTCGACACGCCGAGCCCGAAGTCGAGCGGTTTCAAGTGCGGACGATGAGAGGGTCGATCGGGGTCGGAGCTTGCCGTATGTACCGTTGTTCGTCCGGGTTGAGCGGGCGGTGATCGTGGGTGGTGGACGTGTCGCCGAACGGAAGGCGCGCACCCTGGTCGATCTCGGGGTCGACGTGATCGTCGTTGCGCCGGAGGAGTCTGAGTGGATCCGTGATCTACCCGTGAGGTTCGTGCGTCGGAAGGTGAAAGGGCCTGAAGATCTACCCGAGGCGGACCTTTACGTGGTGGCGACGGACGACCCGGACTTGAACGCCCGATTGGAAAGGGCGTTGTCGCTCGTTAACCGCGTCGACACTCCGAGACCGAAAGTGCGGTTCCCCTCCGTACTCCGGAGTGGGGACGCTGTACTGGCTATCTCCACCGGTAAACCCCGAGTGACTAAGGCACTCCGAATGATCGCGGCGGAGCTCTTGGGTCCCACCCTAAGGAAGGCCGCCGAACTGTCCGAGGATGCACGGAAGTGGTCGTTGGAACGCGTGATAAACGAACTGGAGGGGCTCAGGTGGCAGGACCAGTGACGTCCGTCAGGGCCTTCCGTACGGGGTCGAACGGTAACGTGTGGTATCGGGTTGTACAACGTTTGAGGTATGTGGTCAGGATGACGTCTACCTAGGGAGTGCGCAACGGACCACCGTTACAACAGCCGCCATCTTTCCCCGGCCACGGAGTCGGGTCCTAAACCGCTGTCTTCGATCACAACCTCCGGGACGTGTTCAGACTGTGGGAGGAGCTCCGAGAAGTCATCGTCGGGTTCCACCTCGTTTACCTCGCTACGTAACTTCTCCAGTTCCACCCTCAGCATGTGGATTTCGTGCCTGAGGGCCCGTAGTTCCATGATTAGCTCTCGGATGAGTTCAGCCCCGCTCACCTTCATCCTCACCCCGGGTGACGTCGTGGAATTCTTCTCGAACCGGCCATCTCGACGGACTGGGATAGGGGGTACACTATCCTTTAAGCTAGGAGTGCTATCCCTACCCCGTACCGATACCCCCGGTGCGGGAAACATGTTGCCGGTACTTGGTATTAAATTTGGCGCTGTCCTGAGCCTGTAGTGTCTACCGCATGAATCACAAGAAGTAGACGAGATATTGAGTTTGTAACATATTTAGCTAACACTACAAATTGAGATCTTTAAGTTTGTATTCTGATGATTATATTGGCACACATTTGTTGATTTTCCCCATTACTTTCTGCAGCTCAAGAGGCTTCATACGGCATACTTATAACTTACTAACTGAAAACATAACGTTACTACTAATTGGCAACAGGAAAATAACTTGGGACCTGGAAAGTACAATGCACAAGACTCAGGAGTCTATACGTGGACGACGTTGACATCTCGTGCGTAACGTCGTGTTCCACTCACGACGGTCGAACGGGCGCTGAGAATCGGGTCTATAAGCTTCAGGGCGCTCGGCGCCCTACGGGGGGTACTCCCATGGACCTAGAGGGATTATCCTTGCACATGCTGGAGGCTGGCGCATCCGAGGATGAGATTCGGGAGCTACTCACCGATCTGGTGAAGATCTGGAAGCGGGACTGGTCGGAAGATGAGATCCGCGAGTTCGTCGACGCCGTTCTGGAGGAAGTACACCACGTCCGGAAGGCTCACTTCCTCGGAGGGAGAGTCGGGGACATCCTTCGCCCGCCCGAATCGGGCGTGGGCATGGGCGAAATGGGAGTGGGATCACGGGGTGAGGGAGACTTCTTCGTCCACGAGCTGCTTACTAGGCTCGCCGCTAAGGCCTCGGAAGGCGCGCTAGTATCGCCCGAGGAGCGCGACGATGCGGGTGCCGTTCGTATAGACCCGGACGAGGTGATCCTCGTGAGTGCCGTGGACGGTATGCACTCGAGGCTCAGTGAGTTCCCCTTTCTCGCCGGCTTCCACGCGACCCGAGCCGCCATGCGGGACGTCCTCGTGAACGGGGCACGTCCTCGTGGTCTCCTCGTCGATCTGCATCTAGCCGACGACGGAGATGTAGGTCGTCTTTTCGACTTCACAGCGGGTGTGACCGCGGTGGGCGCGGCGACCGGCGTACCGATACTCGCGGGTAGCACCCTGCGCGTGGGAGGAGACATGGTGCTAGGGCGACGCCTGGTCGCGGGTGTAGCCTGCGTCGGTACCGCGCGGCCGGACGAGCTCACACCGCGGAGAGATGCCGAGCCGGGTGATCTGATCGTGCTCACCGAGGGCGCGGGCGGCGGTACGATCTCCACGACAGCGATCTACCACGGGTACTACGACGTGGTTGAGGAGACCCTCAACGTGGACTTCGTCCGGGCGGTTGAGGCGCTCCGGGAGGAGAACCTGCTCTCCGAGGTTCACGCCATGACTGACATCACGAACGGGGGTATCCGGGGGGACGCGACGGAGATCTCCGAGACCGCGGGCGTCCGCTTGGTTTTCGACGAGGAAACCGTGCGCTCCCTCGTCAACGATCGCGTCCTCCGGATGCTCGACGAACTCGACATCGATTACCTCGGGCTATCCCTGGACATGCTCATGGTGATCGCACCGGAAGACGTGGCCGAACGGTGCGTGGAAGCCCTCAACGGCGTCGGGGTGCGGGCGGACGTCGTTGGTCGCGTTGAGGAGGGCTCCGGCGTCGTCCTCGAACGGGACGGAGAGGAAGTCGAGCTGGACGTGAAGTTCCGGGAAACCGCGTACACTAAGGTGAAACGTGTCATCGGGGAGGAGCATCCCGAGGAGTTCGAAGAAATGAAGGAGCGGGTCAGGCGAGCGTACGAGGAGGCCGAACGGAAGCTGCGGTGGGTACTCGAGCGGCTCGGGGAATGACCGTGGTGAGGCCGTTATGTCAGCGGGTTTGCTCTCGGATCCACTCCAAGAACCCCTCGAATCCACCCAATACGGGTAAGACCAGTACCGCGGGCGTTTCGTAGGAGTGTAACTCTACGATCCTTTCCACTACCTCCTCCGCACGCTCCGCGGTCGTCTTGACGAGGAGGGCATACTCCTCGTCTTCGCATAGCTCGCCCCCCCACTCATACACGGATCGTATCGGCCAGAGGTTCACGCACGCGGCGAGGTCCTCCTCGACCAGCTTCCGCGCTATCCGTTTGGCCTCTTCCTCATCCTCGGCCGTCGAGTAGACGACGACGAACAACCGGCTCACCCCCGCGGAGGTGGTGTTGACTGTCGGAAGATTACCGTGTCGCTCTCCTCACTACGCTCGCACAAATTTCATCGGGACGGTCGAAGCGCGAGCACGCGGATCTTCTCGAAAAACAGGGGTTCCTCGGCCACGATTTCCACCTCGAAACGCTGCAGGGGTTCCAGGTACTTCTTCGGGGTCAGGCTGGACACGACGATCCTAGCCTCGTCCCAGCGAATCTCTTCCCGGAGGAGATCTTTTAGGAAGCGGCGGATGACGGCGGGGTCTTCGGTGGCTCGGGAAATGGGATCGCTTCCGGGCAGTTCACGGCCGGGTAGGTAAGGTGGGTTGAACAGGACGATGTCGAACCGCTCATCGCGGACGGGCTCGAACAGGTCTCCCACACGAACGTCGATGTTCAGGTCGTTGAGGTGGGCGTTCCACCGTGCGCAGTGGACGGCCGCGGGGTTGACGTCCGTCGCTACCACCTCACAGCCTTTCGCGGCCGCCGATAACCCTTGAATGCCGCATCCCGTCCCGACGTCCAAGACCCGCTCGGAGCCGGATACCCCTTGGTGCTCGGCGAGTAGGAACGAATCCTCGGCAGGCGGGTACACGTTCTCGAACACCAGGAGCTTCAGTCGCCCGTACCTGACGACGTCCCGAACCGCTACCCCCACGGGATCCACCCGCTCTCGGGGATGATGGAGATTAGCCCCAGCTCGACCGGGATCGGGATGAGATGTCCCGAGGGTGCTGACCCGATCACCTCCGTCCTATCGGGAACACGTACAGCGGTACGGCGTCCCCCTCGGTTATCCCGAGGATCTCCTTCACTCGGTCGTCGTAGAACGCGCCCACCGCGACCGTCCCCAGTCCCAGTGCGGTGCACGCCAGGTAGATGTTCTGACCGACGTGCCCGGCCTCGAGCGCCATGTACCGGAAGGAACGTTCGCCATATCTGGGTTGCAACACCCGCTCGTACCCGACGATGACGAGGTCAACGGCGGCGTGGCCCACCCACTCCTGATCGAGACAGGCCCGCTGCAGTTCCGTCGTGAAATTACCCCGCCTGACGAGACCGAGCGTGTGGGTCTTGGGATCGTACACGTAGATGCCAGGGGCCAACCCTTCGACCTTGCGGACCACGACGAAGACTCTCAGCGGGTACAGCGCGCCCGCGCTGGGCGCCGTGCGGAAACCGCGCGGATCCGTGATCCCCTGCGCGGCCCATAGCACCGTGGCGAGCTCTCGGAGGGTTATGGATTCGTCCCGGTACTCGCGGATCGATCGGCGCTTCTTCAACGCCTCGGACACCGACATTTTCAGCTCCAGGGGCTTGGGGAGCTCGATCTTGGCCTTGATAGGCACCTCCGAAGCCCCCTCGGAGGGGTAAAGGTACCAATAAGCCAGGAGACCGATCGCGACGACGACCACGGCGGCGGGTACAACGAGTCGTGGTGACATCGTGTTACCCCACCAATTCCTCCACGATACGGAGGACCTCGCGAGCTAGCCTCACGGAGTCCTTCTCATCGCGCATGAGGGTGTCGGTCCGAACGACTTCCAATCCCTCGGGGAGTTCCACGTCGTCCCGCTCGTCCATGATCAGGACGTCCGGTTCTACACCCCACTCCCGGTAGTACTCCACGAGACCACGGACCGAGGGCTCGAAACCGACGGCTCTCATGAGCTTACCCGCAGGACCACTCACGGGCTCGCGCCCGATGAACGGGGACACCATCACGACGGGTTTCTCCCGGACGATGTGGCGGATTTCGGAGATCGATAGTATAGGCCCGATACTCGTCACCGGATTGCTAGGGCCTATCAGGACCACGTCGGCCCTAAGCAACTCGTCGACGGCGTCGGGCGGCGGGGAGGCTTCCTCGGCCCCCTCGTACCTCACTCCGCGTACCGGGGGCTTGCCGCCCCGCTCGACCCAGAACTCCCTGAAGTGTAAGTCCCCTTCGTCGGTCTCGACTATAGTCGTGACCCGATCGTCGGTCATCGGGTACACCTTCCACTTGATACCGAGCCGCCGTCGGATCTCGTCGACGGCCTCGGAGAGCTTCAGTCCCTTTTCCCGCATCAGGTACGTCCGGTACTGCTTGAGCGCGCGGTCGGCGTCACCGATCCTCAGGGGCTCGTCAACTCCTAGCCTCTCCAGGAACTCGTGTCCACGGAACCCGTCGTCCTTGATACCGTACCAGGTTTCGTCGTTGACGATGCCGGCGAGGGTGTATAGCACCGTATCCACGTCCGGGGACACGTACAGACCGAGGATCTCGTCGTCCTCTCCGGTGTTGACTATCACCGAGAAGTCCGCCTCTAGCTCCCGCAAGCCCCGGAGCAGCTTCGGTGTCCCGGTGCCACCGGAGAGTACCGTCAATCGCAAGTTCAAACCCCGCGCCTGTGGGGATCGAGCATACCTGACGGGTGCGGGTCCACCAAAAGGCTTGCCGCGCGCCCGATGACGAGCCCACCCCGGACGGACGGATGACGAAGGGAGCGTTTGCGGAGGGCTCACCACGGTGAGGGGGATGCGAGGACTTTCGCGACCTCTTCGGGTTTTCTGCACGTCACCACCGTGTACCCGAGCGCCGCTAACTTCCCCACTAACTCCTCGCGGGACCACCCGTCGAGTGTCCTGCCGTCGGGACTGAACATGGCGTCGGGGAGGATCAGGACCGGGAACTCCGTCCGAGGCTCGTAACGCTCGATCTCCCTCAGAACGTCCTTCGCGGTGAGCAGGCTCGACGCCCCGATCACACCGCCGAACACCCGGTTCTTCACCACGAGCAGCTCGACGTTCTCCAGCTCTCGGACCGCCGGTTCGAAAATAGGAGCGGCCAGTTCACCGACGACGATTACGGCCTCGAAGTCCGGTTCCGGGAGATCCGGCGGGTCGAACGCGGGTTCACCTAGCAGCGCGTCGATCGTAGGTGAGGGTATCACCTCAATATTCAGCTCACAATCCAATCGCCGGGAGGTCTCTCGCATCCACTCCAACTCCCTCCGGGTGGGGAACCGGAACCCACGGGCGAGGTCCGTACCTCCGACCGGAAACACGCGGACCTGCCTGGCCCCCATCGTCTCCAAGTCTTCGCACGTGCGGGGTAGCTCCCTGAGGTTGTATCCGGGAGTGAGCACTAGATCGGCGATGACGTCGATGCCGACGTCCTCGAACTTCGGTAGCAGCTCCAACAACTCGTCCGCGTTCGGGTTCCCCATCAGTTTCTTCCGCGTCTCCGGAACCGTGGTGTGCAACGAGATCTGAACCTCGTCTATCCCGGCCGCCGCCAGGGACTCGACGCGTCCCTCGTCGATTCCCACGTTCCCCGCGGTGTCCACGATCCTGAGTCGGAGGTCGGGGTACCGGTCGCGGGCTCGCTCGACGCGCTCCTCCAGGTGCGGATCGTTCAACGTGTCGTGACGAGTCGTATCCACGTTTCCACCGTGCTCTCTGAGCACCTCGGGTGGGTTCTGCCTGATGTAACAGAAAACGCAGGAGTTACCGCACGGTCCGGCTTCGCATGACGGCGGCACGACGGCGAGGTTCTCGGGCTCTTCC
Source organism: Methanopyrus kandleri AV19 (assembly GCF_000007185.1). Taxonomy (GTDB): domain Archaea; phylum JAADCQ01; class Methanopyri; order Methanopyrales; family Methanopyraceae; genus Methanopyrus; species Methanopyrus kandleri. The sequence goes on along the minus strand of NC_003551.1, from coordinate 1,507,689 downwards.
ATCAGGTCTAAGTCGATCTCGTCGATCTCGTGCGCTACCCCTCGCTCGTCGATTTCGTACGGGATCTTCGAATCCCCCGATAATGTCGCGTCTTAGCGGTTGATTTCCCGTTCGGTAGGGACTACGGTCTCCCAAGACCTGGCTCGCTCGGGATCACGTTCACGAAATCGTTCCGCTAATTGTAACATTCGCGAACCGGCGCCCGCCGCTTCCTCGCATTTTCAACTTAAACTTTAGCATGCCTACTAATTCCGGTGATCGTAATAGATAGTACGATCAGGGGTGGTGTGAATGGTCGAACGTAGCAAGGAGGAAGCGCTGTTTATTAAGGCACTTAAGGAGAAGTTCGAGGAGGATCCGGAGGAGAAGCACACGAAGTTCTACGTCTACGGTGGGTACCGCCAGTCACCGAGGAAGGAGTTCGCAAAGGGCGCGTTGCGAGAGTTCGAGCCCGCGGGCGAGCGAGACCTCATCGTGCCCGCGGAGTAAGCGGAGGAAGAGGCGGCGTCACCGTCGCTGGTTAGAGCTGAACGTAGAGTACTACGATATCTCGGGGTGCAGCTGACGCCCCGATCGTTTTTTCGATGGTATCCTCCGAGCACCACGTCCGGGGTGAGCGTGTCGCCGGTCCGCTGCGAGCCCGTCGTCGACGTCGAGGAGCCCGTGGAGGCGGAAGTCCTGGTATCCTCACAACGTCTTTCCTTCCTGGGCGGGGTGGACCCGAAAACGGGCGAGGTGGTCGATCCGTCCCACGAGCTCTGCGGGGAGAAGCTGACGGGCCGTGTGCTGGTTCTACCCGGCGGACGTGGTTCCACCGTCGGATCGTACGTGTTGATGGAGATGGCGGATCGAGGCACCGCACCGGCGGGTATCGTGGTGCGTGAAGCCGAACCGATCCTGGTGGTGGGGTGCGTTCTCGGGGATATCCCGCTGTTTCACAGACCCGAGCGCGATCTCGTGGAAGAACTGAGCACGGGTGACGTCGTGAAGCTTCTACCCGGTGGGAAGGTAGAAGTATAGGGCTCGGGAACGCCAGCCCACCTCATCCCGTTCGGCCGGACCCACTTCCTCATCGCCCCGGGTCGGACGAGGTCGCAACGTTGAAAAGGTGCCGGTGTCAGTGGGTCCGAGGGTGAGCGACGTTGGCGGAGGAAGGGTCCGAGCTGAAGGAGGTCATCATCGGCGCCCCGGCCATGGCGGACACGGACCGAGCCGACACCTACGTGAACGACGTACGGGACTCCAGCCAGTTCTTCGGCCGTGACGCCAGGCTGTACTTCGGTCTGAACGTGAACAGGTTCGCGGGACTGGCCTGCGGTATGGTCTTCGCCGGCGTGTTGTTGGTGCCGTTGCTGCTTCTCGCGTTCTAAATCCCTTTTTTACGGGTGTGGACAGTTGGGACTCCGGATAGGTTGGGGGATAACGGGAGCCGCGCACCTCCTGGTGGAGACGTTCAAGATCATGAAAGAAATCTCCCGGGAGCACCGGATCAGTGCGTTCCTCTCGGAGGCGGGTGAGGAAGTCGTTCGGATGTTCGGGTTGTGGGACGACCTGCGGGAGATCTGCCCGGGCGGCTTCTACCGCGAGGTGTTCACGCAGTCAGAGGAGGGTGCCAGCTGCCCGATCATCGGTAGGTTCGCGCTCGGAAAGTACGATCTACTGATAGTATCACCGGCTACCGCCAACACGGTGGCCAAGATCGCACACGGTATCGCGGACACCCTGGTGACGAACGCTGTGGCGCAGGCTGGTAAAGGGGACGTCCCCGTCTGGGTGGTCCCGTGCGACTACGAGGAGGGGAAGATCCGCACGATCACACCGTATATGGTGCTCAGGGAGCGATGCGAGGGATGCGGAATCTGCGTGGACGCGTGTCCGAGGAGCGCCATCGACATGGTGGACGGTAAAGCGTTCATCCGGCTGCTGCGGTGTGTGGGGTGTGGGAAGTGTGCCGAGGCTTGTCCTGAGGATGCCATTCACGGAGGTCTAGAGTACGAGATGAGGGTGAGATCCGTCGACGCGGAAAACGTGAGGAAACTGGAGCGGATCGAAGGTATCGAGGTCTTACGACACCCCGAGGAGATCCCGGAGCGACTCGGGGAACTCGCGGGTGAGGGTACTACTCCTGACAGGTAGGCTGGCCGCCGATGACGTCAGGAAGGCGGCGGAGGATTTCGAGTGGGCCGAGGTCAAGGTACTGCCCATCGACGTGGCCGCGCTGATGACCACGCGCTTCGTCATCGAGCAGCTGCGCGGAGAGGACCTCACGCGGTACGACTACATCCTGCTACCGGGTTGGTTCCGTGGCGACGTCAGGAAGCTGGACGAAGCCTTGGACGCGGACTTCAGGCTGAGCTCCCGGGAAGCCCGTGACCTTCCCCTGGTCCTCCGCAAGATGGAGGAAGGATTCGTCCCCTCCAAGGACGTGCCGGCCTGCGTGCTGCTCCGTGACGAGATCCTACGGGAGCTGGGACGGAAGGTTCGGGATGTCGAGCGGGATATTCCCGAACGGAGTTGGATCGATGTGGGGCCCGTAAGGATCGCACGAGGGTGTAGACCGCGAGTTCTGTCCGAGGTGTTCGCTGATGACCTTTCCCCGGAGGAGGCAGCGTCTGAAGCGGAGAGAAGGGCGGAGCTGGGTGCCGAAATAGTCGACCTGGGATTCCACGAGCGGTCTCCCGAGGACGTCCGCCAGATCGTGGAGACGGTTCGGGATCGCGTGGGAGATCGCGTCGCGGTGAGCATCGACTCGGGTGACCCGGGCATTCTCGAGGCGGGTGTCGAGGCGGGCGCGGACATCCTTCTCAACGCGTTCCCGGATTTAAAAGAGCCCGTGGACCTGGCGGATGAGTACGACGTGCCGGTGGTTTTAGTCCCCGAGAACAAGAAACCCGAGATCGCCGTCCGACAGCTCCGAGAGCTGGTCGATCTGTGCGAACGTCGCGACGTCGACTACGTCCTGGACCCAGTGATGGATCCACCGGGAGGTATCGTGGAATCGATAGTGCGATATCGCGCCGTGGCCGAGGAGTTCCCTGAGGCGCCACTCTTCTTCGGTGCGGGAAACGTGCTCGAGCTCATAGATGCCGATTCTCCCGGAACTTCGGCCCTCTGCGCGCAGCTCGCGGTCGAACTGGAGTGCTCTATAATCTTCACTCCGGAGGCCAGCGGGAAGACCAAGATGAGCACGCTCGAGCTCGCGGTGGCGTCCAGGATGTGTTACGTGGCCCACAAATTCGGCGGTTTCCCCAAGGACGTCGGGTTGGACCTCGTCGTGTTCAAAGACAAACGTGTCGATAGTGTCAGCGCGTCGGGTCTCGACGCCGAGCGCTTCGCCTCGAAGCCACAACGAGACGTGCGCGGAGACTTCGTGATCCTGACGGACCATGACCGTGGCGTCCTGATCTTAGAGCATAGATGCGGCGATGACGAACCGTTACGCTTAGAATCCGACGACGGCTTGGAACTGGGGGCGGCGGCGGTGTCCCTGGGACTGCTGTCCGACCTCCGTCACGCCCTGTACTTAGGGTACGAGCTGGCACGTGCGGAAGAGCGGCTGAAGTCTTACGGTCAATACATCCAGGATGACGGGATAGAGCGCTACGATCGCCTGTTACACGATTTAAAGATCCTGGAGGAGGTCGAGGAACGTTGAGGGTCGTGGCGACGCCGTACTACGCCAGATTACTGGAGCGTCTGAGCCTCGACGTCGACGTGGTCGATCCCAATCCCGAGGTCCTTCGAAGGACCAAGGCGGATATCCTGGTGGTCTCTTGGGATCTACTCGATCCGGGGGTGGAATACCGGGCCGAGCACGTGGTCCCCGGATCGGTAGCCTCCTTCTCCGAGGCGCTGAAGACCGGACTTAGGGTCGGGGTACTGTCCGGATCCGGCGTGAAGGACCTCGTGCGGTTCACCGTCTCGGTTCTGAAGGTGTGGTCGGAGTTCGCTCCCCTGAAGGGCACCGTGTGCTCCGAGAAACGGTTCGTGAAAGAACTGTGTTGGGACCTCGGGGTGAAGGTCTCGGAACGCGGGACACCCGTGAAACCTGACTACGAGGGAGGGGGATTACCTTCACACGGGTTCGAGGATCCTCTTGAGGCGTTGAAGACTCGAGCCAGGTACCTCGCTAACTTTTTCCACGGAACTCGCTGAGGAGGAACTCCCAGAACGCCTCCGTGGCGCTGGCGTGGAGCGGTTTGTCCGACTTGAGGGCGTAGAAGAACCTACGGGGTCTATCCTCGAGGCGGGCGATCCGGATCAGACCGGCGGATTCGGCACGCTTGGCGGCCCGCTCCGAGATGATGCTGATACCAGCGCCCTGAGATACCGAGGTGATTACGGCCTCGGTGCTACCCACCTCCTCCACGATCTTGAAATCCTCGAACCCTAGCCCGTGACTCTTGAGGTACTTCTCTACCTCCCTCCTGGTTCCGGAACCGGACTCACGGTTGACGTAGGGTTCGCCCACGATATCGTCGATACTGACCTCCATGGCATCGGCGAGCTCGTGATCCGGCGGGAGGATTACGACGAGTTCCTCGGAGGCTATCGGTACGACCTCGACGCTCTTCCTGGTCACGAACGCGTCGGTTCCCACTATCGCTACGTCGGCATCGCCGCTGAGCACGTGCTCGGTCGCCTCGCGTGAGTCACACACGCGGATTATCACGTCGACCTTCGGGTACTCAGAGCGGAACTCTTTGACACTGCCGGGAAGTAGGTATCCGCCGGGTACCGTACTGGTCGAGACGCGGACCTTGCCCGAAGGTTCCTTGGATACAGCGGCGATCTTGTCCTTGGCGCGTTCTACGGCGTCCAGGACTGTCTCGATCGCTTCGAGGGCTATTTCGCCCTCTTCGGTCAGTTCGACACCTTCCGGTGTTCGGACGAAGAGACGTGCGTCGAAGAACCGCTCTAGTGAGGCGATTTGATTACTGACGGTCCCTTGAGTTATTCCGAGCGCTTCCGCGGCTTTCGAGAAACTCTTCTGCCTGACGACTTCCCGGAAGGTCCGGAAGTAGCTGAACCTCGGATCGGACAATGTATCACCTACCCATCAGGTTGTATGATGGCGGGTATCCCGACTTTCACTCACCCCCTCGTCTTTATCGCATTAACTGGTCCCGGAGACTAGCTAGGGCGTATCAGCTCACGGATCTGATCCTCCCGGACGGTACGCTCGCAGTACCGACAGCGGTACTCCAGCGGCTTTTTGGACTCCCTAACGAAGACAGTGTCCACAGGTTCCCTTTCGTCGTTCGTGATGCAGTTGGGGTTGGGGCAGCGGAGGAACCCTTCCACCCTCTCGGGTGGTTTGACCTGGAACTTCTCGGCCACGGAATAGTCTCGAACGATGTTGACTGTGGCGTTAGGGGCCACGAGCGCGACCTTGTTCGCCTCCTCCTCGCTCAGGATCTTCCCTTCGATCTTCAGTATGTCCTTGCGACCCATCTTCGAGCTCTCCACGTTTATGGCGACGAGCAGGGTAGTCTCGGTCGGATCGATGTCCAGGATACGCATAATCTGGGGGGCGGTACCCGGCGGCAGGTGGTCGAGGACGGTACCCATTTCGATTCTCTTCACTTTGAGGGCCACGATCACCCGCCCCCGAGGATGAGGTCGAGGAGTGCCATCCGTACGATCACACCGTTACGAACCTGATCGAAGTAGCGGGCCTGCGGTAGTTCGTCCACATCGGGCTCGATCTCATCCACCCTGGGGAGTGGGTGCAGGATTACCAGATCGCTCCGCGCGTGTTCTTCGATGAGTTCCCTCGTCACCTTGTAGCTACCTTTCACGCGCTCGAACTCCTCCGGGTCCGGAAACATCTCGCGCTGAATCCTGGTCACGTAGAGTACGTCCAAGTCGGGTAGGATCTCCTCTAGGTCTCGGTGTTCCTCGACCTCCGCGCCTATCTGCTCGAGCTCTTCCAATATGTGAGAGGGCATCCGGAGTTCCTCCGGTGATATCAGGTGGATTTTCGCGCCGAACAGTGCGAGAGCGTACGCCAGCGAGTGGACGGTTCGTCCGTATTTGAGGTCTCCCAACAGCCCGATTCTGAGTCCTCCGATACGTCCCTTCTCCTTCATGATCGTATAGAGGTCTAGGAACGTCTGCGTCGGGTGTTGGTTGGCGCCGTCGCCCGCGTTGATCACGGGGACGTCGGTAAGTTCCGCGGCGAGCCGGGCGGCACCCTCCTTCGGGTGCCGCAACACGATAACGTCGCAGTAGTGCTCGACGGTGCGGACGGTGTCCGCGAGATTTTCACCCTTAGCCGTCGATGCCGCCTCTTTGCCGCCCAATGAGATCACGTCACCGCCGAGTCGGTGCATGGCACTTTCGAACGAGAGTCGGGTCCTCGTGCTAGGAGAGAAGAAGAGAGTGGCTAGGATCTTGCCGGAAAGTCTGTCGTCTCCGCCGCGTTCGTACACGCGTTCCATCTCTTCCGCGTGACTTAGTAGCTCCTCCAGCTCTTTCCGGGTGAAATCCCGGACGGAGATTACGTCCCTGTTCGCGAAGGACGACACGGAGGCCCTCCAACGCGACGTGTATGGAACCTTAAACGGCTCGCGGTTGAAGAAGTAACGATTGTGCCCCCGGCTGGAGGGCGGGAGGTCATCGGAGGTGATTCTCACCACCTACCTCCCGACGCCGCCGTCGGATGTACCGGGGGCCCGGAGCACCGGCTCATCGGAACACCCGTGACCTCACCGGTCCTTCGGCCGTGCCGCTACAGGTGTGGCGTCGCGCTGGGTAAATGAAGCTGCCGCCCAATTGTTACGAGAACGCTAACGTTAGGCACGAAAAAGGCGGTTGGGGCTAGAGAATACCCATGGAGCCCATGCTCGTGAGCACGTTCAGTGCTACCAGTTTGATGAGGTAGTCCACGTAGTCGCCCGTCAGCAGGTCCTTCAGGACGCCTACCGTGAGCTTCTCGACGGTCTGCTTGACGTCCTCGGTCGTCGTGCCCACCATCTCGGCGATCTCGTCCGCGTACTGGTCGACGATACTGTCGATGATGTTCGATAGCGTGCTCTTCAGTGACTCCAGCATCATATCGTAAGATGTCTTGACGGCCGACACCAGGATCTCGTACATCGGCGACTCGTACGCGGCCTTGCGCGCCATCAACGTGTTCACGTTCACCCCGTCCGGGTACTGCGACATGTACAGACCCACTAGGAACGTCCTGACGTACTGGGTGTGCGGCATCAAGGCGCTTACGATGGTCTCCTTCACTCTGAGGATCTGTTTCCCGGCCAGCGTCTTCAGGAACGTCGGCAGGAACCTCTCGGTCAGGATCTCGAGAGCCGGGTTACCCTGAACCTTCTCCTGGATCGGCTTCAGGAACTCGTCGATTTTCGTGTCCACTACGGCTTCGAGCTCTTCCATGTACGGATCCACGATCGTCGATACCATATCCTCCTGGGTCGGTATCAGCGGCTCCTCACCGCTCACCAGCAGCTGTAGGGCGTCCACCTTCGTCGGCGCGTATATCACCTCTATCTTATCGCCCTCACCGTGCGCGTGTACCTGGGCCAGCTTCACGAACACCTTACCCGGCTCCGCCTTCTCCAGTATCTTGTACCAGTCCATTTGGAGCACTGCCGGCTTCAGGGTGATCTCCTTGATCACCGGCAGGCACAGTAGAACCTCATCCTTCACCTCCGTCGGATCGATCGATGGTGTCATCAGCGGTAGACCCTTATCGTCGTACTCACCTAGAACCTGGACCACAGTCGCGGTGAAGCTGCCGAACCCTGGCGCGGACTTGATCACGGCTTTCTGCTCCTCCTCGTAACGTACGACGTACTTCTTCGTCTCACCTTCGCCGCTCTTAACCTGGAGGTAACCTACGAAGTACTTGCCCTCAGGCACTTCATATCCTAGGGCTCCTACTACGTACTCCTCGTTAGTGATGTTGCCCTCGCGCGCCTCAGCGATCTTGCGGGCGACGTTGGTCACCTGAACCTCCTCGCTGTCGACTTTCACCTTCAGTCCTGACAGTATGTTCTCTACTACCTGCTTACCTTCATCGGTGAACTTCACTCGGACGTCGGAAAGCGGAACTCCCTGCAGGCTGACGACGACCGGCGTCTGGGTTACTTCGAAGTACTTACCCGCAGACGCGGCTCCGGTTAGGGCCAGCATGCAGGTCAGGAGTGTAGCTACGGCTCGCATGTGGTCTCACCCCCTGCACCCGTCGATCCCGCCGTGGGCTTGAGGGTATTATCCCGTTCGTAACCGGTGTGCGGTATCGTTGTGCACAAGAGTCCTAAAGCCGAATCGACTCGCCAACATCGTTACGGTTAACGTAACAATTGGGGGGTGGGGCCGCCCGGATTTGAACCGGGGTCCCGCGGCCTCCGGGCCGCGGCTCCCCAGCCGCGGAGGATAGACCAGGCTACCCCACGGCCCCTTGACGTGGACCGGAGGACTCCCAGAAGATCGTGTTTAAGAATTTAGCGGGGCATTCCGAGCCGGGGTGGCGTGTAGGGGAGGGATTCCTCGAGCAGGTCGACGTGGGACAGGAACATCCTCCTGCAACAGTACCGATCTACGCCTAGCTCGTCCAGTGCCTCCCCGGGTTCCATTCCCTCCTCTTCGATCAACTCCACGTACTTCTCCCATAGGTGGGCGATGGGGCGCCCACAGGTGAAGCACCTGATCGGTATGATCATCCGTGGACACCCGCCTTAACGGTAGCTCTTCTGTCTCCGTGCCCTGGCACCGCGGCCACCGAACTTCTTCGGCTCCTTACGGCGCGGGTCACCTTTCAGCATGTGGCGGTCGTAGGCCATGTAAGCATCCCGTAGGTCCGGGTCACCGGTCCACTCGACGAGGCCTCGGGCAATGGCGATACGGGCAGCCTCGGCTTGGCTCATCCATCCGCCTCCCTGAACCTTCACGTCGATGTCGACCTGACTGACGATGTCCTCACCCGCGATGATGAGTGGCTCCATGATCTTCATCCGGGCCATCTCAGGTTCGATGATGTTCACCGGCCGCTTGTTCACGCGGACCCTACCTTCACCCTCCCGGATGACGGCCCGGGCGATGGCGGTCTTCCTCTTACCTGTGGTCTGGACGACCCTACCCATTTACTGGCCCCCCGGCATCTGGTAACCGAGCTCCTCCGAGAGCTCGCCGAGAGTTACGTACCAGAGGTGTCCCAACCGACTCATGTCAGCCTCGGCAACCCGCTCGGGCTCGATGTTCGCCTCCTCGACCCATCTCGGTGTACCGATATACGCGCGAAGCCGCTTGAAGGCTTCACGCCCGCGCTTGGTCTTCCACGGGAGCATGCCGCGGACTACCCGGCGGAAGATCAGATCGGGTCTCCTCGGGTAAAACGGACCCTTCTTCGGGTCACCTCGCTGGATTTTCTGCAGCCACTCCTCTTTGATGGTGTTCTTCTTGCCGGTGATGATGGCTTTTTCAGTGTTGATGACGGCGATCCTCTCGCCTTTGAGGATCCTCTTCGCCACCACGCTGGCTAGGCGACCGAGCACGGCGTTTTCGGCATCGATAACGGTCCACTCTTCCGGGTCGACAGGTTTCGAGTGGGCGTACTCGACCAAGCTTCCTTTCCCCCTTACTCGATGATCCGAATGTACGATCCCTCTGGGTTCTCCTCGAGTAGCTCACGGATCGTCAGACATTCTCCGCCGGCGGCTTCGATCTTCATCCTGGCGGTCCTACTGAATCTCCATGCGGCCACTCGTAGGGGCTGGGTGATCACTCCGTCACCCAACACCTTACCCGGTACTAGAACGGTCTCTTCCTCCTGGATGACACCTCGGCGGGCTAGTCCGTCGAGCTTTCCGACGTTAACTTCAGCTCGCTGTCTCCTGGGTCTGGACAGGCGTTCCGCCACATCTCGCCAGACTGGCGCGTTGTACTCACATGCCGCCTTCTTCAGGTCACGGATCAGTTTCCTTAGTTCCACGTTAGTGGGTCCGGTGGGCGCCCAAGTCATTCTCCGCTCACCTCCTTCTGCAAGTTCTTCTTCAGAGACTCGAGCTTGTGCTCGATCGCGTCGAGAGCTTTCAAGATCGCGGTGTCGAGCGACATCGAGCCGTCGGTCTCAACGTTGAACACGAAGGCGTCATCACGGAGACGGACACGAACGGCCCCATCGGTCTCGCGCTCGTACTCCTTGTACATCCGACACTCGGGGAGACGATCCTCATCGATATGGACTACTTCGCCGTTCTCGATCCTGATAATACCCTGGGGACACTCGTACGTGATCTTCTTTTCCTTGAGTTTATCCTCGTCGATCTCGAGCTCGGGGAGGCCTTTGTACCCGACTGCGCTCACCGGCTTCCACTTCGCGTGTTCGAGGCCCAGACCGGGTACGGCGATAACTTCGAGCCTGATCCGTTGGTCCTCCCCGACCTCGGTGATAAGCGTATCAGGGAAGGCCGGTTCCACATCAGGATGATCGAACTTCAGATCCCGAGCGTAGACTTTGGTGGGCCCTTCTACTTCGAGCTCCGCCCGTACCTGACACTTCTCGCAACCTTTCCCACCGCAGTCGCACAGGTCGGGCAACTCGAACTGGTCGATGTCGTCGACACGCAGCGGTATCAGTCCCAGTCGATGGGCCAGCATTTCGTCGTACATCGGTGTGTCGTTCTCGTAGATGATGACCTCCTCGATGCGTAAGGTGGGAACGAGTGTGTAAAGGGCGCGGCGGATAGTATTGACGAACTCCGCGGACGTTTCCTCGATGATGAACGTGGCGCGCTCGACGTCGGCTTTCCGGTAGTCGTAGAGACGGACGCGCAAGGGACTCATACCCTGCGTCCTCTCTTACCTCCGGGCCTCCTGGTACCGTCGTGCGGGATCGGCGTGACGTCCTCGATCCGTCCGATCTTCAGGCCTGCACGGGCTAGAGCTCGGATGGCAGCCTGGGCGCCCGGTCCGGGCGTCTTAGGACCGTGACCACCGGGTGCGCGCACCTTCACGTGGACCGCGGTGATACCCTTCTCCATGGCTTCCTCGGCGGCGCGCCTGGCGGCCTTCATGGCGGCGTACGGTGAGCTCTCCTCTCGGTCCGCGTCGACGACCATACCTCCGGACCAGCGGGCGAACGTCTCGGCACCCGTAAGGTCGGTGATCGTGATGATCGTGTTGTTGAAGGAGGCGTAGATGTGGGCGATTCCCCACCGCTCTTTCTTCTCCTTCTTACCCTCCTTCTCGGCCATTCGTCAACCCCCGAATTTTACTCCTCAGCCGCGGTTTCTTCTGGTGACTCACCTCGTGCCTCGCACCTGATCGGGTGGTCCTCATCCTTGAGCGGGGAGTACGGGGAGTAGTCTACTTCCTCTTCCTCCTCGCGAGACACTAAGTAGCTCGGGACGGTAACGATCCGGTCACCTATCGCGATATGACGGTGCACAACGAGCTGCCTGGCCTGCAGCGGGGTCTTGGCGAGGCCCTTTCGGTACACGATCGTCTGAAGACGACGCTCTAAAACGTCCTCTACGGTCAGCCTGAGGATGTCGTCCAGTGTGGCTTCCTCGGGCTTCTTGTCCAAGATACCCAGATCGTACAGCTTACGGAAGAGGGCTTCCCGCTCACGCTGCGCTTCGGGGTCCGTCCTCGCCATGAGCTCTTTGGCTCTCTCACGCCACCGCTTGAGCTGCGTCTGGTGGCGCCATAGCTCCTTCTTACGCCGCAGTCCGTACTTGCGCATCAGCTTCCGCTCGTACTCCAGTCGCTCGGCTTCCCACGGATGTCTGGGAGTCTCGTACTTCTTACGGGGCCTCTTGGGGTCACCCATCCTGTTTTACCCCCTACTGCTTCTTCTTCACACCCACGGTCCTACCGCGGCGGAACGAGGACTTCGTACGCTGACCGCGGACCGGGAGTCCCAGCTCGTGGCGTATACCACGGTAGGCGCGGATCTTCTTCAACCGATCGATGTCTTGCTTCACCGTCATCTCGAGTTCCGCGCCGACCAAGTGCATATCTTCGCCCGTTTCGTAGTCCTTCTGGCGGTTGTACATCCAGGAGGGGATGTTGGACTCTCCTTCCGATAGCTTCTTGATCTCCTCCTCGATGCGCTCGATCTCCTCGTCGGAGAGCTCTCCGAGCTTCTTCTCCTCGTCGAGGCCTAGCTCCCGGCAGATCGCGTAGGCCATCCGGATCCCGATACCTTTGATTCCGGTGAGCGCGTACGGGACCTTTTTATGCCCGTCAAGGTCGACATCGGCTATCCGGACGATTGGTTTCACCTCGTCGTCCGCCACGAGAACACCCCCGGACGCCGGATTCGATAGTCTTAAAAAAGTCGCGGAGGCGTCGGGTAAACCCCGTCATCCCCATCCTCCCGTCGGCCGACCCCTAACTCCTCATCCGCCACTCCTTCTCCAGCCACTCCAGAAACAGTACCATCCTTCGCCTTCTCTCCTCCGCCAATCGGCGGGCCGTTTCAGTGTGCATCAACTCCGGTAATCGGAGTAGCTTTTCGTGGAAGTGCTCCACACCGGATTCCAGCGATGTCCCCCGCTCTCCGACCGCGCAGAAACATCGGGCTATCCCCATGGCTCCCAGGGCGTCGAGGTTGTCCGCGTCCTGAAGTATCTTGGCTTCTAAAGTCTGCGGCTCGGGTCCCGTGGAGAAGCGATGAGCTCGGATCGCGTGTGTTACCTCCCCTAGCTTGTCCGAGGGAAATCCCACGCGGGGGAGGAGATCTTCCGCTATTTCGGCGCTGACCTCCGCGTGGTCTTCACCCGATCGCTCCTCCGCCGGCCTTCCAATATCGTGTAACCAGGCGGCCGCGCGGAGTATCTCCGGATCTCCTCCTTCCTTGCGCCTGATGAACTCGCAGAGCCCCACTACGCGCTTCACGTGTTCGAAGTCGTGGGAAGGTGAAACCTCGGACATCTCCGTCCGGACGAATTCGATCACCTCTCGTTCCCAAGGAAATTTCGGGTTGACCTTCACAGCTCGACTACCACCGTACCGCCCGGGCCGGGGTTGATCACCCGGGTGTTACCGAGCTCGTCCTCGCCCGCCGCCTCGTGGATGTGCGCGCAGATGTGAAGCTTGGGCTGGAACTCCTCCACGATCTTTCGGATCGCCTCACTGCCCACGTGGTCACCGGCCTCGACCTTGTCCACCGCCGTATCCTTCGGGGGTGCGTGCGTCAGAAGTATCACCGGCTCATCGGTCGAGTTCATGAGTTCCCTGAGCCTCGACTCGATGACGTCTTCCTCGAACTCCAGCGGCGTATCGAACGGCGTCGGGTTGGACCCACCCATCCCGACCACGTCGTAGCGACCGATGTGTTTGACCTTCAGGTGTACCGAGACCCCGCTGGTATCGAGGACTCTGACGACTTCCGGAGTGTCGCAGTTACCGGGCACGGCCATGATCTCCTGGCCGTGCTCCTTCAGCACATCCACGATCTCCTCAGCTACCTGTGCGGGATCCTCCAAGTTGAAGTCGGACACGTCTCCCGCTACGAAAATAACGTCGGCATCCTCGTCGGCGGCCTTTTCCGCGACCTGCTCCGCCTTCTCCACGTCCCCGTGGAAGTCAGCCGTCGCGATACCGATCACGAGCGCATCACCCCGGTCGTGCGATCAGCGGGACCGTCCGTCGATCTTTACTTATTCATTGCTCTTGCGTTTCTCGAGCATCTTCTTCCAAGATTCCGGCAGCTCTCTGAGTTCCTTGAGCGCCGTCCCGACGCGGTCCCTGTCCCCGAATACCTCCACTACGTCTACCTCCTTCATCTCGACTATCACTCCCGCGAACTCACACACGTCCTGAAGCCTCTCGACTTCGATAGGTTCCGGGAGCCTCACACGGGCGAACCCGTCACCGGCCCTGGGAACCGGTCGATTGGGCATCGGCTCGAACTTAGAGCGGGCGGTGTCCTCCCGGAACCTCGCGGCCAGCTCCTTCACGCGCTTCGGCCACTCCACCAACTTATCCAGTAGATCCGGATGGGACTCACAGATCCTGGCGAGCGCCCGCTGAGCCCTATCCAGGTACTTGTGGGCCTTCCCCAGAGTCCTGGCGGATGTGTGAGGGTCGAACTCGTAATGATGGAGGATTACTCGCGCCGTCCGCAAGTTCTCGAGGACTTCTCCCGGCACCTCTTCTCCCCGTGCTCGAAGCTCGCTCACTACCTCGTTCAGGGCGACCCATTGGGCCTTCAGCGGTTCAGCACTCTCCTCACCGACGCCTTCGAATCCCGTGATAGCTCCGCCCCCATATCCTCCCTTAACAGGCGTTCGACGTCCTCTTCGGATTCTACCTCCTCGAGAAACACTATGTAGTAACTGCTCGTGCCCTCCACGTTGAATATCATCAGTTCAGGGTCCCTGTTCAAGTCCACACCGGCCAAGTGTGCCTTTAACCGTGCGAAGTCCTTCAGTTCTTCGTCGAGCTCCGAGTAACGGGCCGAACCCAGGTACTTCGCCACGAACACGCGGGGTATCCCCCGGAAGGGTCGGCCTACGAAGACTTAAGAGAGAAACGGTCGGCGACGGCCGTTGTCGTCATCCCTCAGTCGGCGTCCAGGCCCTCTCCTCATCACCGGGGGATAGACGCTTGATCCTGACTCCGGTAATCGCGGTGACCGGGGTCCTGTTAGGGCTCCTCTACGCCCCGATCTCCGTGGTGATAGCGTTCCTGGTAGAAACAGTCCTGACGTCGGGCCTAAGCGGCCCTTATCGGCTGGTTATAGCGGCCGTGGTCGTAGCCCCGATAGTTGAAGAACTATCCAAAGGACTCGGGTTCCTCGTAGTTCCGCGGGTGTTGGCCGGCGCTCTCCGATTGGCATCGAGGTTTCCCGTAATCGGACCGACCGTAGGGACGGCCGCGAAGGTCGTACGAGAGTGTGGTAGGCGCCCGGTGGGAACCGTTACGGTCGCGGCTACTACCGCCTTAGGGTTCGGATCCATGGAGAACGTGTTCTACGCGCTGGTAGGGTTGAAATTCGGGCTTCTAGGCCCGATAATCGTGGGGTTCGTCCGAACGTTTACGTCACTACCCATTCACGTGATCGCGACGTCTTCCTTCGGACTGTTGTACGGGTCATTGAGGCGACGATGGCTCGGGTTCGCCGTAGGGTACTCGACGGCGATCTCGATCCACGCGGCGTTTAACTTCGCCGCAGTGTACGCCAGGTACAAGGCAACGCATGGGTTGATCGGCACTTAAAGGATTCGTCATCGCGTCGTGTACTCGGTCCGCCCATCACTCGTCATCTCGGTTCTCGGGGGTAGGGGTTTGCGAGTCTTCATAGGGGTTACGGGAGCCAGTGGGCAGATTTATGCCAGAAGGCTCATCGAAGTGCTGCATGAAGAGGGGGTGGACGTAGAGATTTCAGTCACTAGATCCGCGGAATACGTCATGGAGCAGGAGGGGGTTGACCTCCCCGAGAACGTGCGGAGGTACGACCCTAAGGACCTCACAGCACCGCCGGCTAGCGGCACGTATCGGATCGACGCGTACATCGTGTGCCCATGCACGTTGCACACCCTTTCGAGTGTGGCCGTCGGAGTAGCCGGAGATCTGATCAAGCGCGCCGCGGTAGTCGCTCTGAAGGAAGGTCGTCCGTTGGTGTTCGTAGTCCGGGAAACACCGTGGCCCAGGTCCGCCTTACAGGCCGCGTTGAAGTTGAGGGAGGAGGGTGCCGTGATACTGCCGGCATGTCCGGCTTTTTACCACGGTCCGACGACTATCGAAGACCTGGTAGATTACGTCGTTCAGAAGGTACTGGACACGATCGGAGTGGAAGTAGATCTCGTTCGGTATCAGCCCCGGGGTATGAACTTCCGGTAAGGGTCCTCTCGAAGCAGTTTCCGTAGTTCTTCTACGCTCAATCCCGTGATTTTGTCTCCGAAGAAATCGCACCTCCCGAGGTCTACACGCCCCTTACGTTCCAGCTCCGGACTGCTGACGGTGACGCCGATCTCGGCCTTCTCGCCGCCCGGTGTCCTAACTTTGATGTTGACGTAGTGTTCCGGAATGTCCAGGGGTTTCCCACCGCGCTCCGTGATCACCACTTCCTCCACGTCCAATACCTCGATCCCGGCCTCCTTCAAGCGCTCGATGACTTCCTCGGGGTCCGTCGTCCCCAGAACCGCGATATCGATGTCACTTTCCCGTTTGATGTTCCCGCGCCACACGCTTCCGATCAGCCGCGGCTCCAGGTCCTCGATGGCCTCCATCACTTTGAGCGCCTCCTCCCTTAGCCTCTTCAACCGGTGCAGCTTCTCTTCGCCTTCTAGCTCGTCCCCGATGCGGTCGAGTTCGATTGCGACCTCACGGTTGGACGGCATCACATCGACACCTAGGCGCCTGGCGGCCAGTCTCTTCGCGTCGATATACTCGTCGACGGCACCCTCGTAGAGGAGTCTGGCCGCCTCTCGCGCCACTCTCTTCCTCACCCATTCGAGCTCCCTACGGTTCAGCCTCTTCTGTATCAAGGCCAGCGTTCTACCCCTGAGCGTCGGATGAACCGCACCAGCTCACGTACGCGGTCCACGTCCACCGGGTTCTCGGTGATCCCGTTCTTCTTGAAGTATGTCCCCACTATGAAACCCGCCGCCCCGGCTCGGAGGAAAACGTGAGCGTTTTCCGGAGTCACGCCACTACCCACCAGAACTCGATCGACGACCCTGGCAACCTTGCGCACCTCTTCAGGCCGCGGAGGGGACCCGGTGGCGGAGCCCGTGACGATCACAGCGTCGGCTAGTCCTCGCTCCACAGCGTCCCGTGCGACCTCTTCGACGGGTCTGTCGTCCAGAGGTCGTCCGTGCTTCACTCTGATATCAGCGTATACCTCGACGTCCACTCCTAGGCGGTCGATCTCGCGCCAGACCATGTGCGCAACGGGCTGGAGGACGCCCTGATCTGTAGCGACGGCCTCCACGTACGCATTAACGCGGATAAAGGAGGCGCCGGTCGCAGCGCACACGTCGACGGCCGCTACACCGTCATTGCGTAGCACGTTCACGCCGACGGGGACGCTCACGGTATCGACGACTTCAGCCACCGCCCTGGTCATGCAGGCCACGGTGATCTTGGGCACGTCATCGGGGTAGTAAGGGGTGTCCCCGAAGTTCTCAACTAGAACTGCGTCGACACCACCGTCTTCGAGCCGCGCTGCATCCCGGCGGGCTCGCTCAACTACCTCCTCGATAGACTTGGCCCGCGGAGACCCTGGCAGCGGCGGTAAGTGCACCACACCTACAACCTCCAACGGCAACGCCCCCGGTGAACCGCCTGTACGGTTCACGCGCGTCACAGCGGGTACACGGCACGCTGAACCCCCGCGGTTTCTCGGTCCGTCGGAGGCTCACCGTTGAAAGGAGGGCTATCGTATCGAACTGGGCTCCTGGCGAGTGACGGGGGTCCGAAGGAGAAGCGGATCGATGTTCGAGCGGCTGTCCCGAATACGCCGTCGGACGTTTCCCCGTGGGTGCGATGAGTAGGAGACGACCTTGAGGTTAAGACGTTACGGTTCCACGTATCCAACGATAAGTTGGTGTCTTCAGATCGAATCCTACCTACTGTGCGCATTCTGTATGATCGCTTATTATCGAACTCGGTATCGTTCAGAGATGTGCGTTCAACGTCCTTCTCGATCTTCGCTCCCTTCGGCCTCCAGGTACGAGTCCACCAGCGCCGTCACGACGGAGGGTACGACGTGTTCCGTCGCGAACGTCACTCCCGGACACAGGTCTACGACGAAGTCACACGCTCTCAGCACTCCCCTAGGTAATCCCACCCGCGATCCCGCCAGCACGACCACCTCGTCCGCCTCCCGGAGTGCTTCGCCCAGTGTCTTCCGGATCTCCGTGTACGGATCGCCCTTCGGATCCGTCCCTATGATCAGGGCGTCCCGCTTCAGCCGTATCAGCTGGTAGAGGTCGTAGAGTAGCAGCTCCGTCCGCCGGAACTCCCGCCCGTACGACTCGCGTTGTACGTCCATCCTGGACTTCACGCCATCTCGTAGACCCCGTAAGAAGTGCAGCAATTCCACGGCGTTCACCGGTTCGTAAGGGGTGACGATGTACGACTTCAATTCGAACCCCTGAACCGCCCGCCCGATCCTTTCACCCATGGAGTAGGCGGCCCGTGGATCCCCGAGATACGGTATCTGTGCTAACTCGAGTTTGGCGAGCAGTGGATCGGCTTCGGGTTTTCCTGGAGGTAGCTTCTTCCACTCCTCCTCGCCGGGTAAGACCGCTAGGTACGCCCGGTCTCTGAGTATCTCGACCCACACTATCTTGTCGGGATCGTCGAGGTCCACGGAGGCACCGGTGGCCTTCCGGACGGCGTCGCCGGCCTCAACGTTCACGTCGACGCTGGTGAAATCGTGTTCGCCCCTTCGGATCGTCCTAACCGCGAAGGTCTCGTCCTCCGAAATTTTGGTCTCCGCCAGTTCGGCCGCGGTTTCGGCGATCTCCTTCGGATCCGCGCGGCACTCGGCTTCCACCGGTATGGCCCGCTCTACCTCCGGGATCTTCTCGAGTTCATCCTTGGTAACATGTCCCGTAACGATCACTAGACCGAGGTAACCGAAGGGCCGTGGCTTGGCCTCGGCCCCGGTTTCCTCCTCGATCATCGCTGCCGCTACATCCTCCAGGTTTCGTTGCGTTTTCACTAGGAACATCCGTCGCACGCGCCCGAAGACCGTTGCGGAGGGAGGCTCAGTAGCTGGCCAGCTCCGGGGTGGCCCGGTCCCCCACCGCTTCGTATGGCGGTAGGCCGTTCGGCTCCTCTAGGACCTCCGTCTTCCTGATCTCGGCTTGCCGGATCGGGTAGATCTTACGACCCGCCTCCTTGATCTGCTCCGGGATGCTCTCCTCTTCGCTGATCGACAGGCACCTGCGGATGAACTCGTCGAAGTCGCACTCCTTCGCGTTCTCTTCGATCACCTTGAACATCTCCTTCCTGATGGCCCGCTGCTGGGATGTCTTGGCCCGTCGCGTCGTGAACGCCAGACCCGCGACGCGTACCTTGTATCCGTCCTTGGTGACGACGTCGATGACACCGTCGATCCTGCTCGTTCCACGCCTCACCAGGCTGCGGACGTAGTCGCGCATCAGTCGGTGTCCTTCGAACTTGGAGTACGCTGTCGTCCCCTCGACGTCGTAGATGCGGAAGAACACCTTGATGTGGTGCTTGGTGATGTCGTCCAGTACGTCACCTAATGTGGTCTCGAGCACCCGGCCTATCACCTTCTCCGGGTCGTCGGCGGGCGTCTCGCCCACTTCCACATTGTCGAACATATCCGGCGCGAGGATCGTGTACCATACCTTATCCTTCCACTTGTCCCTGACCAAGCTCGCAAGCCCCCCGGCCCGCCGGAAGGCGCCGTTGAAAAAAGGATCGGGATCGGACTACTCCGGCCAGGTTAGCGTCTTCGGTACCTCGGGTAGCCCACCGAACTTCTCGTCGATTCTCTCGAGGATAGGCTCCGGCCACTCCTCGGGTTCGAACCCGTGTTGAGCCAGTAACCCAACCACCCATCGGGTGACACCCAGACCCGCACAGCCCGTGAACAGGGTCCTTCCCGACTTCTCCTTCACGTTGAAGCCATCGACGAAGTGTTCGCCGTGCACGTTGAACGAGCCCACCGAGATCCAGGCTTCTTCCGACGACCGTTCTCCCTTGAACGGTAAGTAGACTTCGAACTCGTACGACGGTACGTCCGGGAGCTCGATGTCCCGATCCTCCAGCAGCCGACCCTCTAGGTAGAAGGGATCGTCCGATACGACTACCTTCCACTCGAGCTCCAGCTCTTCCGCGACCCGCTTGGTAGCTTCCAGTAACTCCTCTCGGATCCTCTCCGCCTCCTCCGGCTCGGCGATCCACACGTGCTCGATCCGCTGGAACTCGTTCACGCGTTCCAGACCCTTCGCGGCACCACCCTCCCACCGGTACGTCCAGCCACTGCAGTCGTAGAGCTTGATCGGGAGTCGCTCGGGGTCCACCACCTCGTCCCGCAGCAGCTCGTAGAACGGCTCACACTGGGCCGGTGCCAGAACGTACCCGGGATCGCGGAGCTTCTCCTTCAACGATCCGAGGGTCCTCTCGTTGAGTTCTCCCCACACGTAGAGCTCTCGCTTGAAATCATCGAACAGCTCCGGGTCGCGCTTCGGGGGACACACGTAGTACATACCGTCGGGTAGACCGTGGAGGTAACGCATCCGGAACATAGTCTCCAACGGAATTAGCTTCGGGAACAGGGCGGGCTCGAAGCCCAACTTACGCGTCACACGCTCCAGAAGGAAGTCACGGAGGACTTCGAACAGGGCGGCCATCGGAGGGGTGTAAATCCACTGTCCGCGGCCGGGGAACTCCTTCACCCAACCCCGTCGACGCGCCTCTTCGGTGACGTCCCCATCGAACCGGATCTCTCGCGGACCGCTCTCGTCCACCACGGTACCGGGTTCGACCTTGGTGACGCGCTCCACTAGCTCCGACCTCTCCTCGACGGCCCAAGCTACGAGCCGTATCACCCGATCGATGACGTGCCGGCGGAGCATCTCCTCGTCGACGTCTTGGAACGTCAGCCGTACGGTCCCGTCCTCCACCACCACGTCGTCGGCTACGGGTACGTACCCGACGTCGTCACGCGTGACCTCACGGTCGAACCGGAGCACAACCTCGTACCGCGGGATCTTCAGGTCGCGGACGCCGACCCGGTGCTTCCTCCCGAGACGTTCGGCGAGCCGCTTACGGACCCTCATAGCGGCCTCGTGGGGACGCAGGTACCTCGTTCCGGTAATCTCCATCTCGATGGTGTCCTCGAGTACCCGATAACTCTCGATCTTGGCCCCCTCCTTCCCCGTGGGGACACCTCGCTGGAGGAGATCCTCGTTAGCCTCTTTGACGAACTCCTCAACCGTAGGCTCGATCTCGGCGGGGTCGACTTCACGCGAGAGAGTGAGCTCGACTTCAGCCGAGAACTTCAGCTCCACTCAAGCTGCCCCCTTCCCGGTCGGTCTCGGTGGTCCGGTTTTAGTTCATCCGGCCTCTCCGAGGACGAAGCGTCCGAGTCCCGCCGTGTTGAACTTCCCCACTCCGTAGACCTCGGCGAAGGCCAGCACCTCACCGACGCGGTCTGGGGGCTCGGGAGGGAGCTCGTATACGAAGGTTCCCACGATCGTGCGGAACACGTGCCTCCCCAGTCGGGCCGACCTGCGCTCGAGGGTCTCGAACCTGTAATCCATTCGGATTGTTTCGGCCCGCTCGGCCCACTCGATGATGTTTCTGGCCTGGCGTCGGGTCAACCCCTCGAGACCGAACCTTCGGTGTAGCATGGTGAACTTCCTGGCCGCGTTCCGGACTATCATGTGAAACTTGGGGACCCTAGGTTTCCCGTCGTGGACGATGTAAGTAGGTGTCGTGAAGGTGACCACCAGGTACCTCCCCACCGGCTCGCGAGCGTCAAGCTTCTCCGGTTTCACGCATCGGTACGCGGATTCATCCCACACGGGCTCCCCTGTCTCGGCGTGTTCGACGCGTCGCAGCACGAACCTGGCCGATCCTAGACGCAACTCACCGTCCACCAGTGCGAGGATGATCTCATAGTCCCTGTCGACAGCGTCTCCGAAGAGGTTCAGACGGAAGCTCACGATGTCTCCCACATCGACCATCCTCTCGTCGGTGAGCGGTGGGACCTGGGTCACGGCCGGGATCGGGTGGTTACCGTATAGGAACCTCCTGACGAACCCTGGGAATCTTTCCTTGAGCCGCCGTAGAAGCATCCCGCGGACGGCGAACCCTTTGAACCTAGGCAGGGCGCCGGGCTCGACGCACTCGAGCTCGAACCGGAGCGGTTTGTATCTCACCGCCTTTACCCACCTTTACCGGCCAGTACTCGTACTTCCGACGGTCCTGGAAGAGACGAACGCATACAGGGCGGGGTCGGCACGGGTCACACCTTGCTCGATGACGAAACCCTCCTCCGGTCCGTTTCAGGTAGGCGCGTACGAGTCTCCTGGTAAGAGCGTCGACATTCTGCGAGCTCAGGCCAGAGTACTTCAGCCGGCTCGACCGTGCTGTCCCAGCCGTTAATTACGGGCCCATAACTCTGAGCTCGTGAGCCCGGATTTCCGTGGGTATCCTGAAGATGGTAACCCACCGTCGTCTACGGGCCAGTTCCAACCCCCATAGCGTGGGCTCGACGAGCTGCCTACTCTATCCTTGAGAATCGGCCGATCTGGAAGGACGAGCGGCCCACGGGACGGGCGCCTCGTCTACACGGTATCGTTGCTTGACGATAGCCTTCTCCGGGATCTCATCGGGCGGTATCGAGAGGCCGTGTTCGTGGACGAGGATCCCCGTCCAAGCGATCATGGCCCCGTTGTCTCCGGCCAGTTCCGGGGGCACCGTGTACGCCTCCGCACCGCGGTCCTCCGCCATTTCGTGCATCATCTCGGAGAGACGACGGTTCGCGGCCACCCCTCCCGTGAGCAGGATCTCATCCCGGCCCAGCTGGGCCGCGGCACGCTCCGTTATCTCCACCAGCATTGCGAAGGCTGTCTCCTGAAGTCCTGCACACACGTCCTCGAGCCTGTCTCCCTGCTCGTATCTCCGCAGTGCCGCCGTCAGAAGGCCTGAGAACGACACGTCGGTGCCACGTACAGTGTAAGGGAGTTCCACGGGCTCACCTTCCTCGGCGAGGCGTTCTATCTCGGGCCCACCGGGATGTGGGAGTCCGACCTTACGGGCGAAAGTGTCCAGCATGTTACCCACGGGGAGATCCAGGGTTTCCCCGAACACCCGGTATCGTCCGGCTTTGAGGGCCAGCACCTGGGTGTTCCCTCCGGACACGTAGAGTGTTACCGGCTCGTCGAAATCGAACCCGTCCTGGCGTGCCGCTAACTTCCCTATCTCCACGTGGGCCACGCAGTGGTTGACCGGTGCCAGGGGGACCTCGAGCGTCAGTGCCAGGGTTCGGGCCGCGGTGGCGCCGACACGTAGGCAGGGTCCCAGTCCAGGCCCTTGCGAGTAAGCCACTAAGTCGATGTCTTCGGGCTCCACTCCCGCGTTCTTCAACGCGCGTTCGAGGAGCTCCGGCAGTTCTCTGGAGTGATGTTCAGCCGCCTCTCTGGGTAGTATCCCCGAGCCCGGAGGGGGGATGTACTGAGCCTTCACGTTGACCAGTATCTCCCCGTCGTCCGTCACGACACCCACGCCGAGTTTCTCGGCCGTAGACTCTATACCCACACAGATCATCGTCGACATTACGGCACCCCGCCTGCGGGGAAAGGCGCGATGACGGATCTTAACTTGTCCCTGTTCCGCCGGGACTGTAGGTTCGTACTGGAGGAGCTGGGCTGCGTCGTGGAGGAGGTAGACAGCGACTACCAGCTGGACTTCGTAGTCCGTTCGGACGATTTCTGCTTCGCGCTGGTATGCGTCGGAGGTCTCAGCGATCTAGCTTCGATATCGGCCTTGGGGGAGTGGGAAGAGGGACTGGCCGAGATCGCACGTGACGCGGAGGCATTGGGTTTAGGGGCTCTGGTGGTCTTTCCCCGCGAACCGAGGGAAGAAGTGGTATCCGTATCGGCGTTCTGTGAGCACTACGGTCTCGGGTTAGCCGTGACCGAGTGGGAGACGCTGCCCCTGGAGGTCATTGAGGACCCATTCAGGCTGGACTACGGCTCGGCGACCGAGGTGTTTCTCGAGGCGAAGCTCGGAAGGATTCCGGAGTGGCCGGACACCGAGCCACTGGAGGACCTCCTGGTGGGAGACCGCCCGGTGACTCCGGGTGACGTGGTGCAAGTCGTCAAGCGTGAGGTGAGTCTCGACTGGCGGGACCTCGTGATGAGACTCCGATGGGCAGGGTACTCCGGTGAGGGACTTTCCGAAGCCCTATACTCGGCGCTAATGAGCGACGAGGTGGAGATGACGGAAGATGGTGAGCTAATGCACGTGCCCGAGCGCCTGTCCGAGGTACTCGGTGCCTTGCTGGTGTGGTTGCAGAATCGGGGCAGAGTACCAGAGGATGAGGTCTACGAGTTCTTGTTCGCACAGTTCGGCGTCCCGTACGACGTTACGTACGTTGCCCTCAAAAAGCTCGAAGAACGTGGGGAGATCGAGGTCAAAAGGGGCCTTGTGGTGGCGAAGGTTTAGATGTACCGGACCCTGGACTTGAGGTCCTCCAAGGCCCGGAGCACCGTGTCGGTGGCTTCTTCCCTCTCTTCCCTGTAGCCTCGTAGGAAGGCTCTCCACGCCTCCTCCTTAACCTCGGGGTGGGAGCTCTCGAGACACCGTTCGAACACGCGCAGGTCGACGGCGTGGTCTTCGGGGTCGTCGGAGTCCTCGCTCAGTCCCAAGTCGATGATGTAGAGGTCGTCACCGGACACGAGGATGTTCGATGTGGTCAAATCGTAGTGGACGAATCCGTGCTCGTGCATCCGCCCGACGAGCTTACCCAACTTCCGGTAATGGTCCGGATCGAAGGAACTCTCGGTGGCCTGCTTGAGGGTTCTCCCGGGAATGTACTCGGTGATCAGCAGGCTAAGATCCAAGTCGACCTCGTACAGGGTAGGAGTCGGCACACCCATCTCGGGTAATCTGATCAGTGCTCGGGCTTCTCGTCGAGTCCTGAGGCGACGGAGGCGCTCGTCCAAGGACGGGTGACGGTAGGGTTTGGGAAGACGGATCTTGTAGACGGCGAGGAGCCCGAGCCAGTCGTGTCGAACCAGGAGCGACTCGGCGCCGAGGGCGATGACGTCACCGGCTTCCACTACGTCGCGCAGTCGGTCGGGAACTCGCGAGTGCAAGATACCTCACTTCGCTCGCGAATGTTACTTCTTTTTCTTGGGCTCCGGCTGGTCCTTGAACTCGGTGTATCCACACCTACCGCACGCATACCGGTTCCCGTGGTCCGCCATGAATACGCCGGGCCCGCATCTTGGGCAGAACGGGTTTTTGCGCTCCACCTTACCGTCCTTAACCTCGTACAGCTTAGCCCTCCTGGGCACACCCATCCCGTTTTACCCCCGGTTACTCCTCTTCTTCCGACTCCTCCGACTCGGACTCTTCGGACTCCTCGGATTCGGACTCCAGCTCTTCAAGCACCTTCTTGTGTCGCTCGACCATGTGCTCGGGCTCGATGTCCTCCAGATGCTCCATGCTCTTGTAGATCTTCGCGTACCCTTTGGTCTCACGCTTTCCGAACTCCGACTCCATACGGTCGATCAGGACTACCTCCTTGTCAACGTCGAGAATCGCCGCGAGCTTCCGAAGGACCTCCGACTTCTGGGGCGTACCACTGTCTTCGTGGCGTACGACGAACTTCACCTCTTTGCGGTACAGCAAGGGGTTATCCCGCTGATCCAAGATCTCGACTTCCATTCGTCGTACCCCCGAAACCTCGTTAGCAGTCGGAGGACAGAATCCTTGAGGTGTTGGGTTACCCGCGCCGCCACCATTCCCTCGCCCGGCAACCCGTAGCAGACTATCGAGTTTTCGGGAGCGATCAGGATAGCGGGAATGGCTAGTAGGTCTTCCTCTCCGGTAACGTCGATGAGGGTCGCGTCGCCATCGAGTGCGTAGTCGATACCCCGCCGTACAGTATCCCAAGCCTCCCGGGTGATAGTACCCGGTGGGTTGTTCACGTCGAGGGTTACCGGGAACTTGTTCCCTGGATCCACGGGGACAGTTCTGAGCATCTTCCGGTCTACGACGGCGACGTCCGGCCGGATACTGCACCGGAGGAAGCTTCGGGTGGTCATGTCGCCGACTGTAATCAGCACTTCTGACTCCTCATGGAGACGTCGGTAGGTCTTAATGGACGGTCGTGGGTATAGCGTGCCCCAGGGTCGACGTAGCTCGGGGCGCAGCTCCCTAGGTAGCCTCAGCACGACCGTCACTCCTCAACTCTCAGGGCGTATTTACCTGGGATCTTCGCGTTCAACCTGTCCGCGGTCTGGGACTCAGTGTCGAGGATCACTGCGATACCGCGCCAGTTCTCCGTGAACTCGTCCCCGTGACAGGCGGGACAGATCTCGGTATCCTCTTCCACCAGGTACCCGCACCTGACGCACGCTTTCAACTTGGACAACGGCTTTCACGACCCCCTGGAGGACCCCGCCCTTCAGGCGAGAGGAGGCATGTAGCATGTGTACGAGTTCTTTTCGGTGCTGATGCGTTGGGGGTGATGGAATCCGCAGGATTCCCCTGAGCCTTGACTCCCCCGGGTACTCTCGGATGTTAGAGGATTCCGGCCTCTTCAACGTTGGCGACGAAAGATGTGTCCTGAATGGAGTCGGAAGGGACCGTCCTGAACCCCGCTCAGGGCGAGGTCATTCCCACCACTCCGGCTTCCCTAGACCGGGTCTCTTCACGGTCAAGGCGATCTTCGAGTCTCTGGGCCGTTCCTCGTTGAGGCTCACACCGATAATCATCACTTTGATCACATCACCCCGTTTGAGCTCCCGACCGGTCTCCTCACCGACTAGCGCCTCTCGGGCCCCGTCGTAGTACATGTACTCATCGAGGATCTGGGAGACGTGCAGGAGACCGTCTAGCGGTCCCAGACGCACGAAGGCTCCGTACTCCTTCACCCTAGTTACTTCGCCCACTACCACCTCGCGCTCCACCGGGCGGAAGACCAAGGCCCTGAACCTTACGCGGTGGTAGGAGGCGCCATCGCCGGGGAAAATACCCTCATTCTCCACGTCGAGGATTTCGTCCACGAAGACCACGAATCCGATGGGCTCGCCGGTGTCATCTTCCCGGAAGAGCTTCCCCTCGACGTCGTTCTCTAAGGCTTTGAGCACGGCATCCTCGACGTCGGAGGTAAATTGGGTGGGGGGAATTCTAACCGTGGTTTCGAGTTCCACGAGCTCGTACAACGGGATTCACCCGTGCTCCTCCTCGTACAGCTCTATCGCGTGAACTATGGCTTCCTTAGCGGCGTCCGCACCTTCCCACCCTAGGACTTCGGTCTCCTTGCCTTCCAGTCGCTTGTACTCGGAGAACATGTGGGCGATCTCGTCGAGCAGGTGCTTGGGAACGTCATCCAGGTCCTTAACGTCCTTGAACCGGGGGTCCTCAGTGGGCACCGCCAGAACCTTGTCGTCCTGGTCGCTGTCGTCCAACATCTTCATCAGACCGATCGGTCGTGCCTCGATCACGCAGCCGGGGAACGTGGGGTCCTGCATGATCACCAGGATGTCGAGGGGGTCACCGTCGTCGTACAGCGTTCGGGGGATAAACCCGTAGTCCAGTGGATAGTGGAACGGCGAGTAGAGTACTCGGTCCAGCTTGAAGAACCCACGCTCTTCGTCGTACTCGTACTTGTTCCTCGAGCCACGTGGGATTTCTATCACCGCGTACACTACGTCGGGTGGATTCGGGCCCGGTTCCAGGTCTTTCCAGAGGTTCATCATCTCTTCACCATCCCCCCAACTTATCCGGCACGATCTCCCACCATGCACGGTTGGCCGCGATGTCGGTCCTGATGTCATCTTCCAATTCGAGTATCTCACGGGCTCGCTTGAGCGCGTCTTCCCACTCCTCCTCGGGAACGACCACGACGCCGCTCTCGTCCCCCACTATAATGTCACCGGGACGCACGAGCACGCCCGAGACGTACAGGTCGACGTTAATCTTTCCGGATCGACGGTGGGTTCCCGCTCTAGGGGTAACGCCGCGGGCGAAAACGGTGTAGCCGATCTCGCGTACGTCATCTACGTCCCTAACTAATCCGTCCACGACAGTTCCGGCCAATCCCTTCCGCTTGGCCGATAGAGAGGAGAGACCTCCCCAGTACGCCCGCGCCCTGTCTCTGGCTTGGATCACGAGCACGTCACCTTCCTCGGCCTCGTCGATGGCTTCCACCACGGTCCCCCAGTCCGTCCCTTCCACGAGCACAGTCACCGCCCGTCCGCAGATCGGCACCGGGCCCACGATGTGACGGATTCCCCGGAGTACGTAGCGCTTCCCTAAGGCATCGCTCAGGACGGGAGAAGGTGGTACTTCCAAGGTGTTAACCCCGCTCGATCACCAGGTGTGTGCGCTGACGCAACGTTATCACCGGAACACCGAGTTTCCACAGGCGCTTTTTGAGCTCCTTGTCTCGGGTGCCCACGTACACTCGATCCCACCGTCGGGCGAGGTTCAAGATTGCCTCGTCTCCGTCCCTCCCTTTAACGTCCACTACCTCGATCCCTTTAGCGTCTACGAGGGATAGGGCTACTCGCGCCGCGATCTTGTCCCGACCGGTAGCCGCACGCTTCACGCGCTCCAGTTCCTCGAGGACCTGACGGGGAACGATGGGTCGGTAGGAGCCCAAGAGGCGGTCGAGTTCGGAGAACACGTCCACCCCTTCCTGATGCGGTATCATGAGGAAGTTAGCGTCCAACACGACTCTGATGGTCACGCCCCTTCACCCTTTGATGACACCGTGGCCTATCAGACGCCACCGCTGGATCCTACGGCTTATCGCGACCCTGTCGCCTTCTTCGGCGCACACCGGTTGTTTCAGCTTGATCTCAATCTCGTCGTCCCGTGCACTGGTCACCACGCCCACTGTAGTCGCCGTACCCACGGTGAGCATCAGTACCTCGTTCGTCCGGATGGGTTCCACCTTACGCTCCTCTTCGGTTCCTACCACCCGCTCGAGCAGTTCCACCTCCAACAGCAGCTCGTGACGGACGGGCGGCAATGTGTCGGGTTCTCCGGCCACTTGGCCCGACAACCGGTCCGCTTTGGTCATGGTGGGGTCTAGCTTCGTGCCTATACCGACCAGACCGCCGGGTCTCGCACGCTCCACCGGCGTCACGTTCGCGTGGAGGCTCACCACCTCCGTGTACACCGGTTCCCACTCGGTACGACCGTATCGCTCCACCCGGATTCCCGGCCGTATCTCGATTTCGTCACCGATCTCGACCTCTCCCTGGACGATGGCTCCTCCTATCACGCCGCCCTTGAGGTCGCTCGGTCTGGTACCGGGCTTGTTGACGTCGAACGATCGGGCGATGTACATGCGGAACGGTGCGTCCAGATCGTACTCGGGGGGCTCGAAGTGCTCGTACATGGCCTCGACTAAGACGTCTAAGTTCGCCTTATGCTGGGCGGAGACGGGGATTATGGGGGTCTTATCGGGGTCGAGGTGCGTCTCCTCCTCCAGGAACTGTACGATCTGCTCGTAATGCTCCCTGGCTTCCTCCGGGGTGACTAAGTCGATCTTGTTCTGAACGACGATCACGTCTTCGGTTCCGATGATTTCCAGTGCCATCAGGTGCTCTCGGGTCTGAGGCTGCGGGCAGGGCTCGTTCGCGGCGATCACCAGGATGGCTGCGTCCATGATCGCGGCACCGGAGAGCATCGTCGCCATCAACGTCTCGTGGCCCGGGGAGTCGACGAAGGAGACCCGCCGGAGCCACTCGGTTTCGGCTCCGCACTCCGGACACTTCTCCTCCACCGAATAGGTGTCGCACTCGGGACATCGCGTGAGGACGGTGTCCGCGTAACCCAGTCGGATGGAGATGCCGCGTCTGGTCTCCTCGCTGTGCGTGTCCGTCCACACGCCGGAGAGGGCCTTCGTCAGCGTGGTCTTACCGTGGTCTACGTGCCCCACCATTCCGATGTTCATTTCGGCCTGTTGGAACCGCTCGTCGTCCACTCGTCGTAAGTCGACGGGCACGGTACCCACCCGCGGTTACTCCTCGCCGCCCTCGCCGAGTAACTCCTCCACGGGCTTGTCGCCGTACTCGACGATGACGGTGTTCACTTGAACGATATCCTCGCTGATCGTGTTACCGCGAACCGTCTTACGCCTCCGCTCACCTTTACGCTCGGGGCGGAAACCCGGCGGACCGCTGAGGAGTAGGCGAACGCGTACCGGTCCGTGGATGTCAGGTCGCATCGGGAACCCGTCCTTGTCCGTTCCGCCCGTGATCTTGAGCTTGTACCCCGGTAGACCGACGATTTCGCCGTCGATCACGTCACCGATCCTCTTCCCGATCAGCTTCTCGGCATCCTCACCTTTCACCTCCACCTGGTAGGAGCGAGCCTTCTCCGGATCCGCCACTACTACCTTGAACTCGGGCAAGCGGCCACCCCCAGCGCGCCGAACCCGCCCTTCACTTTAAGTCTTGTACCGCGTCCGAACCCCCGACGAAACTTCATAACGGGGCTCAGGGAAGGCCTCGCCTAGGGGGTGGAAAAGATGGTAGAGTGCGACTACGACCCGACAGAGGACGCAACACCCGCGGAAGTCGTGGAGATCTTAGGGCGCACCGGAATGGCCGGTGAGGTGACACAGGTGAAGGTCAGGATCCTGGAGGGACCGGACAAGGGTAGGATCATCACTAGAAACGTCAAAGGGCCCGTTCGAGAAGGAGACATCCTACTGCTGAGGGAAACCGAGAGGGAGGCGCGACCGATCGAGTAAGGGGGGCTCAGAATGCCCGATGTTCGGCGCTGTGACTTCTGCGGTCGGATCATTGAGCCAGGGACAGGAAAAATGTTCGTCAAGAACGATGGCACGATCCTATGGTTCTGCTCCAGCAAGTGCGAGCGTAACATGCTGAAGCTCGGAAGGGATCCGAAGAAGGTTCGCTGGACGGAGAAGCATCGGGAGTTCATGGCCGAGCAGCGCGGAGAACTCTAACCCCACCACACGTCCTCCAAGATACCAGATGTCCTCAGCATTTCCTCCAAGTTTTCCACCGACGATAGGAACTCGACGACTTCCTTCAAGTCAAGCTCTGGGAGCATTTCCGCCACCTCACGCGCACATTCGAACGTGTCCCTGAATTCTTCTTCCCACCGGTCTTGGTACCGTTTCAGGAAGGAGGCGGACGTGTCGTCCTCTTCGATCGCCTCGACCGCCACCTCGCCCGCGATCCGACCGCAGATAAGCGCGGTGTTCAACCCGCCACCGGTTAACGGGTTGACCTGGCGGGCCGCATCACCCACGAGGAGGATCCCGTCACCGTACGTCCGCTCGACGGGCCCGCACACCGGCACACCACCCACGTTCACCTCCACTGGCGTCCCCGCTACGAGCTCGGATAAGGGACCCTCGACGAGCTCGTCGAGCGTTTTTAAGGCCAGACCTGGACTGGATTCGGACCCTCGGATTCCCACCCCTACGTTCGCCCGGTTCTCCCCTTTCGGGAAGACCCATGCGTACCCGCCGGGTATCCGCTCGGGATCGAAGTGGATCATGAACGCCTTCGGATCGTACCGGTCGCCGACGACCTCGTACTGTGCGCAGGTGCATATATGATCAGGCTCGAGTTGAGGAACCAGTCCGGCGGTTCTTCCTATGCGTGATTCGATTCCGTCTGCGGCGATGACGATGCGGGCTCGGACCTCGTGCACTCCATCCTCGCCCTCGTACTCGACCCCGACCACCCGACCCTCATCTAACAACGCCCGTCGAGCATGCGCCAACAACTCGACCTCCGCACCAGCCTCCACCGCCCGAACAACCAACCACTTATCAAACACACGACGCTCCAACACGTACCCTTCGACCTCAACCTCGAACTTGGAACCACTCGGTAGCGAGAGGATACCACGCTCTATTTCCGCGGCTATCCAACCGTCGTCAGGTCTGATTCCGACCTCCTCGAGAGCTCGTGCGCTGATGCCTTCGGCGCACTGTTTGGGGACGCCGATCTCGGCCTTACGCTCGAGTATCAGGACATCACAACCGGCCTCCGCCGCGGCCCACGCCGCCACCGAACCCGCCGGACCCGCACCGACCACCACCACATCGAACTCCATAAGCGTTTCACCCGCGAGGGCTCGGATGGGACCGGGAGCTCGTCATCGGGTTTCGGCTATTGGGCCTGTCCTCATCGCTCAGGGAATTCCACGTCCCGAATGCCTTCTTCCGTGATCCTGAACGCTGCCTCACGCTGTGGAAGGTACGGTGAGTCGATGATCCGTGCGATTCGGACCTCACCTTTGGCTCTCCTGAGCATGATCCTATGCGTGGCCTGGTGGGCTACGATCGTTCCTCCGACGGGCTCGTAACGTCTGCCCTTGCCCTTCGTGGCGGCCTCGATATCGACGTGCACTTGGTTGGTGAAGACCACGGCCACGTCGTGGTCCATGGCAAGGTTCCTGAGTTGATCCACGTGCTTCATCAGTCTGGCCTGACGCTCGCTGACGTCCCCCAGCTTCGAGTACTCCGCGCGGAAGTGCGCCGTGAGGGAATCTATGACGACGAGTCCGATATCCTCGCGCTCGCACAGTTTGTGCGCCTCCTCCGCGGCTCGCATCTGCTCTTCCACGGATCTCACCTGCGTCACGAAGACGTTGCGCAGGGCCTCTCCGGGATCCAGCCCTAAGGCTTCCGCCATCCCCTTGATACGACCGGGTGATACGGTTCCCTCCGTATCGATGAAGATCGCCTTGGACTCCAGCCCGCCCTCCTCTTCCGGTAGTTGTACGTTCACGCACAGCTGGAACACGATCTGGGACTTACCCGAGCCGAAGGGGCCCGCGAACTCTGTCAACTCCCCGCACGGGACGCCTCCTCCTAAGATCTCGTCGAGCGCGCTGGAGCCCGTGGTTATGCGCCTGCGTTTCCGTTCCAGCTTCTCCAGCGTCTCGAATTCCACGTCGATATTCCTCAACTCCTCCTGGATGTCCTCCACATCCCGCTCAGACATCCCCGTCACCTCCGACAGGTACTTCGGATCGGCGTAAATGAAGTCCTCGACCGTCACGATCCCCTTCTCTTCCAGCTTTTTGACGGTTTCATCGGGCAGTAGGTCCAGATCACTCAGCTTCCTCTCCTTCACTCTCCTCCCCCTTCAGCTCCCGGACCAAGATCGGGATTTCGCGTTTGAAGTCCTCCTCGTTGAGTATCCTAGCCCGCAGTGCGACGGCATCGTAGTCCTCTACGACCCCTTCTCCCCGAACTCTGAGCACTACGGAAACACTTTCACCTAAAAGTCTCTTTTCGATGTCGGATTCGTCGGCTTCCAGGTATTCCCTCGTGGTCTCGTATCCCGCGAACTCGACCGCGTGTTCCCCGAAGAACACCGTCCTTACCGTCCCGGTACCGTCGTCTACGACCACGTTCAGCACGGGTCTCCGTTCGGGTTCCACGGCCCCGTGCTCGGGACACTCTCCCTTCCTCATGGCCCGACCGCAGGTGGGGCACGCCTCGTAGTACCGACGACGTGCGTATACGGCGACGATAACGCCTGATACCTCCGCCACATCCCCCTTACCGAGCTCCTCGACACGCTTCCGGATAGCTGGTTTGATGGAAACCTCAGCGGGCTCCACACGACCTTGGGTTCTGAGTATGTTGATCGTCGGGTGATCACCGCGGGTAGAGACCCACCCTTCCACGATCACACCGTCGCCGTAGTCGAGGTCCAGCGCACGCTCGGCCTCCTCACCCCACAGGTTAACACGCGTCGAGCCTGTCTCGTCGGAGAGCCAGAAGTATACGCGTTCTCCCGTATCGACGGGCTCGCTCGCCACGACACCTCGCACGCGCACGTACTCTCCGTGTTTCACCTCGGAGATGTTCCGCTCGATGATCCGGTTCGGATCCTCCTCGGAGCCTACGACTTCAAGCTCGGTCTCTCGAGTGACCACCAGCTGTGGACTGTTACGGAACGAACTCACAGTCAAGTTCCTAGCCCGTACCACATCACCCTCCTCGAGTTCCTCGAGTGTCTCGACGGCCTCGTCGAACGCTACCAACGCGGCGGACCGCGTCTCGTCCCCCACCACCAAGGTCACCATTTTACCGCCCGACCTGGTCTTCGCGGGGTCCGACACGCGTACGACGATGAACTCCGTGTCGAAGGACTGCAGTCCCCGGGAGATGGCTTCATCCAGCGTCACTCTCCCCGGTTTTTCCTCTCCCGTTCGCATCAGCTTCACACCCATCCGGTCGGCGAGGGCGAGAAGCGCGCCGAGCTCCGACACTCCCCATCGTTTCCGGAGTCTGTTGATCTCCCGGCGCACCTCCTCCTCGCGCTTTCCGACCTCTTCAGCCAGCTTTTCTACCAACCGGTCGATGTCCGAGGTCAGGATCGCCCCTCTAGACCTTGGCACTTCCACCTGATATACGGGGCTCGGGTCCCCGATCCTTTTTCAACCGCCGCTCGGGGGCGGCCGGGGGTCGAGCACCGTGGGGAAGACGATGGCCGAGAAGATACTGTCTCGAGCGTCCGGAGAAGACGCTGAGGCGGGGGATATCGTCGTCGCCAACATCGACGTGGCGATGGTCCACGATATCACGGGCCCGATCACGGTTCAGCGGCTCGAGGAGATGGGAGTCGAGCGCGTGTGGGACCCGTCCAAGATCGTCGTGCTGTTCGACCATCAGGTGCCCGCGGACTCCGTGGAAGCCGCGGAGAACCACAAAATAATGCGGGAGTTCGTCGAAGAACAGGGTATCGAGCACTTCTACGACGTTCGGGAGGGTGTCTGTCACCAGGTCCTCCCCGAGAAGGGTCACGTGCGTCCCGGGGACGTGATCGTGGGGGCCGACTCTCACACCTGCACCCACGGAGCGCTCGGAGCCTTCGCCACCGGGATCGGTTCCACCGACATGGCGGCGGTCTTTGCGACCGGTAAGCTGTGGTTCCGCGTCCCGGAAACTTACCGCGTAGAGATCACGGGAGAGCTTCCGGAAGGTGTGTACGCGAAGGATGTCGTGCTCAAGGTGACGGGAGAAATCGGTGCCGACGGTGCGACGTACATGGCGATCGAGTACCACGGCGAGGTCGTCCGAGAGATGTCCGTATCGGACCGTATGTGCCTGTGCAACATGGCGATCGAGATGGGAGCGAAGACGGGAATGGTTCCACCCGACGAGAAGACGCTCGAGTACGTCAAGAAGCGTGCGGGTACGGAAGGGCGCCCGGTTGAGCCGGACCCGGACGCCCGGTACGAGGCCGAGCTGACCTTGGACGTGAGCGACCTCGAGCCGCAGGTCGCGAAGCCGTTCTCTCCGGACAACGTGGTGCCCGTGGGGGAGGTCGAAGGTATCGCGATCGACCAAGTCTT
This sequence comes from Methanopyrus kandleri AV19, assembly GCF_000007185.1. GTDB lineage: Archaea > JAADCQ01 > Methanopyri > Methanopyrales > Methanopyraceae > Methanopyrus > Methanopyrus kandleri. The sequence continues at coordinate 1,472,685 of NC_003551.1, read as the reverse complement.
CATCGGTTCCTGTACCAACGGTCGGTACGAGGACCTGAAGGTTGCGGCGGAGGTACTTGAAGGCGAGGAGGTCCACGACGACGTCCGGCTGATCGTCATCCCGGCGTCGAGGGAAGTTTACCACCGGACGCTCAAGGACGGCGTGCTCGAAGTACTCCACGAGGCGGGGGCACTGATCTGCCCGCCGAACTGCGGTCCGTGCCTGGGTGGCCATATGGGAGTGCTAGCGGAAGGCGAGCGATGCGTAGCGACGTCCAACAGGAACTTTCCGGGTAGGATGGGACACCGCGAGTCGGAAGTGTATCTAGCCAGTCCGGCGACGGCCGCCGCCAGCGCTATCGAGGGTGAGATCACCGACCCTCGTCCCTACCTCTAAGGTACAGCCATGTGGACCCCATCAGGCCGATCGCGAACGCTCCCCACCACAGCATCCTCTCCCACCACGTGAACCCGAACCGGAGCCGTGTAACACCTGTCGATCGAACGATGATCAGTCCTCCCGATCCCCGGTACGTCGGGGCGTTCGCGTGCCAAGCCGGGTGGTATCCTATCTTCACGAGTATGTATCCTTTCCCACGCACGCGCACGTCGTCCGGTTCGACCGCCTTGAACTTCACGGGTCGCGGCTTACCGGAGTCGAAGCCCCTTAGGACCTCGTTGAGGAGCGCGCGCTCCCACTTCGGGGGTAAGGGGTACGCCCCGGCCCCGTAGTACAGCGTTTGGTGTAACGTCCCGGCCAGGTCAACGAAGTCCACTCCGCACACCCGGACTTCGACCTTTCCGAGCTTCACATCCACCCAAGGGCGTCCGTTGAACAGGAACCAGGTTCTCTCTTCCGGGGTGGCTCCGGGCACCGTGATTCCGACGAATCGGTACGCGTCGATCAGCCTGTTGCAGACCTTCATTGACGGGAGCGGTTCCCACGGGCACACGATCACGGGCCTGACGTGAAGTCCGAACCGCTCGGCCAGGTATCTGGCCGTCGCGTAATCGTTCGCGGGCACGATCACCAACACGCGTCCCGACTTCATCTTCCGTAGCACCTCGTCGAGGGTGTCCGGTCGATCCGTTCGCACGATGATCTGACGGAAGCGCGCCACGTCCTCGGGTGAACCCTCGACGAAGATCCTCCGTGTGCCTCCATCCGGTATTATGTTGAGAACCATGGTGTAGTACGGGTTCGGTCGCCTGAGGATGTCGTCGATCACCAGAATCGGGCGCGGTACCAGCTCGGCGGGACCCGGGCTCACCGATGTCGAGAATACGGTATACCTCCCGAAGTCCGTCAGCCGGTGGAACTCGGGGAGACGCTCGAGCGAGGCGGTCCACTTAGGTGATCCGGATATCACGTATCGTACGTTCGCCAGGTGAAATACCGTCAGAACCGCGTTCGGGTAGAAGACCCACGAATGTTGCCACTCCACGTACCATGCCAGCGAGTAGAACGCCGGATCGCCCTGGTTGAACCAACCCAGCAGGGAATAATGGCCCGACTCGATGGGTACGAAGGCGCTGTCACAGCGGTACAGTGGGACGTGCGTGAACGGGTCGAACGTAACCCGGTCGTAAGGCCCACCCTGGTGACGGAGGTAGTGTAACGCGCACTTCGCGTCCTCCGTGGGTTTCGTGTCCAGCGTGAAGAAACCGCCGGCGGCGACCAAGGTCCATAGGAGGCTCTGAGGCGAGGTCAGGCCGGCACCGACGCACCGGGGAAGCAGGTCCATCGCTTTCCATAAGTGGACGACGGGAGACGGGATGTGACCCTCTCGCACGCTGTCCAGGTCCACGGGTTGCGTGTAGCTCCACACGTACACGGCGAAGAGTAGGAGTTGAGGTATCGCCAGGGTCGCGAACACCTTCGGGCGGTGTCGGATCACGCATCCGAGGATCAGAGCGCCGAACAGCGGGAAGAGCACTCCGGGTAATCGGTGGGTGATCAACTGCCCGCCGGGAGCCACCTTGTAGATGGACCAGAACGCGAGTAGTGAGAACACTGAAGCGCAGAATATCAGGCACGTCAACGCCCCGTACAGACGGATACCGGGGCCTGATCGTCGAAGTGCATAGTACGCCCCTAACACGGATAGGAGGATGAAAAACGGTAACGGTGACCACATGGGACACGAGAGGAGTGTGACTATGCAATCTAACGGCGTCTGAGGGGCCGGCGTGACCAGCGGGGAGATGTATCCCCGGTACAAGAGCATCGGGAGGTACTGAGGGGCCGCGAGGAGGAGTGGAAGTGCGGCGGGGAGTAGTAGTGGGAGGTTCTGCCGGTCGGTCAGGGCTCGGAACCACTGGTTCGGACGGAGTGATCCCTCGGGAACTACCTCTAGGAGCACGCGCAGGATCAGGGCCCCTTGGCAGGTCATACCGCCGATCGGGTGGGTGAAGAGCGAGAGCGTGATCAGCGCGATGACTCCGAGCGCGGACTTGGGGGTGAACCCTCGCGAGAGCGTTCGCTCCAAGAGGCCCAGGGCGAGCAGTCCGAACCCGAGGCTCATCATCATCGGGAATATGCCGCCGCGGTTGATCTCCCAAAGTATGGATGGAGACGTTAGGAACAGCAGGGTGCTCAACGCCGCTTCGAAGGTCGTGAAGCCGAGTTGTCGGCACGCGAAGAAGATCCCGACTACGAGCAAGTAGACCGCCGTCAGCCCCAGGATACGCAGCGTCTGTACGGGATCTCCTAGCGGGAGGTTCAGGGCACCTCCTACCAGGTAAAACAGCGGTGGGTAGTACAGCAGGAACGGGAAGCCGCAATACCAGACCGGGCACCAGTACGACCAATGACCTCGCTCGAAAAGCTCGCTCACGAACCAGATCTTAACGACATGAGCTCGGGAATCACCTGCGGAGAACGGAGATTACAAGAATGCGAGGCTGGCAACTGCCGTAAGACCTAGGAACAGAAGCAAAATAGCGACATCTTTCGTTCCGGATGATATACTCGCTATCAAATCTTTAACCGACCCCCCTGGGCCGAAGGCATCCGTCCGAGCCGTTGGGCTTCCCAACGCTTCTCGAAGCATTAATTCGTACGACCGCTGCCCGCAGCTGCCAGGTACTTTAAATTTTGTCCATTTTCCACTCTCGACGCCGGGTGACCGCGAATGGGAGGGTCAGAGCGCTCGGTCCCGGTACTCCTGCCTTTCCTCGAAGATCCCCTCACTATGTTCCCTTCGCGTGTGATAATCCCTAGCACCAGGTATATCATGGAAGTCGTCCGTGACCTTCGCGCCCCGTGGAGAGGAGAGGTCCTCGATGCCGGGGCGGGTTGCGGATCCTTCGCCCTGACGGTGGCGGCCCTCGGTCCTTACACCGTGTACGCCGTGGAACCCGACCCGGAGCACTCTGCGGCCTTGTCTGCCAACGTCTCCGCGAATCGGGACGTCCTCCTAGGTGACGTCCTCCCGCTGGAGTGCAGCATCGAAGATTTCAGACGTCCCGTCGACGAGGTGCTGACCGATCCTCCGTGGGGACTTCGCAGCGGCATCTCCCGGACGCCCGATCTCGAGTTCGTGCTGTCGTTCCTGGACGCCTGCGTGGATGTCCTGCGCCCGAAGACGGGTCGTCTCGTGACGAGATGTCCGCCGGAGTTCATAGACGATATCGTGGACCACATGTCGGAGCGAGGATATCTCCTGGACAGGGTAAAACGACGCCATAAGGCGGCGGTGCTCGTACTTCGGTCGGAGGACCATCGGGACTACTACGACGATCGTGAGAGCGCCGTCGCGGCGGCCGGCGGTCAGGTGTTAGTCGCCTGGGAGGGTGGAGAACTCGACCCGGAGGCCGACCGGTACTCCCTCGTTACCCCTTACGAAAGTGGCTGGCACGTTTGGGAGGTCCCTAACACGGGCAGGATACGTGAATTCCTGAGGGGTTTTCTCAAAGGCGGGTGATGAACTGCACGCCCGCTTAGGCGTCAAAGACGTCCGATAGCGTTAACGTTCCCGGCGGAGCAACGACTTTGAATCCATGATCAAAGATCGGCCGGAGGGAAGGCGTTGGGTTTGGATGAGATCGTGAACGGGTTTCCACTCAAGGAGGAGTGGGTGTACCTCGACAACGCCGCTACGTCGTTGAAGCACGAACGCGTCATAAGCGCTATGGAGAGGGTCTTGCGGGAGTTCGGCGTGAACGTGGGTCGCGGGGCGCACCCTCCGGGCGAGTGTGCCACAGAGGAGTTCGAGCGTGCTAGGGATATCGTCGCCTCGTTTCTCGGAGTCGAGCCGGAGTGCCTCGCCTTCACGCTGAACACGACCCATTCGATCCACTACGTGCTGGCTTCGATCCGCTGGAAGAAAGGCGATGCCGTCGTCACCACGGCCCTCGAGCACCACTCGAACCTGGCACCGTGGTTGAGGTTCTCCGAGGTGTTGGGGTTCGAAGTCGAGGTGGTAGGGTTCGACCGGGAGACCGGCGAGGTTGACATGGCTGAGTTGGAGTCCGTGGTCGACGACAACACACGTCTGATCGCCATAACTCACGAGAGCAACGCCCTGGGTTCATTGCAGCCCGTGGACGAGATCTTAGAGCTCGCCGAGGAGGTCGGTGCGTACGTGCTGCTCGACGCGGCCCAGTCGTTGGGCCACATGGATCACGATTGGTCGAGGTATCACTTCCTAGCGGCGCCCGGTCACAAGGGCCTCTTAGGACCTCACGGTACCGGGATCCTTTACGTCCGCGAGGACGTGATGGAGGAACTGGAGCTACGGCTCCTCGGTGGAGGGTCGACGGACTACGTAACCCGAGATCTCGAGGTCGTCCCCAGAGAACCCCCGCTCTCCTTCGAATCAGGAACACCGAACCTTCCGGGTGTGATAGGGCTGGCGGAAGGTGTCAAGATCCTGGAGGAAGTCGGGTTGAACCGCGTGGAGCGGCGTATCCGCAAGGTCACCCGTCGGATCCTCAACGGGTTAGAGGAGCTGGAGGGAGTCGAGATTCTAGCACCCGAGGCGGAGAGGAAGACCATCGTCCCGTTCCTGGTCGACGGCGTGGATTACGCGGAGGTGGGTAAAAAGCTCGGTGAGCGGAACATCTGCGTGCGAACGGGGAGGCACTGTGCTAGCCTGGTGTTCGAGAGGCTAGGACTCGACGGTTGTGTTCGGGCCTCGGTGGCGTTCTACAACGACATCGAGGAAGCGGAGAGGTTCCTGGAGGTTGTAGAGGAGATAGCGCGCGGGTCGTGAAGTTACCCTCGGAGCTTCCTCCTGATCCTCTCCCTCCTCGACCTACGCTCCTCCACGTACCGTTTGCCCGCGGCCCGGATTCGCTCGGCGAGCTTCGGTCCGACTCTCTCGACTCTCATCAGGTCGGATTTCTTGGCCGTCAGCACCCGATACGGGCTGCCGAGCTCCTCGACGAGCCGGTCGGCCAGCTCCGGACTGACCCCTTTGACATCCAGAAGTGCCTTCCAGGCCGGATCCACCTGAGCCTTGATCTCCTTCACCAAACTCAATCCGACACCCGGGACTCTCACCAGCTCCGAGACGGGAGCTTCCTTCACCTTGGTCCAGGTATCGAAACGCTCCAGCAGCCGCTCCGCTTTCTCCACGCTCATCCCTCGGACCTGAAGCATCGTCTCCGGGATGCCCTTGATACGTGCGATCTTCCGATCGGAGAGGCCGAGCTCGCGCAGTTCTTTCACCGGGGCCTTCCGGACGGCGGAGACGGAACCGTATCTACGCTTGAGCTCGTACGCGGTGTCCACGTCCAGCCTCTTGTTCACCAGGCTGCGCAGGCCCAGGATCCTCGCGATCTTGGCGTCGCCGAGGCCGAGCTCGCGTAACTCGTCCGGAGTGGCTCCTTCCTGCACTTTGGAGACCGAGCCGTACCGTTTCAGCACGCGCTCCGCTTCGGCCGGCGTGAGACCGGCGTCTCGTAGGGTCTTGTAGCCCGGTACGAGCCTAGCGACGGCCTCGTCGCCTATACCCGGGACCTCCAGTAGCTTCGACACCTCGGCGTTCTCGACCAGCTTTCCTACTTCACCCGCGGAGCCGAAATACTCAATCAACCGGCGAGCCCTCCCCTCGCCGACCTTACGCTCGAGCCACTCCTTCCATTCTTCCTCCGACCGCTCCTGGCGGCCGGACTTCCTGCGACTTTCTACGCGCTCCCTAGCAGCGTACACGACGCGCTCCGCGAGCTCTTCGCCCAGTCCTTCCACCTTCTCCGCAAGTTCCTCGGGATTCAGGGAAGCCAGTCGCTCGAGGTCATAATCCACGGCCTCGAGTATCCGCTCAGCGAGTTTCGGTCCGACCCCTTCGATGTTCAGGAGGAACTTGAACTCCGGCCCCTTGATCTCGGCCGCGGCCTTCGGAGTCGCACCGAGCTCGAGTAGATCGTCGTAAGAGAGTCGGCGACCGATCTCTTTCAGCGAACCGTACCGCTCGTAGAGTTCCGCGGCGGTCTCAAGGTCGAAGGCCTCCCGGAGCTTCTTAGGTATCCCCTTGATCTCGGCGATCTCATCGTCGGAGAACCCGAGTTCGCGTAGCTCCTCTACGGGCAGACGTCGAACCGCGGACGCGGATCCGTACTTCCGCTTCAGCTCGTCGGCCTTCTCCAGATCCCCTACTATGCTCTCCAGGGTCTTCAGACCCTTGAGCTCCCGGATTTGAGCGTCGGTGAGGCCGTCCTCGCGCAGCTCTTCGACACCAGCCTCACGGACCTTGGAGTACCCACCGTACTTCTTGAGCAGACGCTCCGCCCGCTCCCTGTCGATGCCCCTGATCGAGATCAACGAAGCGTACCCCGGGACGAGACTGCGTAGGACGCGCTCGCCGACCCCTTCCACCGAGGCCAGCTTCTCGATCTCGAACTCGCGGGCCAGCTGCTTGACGCGCTCGGGGTTTCCGAAGGCGCGTAAGAGACGCTCCGCGGTCTTCCTACCCACGCCCTCCTTCTTCGTGAGCTCCGCCAACTGTATCTCGACGGCGGCCCGGTAAGCCTCCTCGGAGAGCCTGCCCTCCTCGTACATTCGCTCGATCTCCTCCAGGTCGGTGGCCAGAATACCGGCGATCGACTCGAAGTGCTCGATGAGTTCGTCCGCGGCGTCGGGGCTGAGACCGTGCTCGTCGATCAGCGTCGCCAGGGTGCGGTTGACGGACTTGGCCTCCTCGAGCGTCAGGTCGGGACACACGTCCTTGAGCGTCCGGTACGGAGTGGTAGCGATCATCGAGATGGACCCGTCGAAGGCCCTGGCGAGACACAGCGCCACGTCCTCGCGGATCCCGTAACGGTCCTGGAGCTTGAGCGCACACTCGACGATCCGCTGCTCGAGATACCTTCTCATGATGTCGCGCTTATGCTCGACGATCCACCGTCTAGTCAACGGATGACGTAAGTACCGCTCCGAAAGCTCCTCCAGGTGCTCGTACAGTTCCTCGAGCAGTCGATCCCGGCGCTTGACGTGCCGCTTGGCCGTACGCTCGTCGTACTCGATGTTCACGACGACCCGAGACCACAGGCTGTAGATACCGCTGCTCTCCGGGTCCTTCTCACCCTCGACTTCCGAGACCGAGAGCCCGAGCCGTCTCGCGATCTCGTCATGGGGAGTCCACGGGTTCTCCCTGAGGATCTCGAGTATGCGCTCCTCCTTCTCGTCGATCGGGACGTCGTACCGTTCGATCAGTCGCTCGAACTCACCGGCCATCTCCGGTGGTACCTCGTCCACGGTTACGGGCATGAGGTCGACGCGTCCGTATCGCACCAGGATCCGGTACAGCGCCGGTTGGAGCGGGTTACGCTTCACGGCACGCACCTCTATGGCCGGGACGTCCTCCTCGTCGATATCTAGAGCCTTGGCGATCGCCCTCCAGCCACGCCTGTACACGATCGCGTAGCGGGCCGGTGAACCGCCCGTGGACAGGCGTTGAACTCGTTCATCGAAGTTAACGCCACGGACTATGACGTTCTGATACCTATCTTCGGTCGGGTCTATCGAGCAGGCGTACGATCCCGTGAGGAGGATGAAATTCTGGTGAAGCTCGAGCAGCTCCTCGTCGTTCTTCGCGCTGGAAGATCTCTCCATCAAGTAACGGGTGGCCAGAACGCCGTCGTAGGCCTTGACACCCTTGAGGAACGTCTCGCGTTCCTCCTCGAACTCTCGCTCCGAGCCCACGAACTCAGCGTCGTACACCAGCGCCACGACTTTCACCCTCTACCCGTGATGCTCCTCTACGTGAGAGCAGATCGGCCAGACGCAGCGGCTCTGGCCACTTTCCCACTCGGACGAGGCGCAGCGTCCATCTCACGGCGTCCTCGAGGTTACACCGATGGCCCGGGCTCACCACTACGGGCCGGGCTTCGGCGTCGGTTCGTACGAGGTAGCCGACTACCTCACCTCTATGTACGAGGGGTGTGGTATCGCCTATCCTACTCGGTTCCTCCTTCGACCTGCCCACGAGCGGACGCCGCGCCACCCCTATCGTCGGGACGTCTAGGGCCACTCCGAGGTGGGAAGCGAGACCGGCCCGCCTAGGGTGGGCTACGCCGTGGCCGTGGACGAACAGCAGGTCGAAGTCCAGTCCCTCGAGAGCCTCCAGGGCCGGTGGACCCTCACGGAACGCCAGGAACCCGGGCTCGTAGGGGACGTCCGTAGTCCCGTGGACCACTCGACGGTCGAGCACTTCGTAGGTTTCGGGGTCCAGAACCACCGCGGCGGCCCGGTACTCTTCACCGCGGTAAGAGACGTCTACCCCAGCGACGGCGTCCACGTCGTCGAGCGGTTCCAGTCGGACCTTACGGGCTACCTTCCGCTGAATTTCTACGCGCTCCTCCTCGGTGCTGGCCTCGAACCATTCAGCGCTTTTCACTCTCGACGGACCTCCTTGGGTTCCGGATCACGCGAGTGATGCAGTCCGGAGGCACCGTTCCTTCCACCACGTAGACGTTCTTGCCAGCTTTCCTGGGGACCAACCCATGCCGTCGAAGCCGTTCCGCGTCGACGACCAGTATCACCGGATTCCGAGTGTGACGGAGCGCCGTGATCAGGGCCTCACGCTCGTCGTCCGTCAGGTGCACCGCCCGTCTGCCCATCGGCTTGATTCCGTGCTGGAGTATAGACTCCAGGTTCTCACGTGCCGTGCCGTGGTACAGTTCCTTGACGTTCTCGGCTTCTGGGAGCGTCGGCCTGACACTGAGACGCCTCGAATGACCGTACCTCGCCCGAATACGGCCATGTTCGTCGATCTCGAACCGGCCCTTGGGGCAGGTCTCTACAACCGCGATGATGTGCTCGCCAGTGAGCCAACGATAGTACTCGCGGTTCTTCCAGTACTTCTTGATGCGCTCCGCCAGCTCGTGTACGTCGCAGTCCGTGAAACCCTCGTCGTCGAGTTTCACCTTCACCTCTTCGGGGAAGTGCCGGAGGATACCCGAGAGGAGCTTGCTAAGCGCGAGCCTTCGCCGCCCGTCCAAAAACTCCTCGGTGCGCCGACCACACCGCTCGCAGGTATGTTTTTCCGTGTACTTGCCACACTCCGGGCATACCCGGATAGGTTTCAAGGACCTCCCCCTCGTTCGGACAACCTAATAAGATGTTGAGGTGTCTCTTGGCGACGAAGTGGGGGGAAACCGACGGTGTCGTGGGTAATCCGCGTGGAGGACTTAGTCAAGGAGTTCGAGGACTTCCGCTTGGAGATTCCGGAGCTCGAGATCGGGGAAGGGGAGGTCCTCGGAGTCCTCGGAGAAAGCGGCGCAGGCAAGTCCGTCTTCATCCACGTGCTGAAGGGATTGGACGACTACGAGCCCGACGAGGGCCGCATTCTCTACAGGGTGGGAATGTGCCCCGAGTGCGGCTGGATAGAGCGTCCGGAGTTCATCGGTGAGCAATGTCCGAAGTGTGAGAAGGGAAAGCTGGAAGAGGAAGTGGTCGATCTGTGGGGACTCTCGGACACGGAGCGCCGCAGGTTCCGTAAAAGGATCGCCATCATGTTCCAGCGAACCTTCGCCCTGTACGAGGAGCAGACGGTTCTCGAGAACGTCATGGAGGCGCTTGAAGAGGCGGGCTACTCGGGAGAGGAAGCCGTCCAGCGTGCGGTGGACCTCATCGAGATGGTGCAGCTCGAGCACCGCATCACGCACCTGGCGCGAGACCTGAGCGGTGGCGAAAAGCAGCGTGTGGTGTTGATCCGACAGTTGGCGAAGAAGCCGATCGTGTTCCTGGCGGACGAACCCACCGGTACCCTCGACCCGGAGACAGCGGACATCGTGCACAAGGCCCTTCGTGAGGGTGTGAAGGAAGAAGGTATCACCATGGTGATCACGTCTCACTGGCCCGAGGTGATCGAGGACATCTCCGACAAGGCCGTGTGGCTGGAGGACGGGTGCGTGAAGGAGGTAGGCGAACCCTCCGAGGTCGTCAGCAAGTACCTGGAGCTCGTGGAGGAGGTCGAGCGGGAGGAGGTGGAGGTCGGAGATGACATCATCCGTGTCAAGGACGTCAAGAAGTACTACTACTCGATCGAGCGCGGCGTCGTGAAGGCCGTGGACGGAGTCTCGCTGGACGTGAAGGAGGCCGAGGTCTACGGAATCGTAGGAAAGAGCGGAGCGGGCAAGACCACGCTGGCGAAGATCCTCGCGGGCGTGCTGGAGCCGACCGAAGGCGAGGTGTACGTGCGGGTGGGTGACGACTGGGTCGATATGACCGACCGTCGTGAACGGGGTCGGGCGAAGCGGTACATCGGGATGTTGCACCAGCAGTACACGCTCTACCCGCACCGCACCGTGCTGGAGAACCTCACTAAGGCCATTGGTATCGAGCTGCCGGACGAGCTCGCCAGGATGAAGGCCGTTCACGTCCTGAAGGTAGTCGGGTTCGACGAGAAGAAGGCCGTTAACATCCTGGACAAGTACCCGGACCAGCTCTCCGAAGGCGAGAGGCACCGGGTAGCACTAGCCCAGGTACTCATCAGAGAGCCACGTATACTGATCCTTGACGAGCCGACTGGTACCATGGACCCGATCACTATGCGCAAGGTCGCGAAATCGATCCTGAACGCTAGGAAGGAGATGAACCAGACGTTCGTGATAGTCTCCCACGACATGGACTTCGTTCTCATGGTTTGCGACCGTGCTTCACTGATGCGGGATGGAAAATTCGTTAAGACAGGAGATCCAGAGGAGATCGTCCGCGAACTGACACCCGAGGAACGAGAAGAGATGATTCGACAGGAGTGATCGATATGAACGTGGTTAAGGAAGGCTGGCCGGACGCCCCGTCGCACGTGTGCCGTGGAGGACCCCCGGAGGCGCTCGCCTTCTGCTGCCCACCCGTAAAACCTTGTCCGATTTTTCACGCGTTGGACGAGGCGGGCCTCGACCCCGAGGAATATGTGCGGAGGAAGAAGGAGTTCGCGGAGAAGACTCCGCTGGGCTCGGGGAAGAACACGTGTTTCGGTAGCCTAGTGTGGTGCTGTAAGATCACCAAGCCGTGTCCGTTACGGGACTCGACGCTGCAGCGCATCGGAATGAGCCCGGAGGAGTACATGTGGTGGAAGAAGAAGCTGGCGGAGTACCTCCTTGGAAAGAAGGATCTGGATGAGATCCTACGGGAGACCAGTGAGTCCGAGCCGGAGGAAGAGACCGTCGAGGTCGTGGCGGAGGCTGCCGGAGTCTCGGAAGAAGAGGCGAGACGTGCGTTGGAGGAGGCGAACGGCGACCCGGTGCGGGCGGTGAAGCTGTTGAAGTCACGGGGTAAGGGTGATTGAACGCCAAAATCGTTCACATTTCCGACCTTCACATTTCACCGTACAGAAAGAGTTGGAGCCCCGAGGTATTCTATCGGGGCATCGAGCAGATTAACGACCTCAGACCGGACGTGGTCATCGTCACCGGCGATCTCACCGACAACGGGTTAGTCCGAGAGTACGAGGAGGTATCCTCACTGCTTGAAAAGATAGAAGCTCCGGTGGTCCCCGTCCCGGGTAACCACGACGCGAGAAACCTTGGATGGATGACCTTCGAAGACGTGTTCGGCGATCGGTACAGGGTTGAGCGTGTCTCGGCCGATCTTTACGTGGTAGGGTTGGACTCGTCGGAGCCGGACGTCGATTACGGCCAGCTCGGAAGAGAACGACAGGAATGGTTGGAAGAGACCCTGCGACGCATTCCGGGCGGCGCCTGCAAGTGTATTGCGATGCACCATCACCTGCTTCCTGTACCGGGCGCGGGTAGGGAGAGGAACGTGCTCGTGGATGCCGGCGAGATGATCAACCTCTGTATCAAGTACGGTGTCGACTTAGTCCTGTGCGGTCACCGACACGTGCCATTCGCGGCGAAGGTGGAGGACACCGTGGTGGTGAACGCCGGCACGTTCTCGGCCACCAAGCTCCGGGGATACAGTAGGAACTCTTTCAACGTGATCGAGTTCTCGGAGAGCACTGTCAGCGTCAACCTGTACGAAATAACGACGGAGCGCAAACTGGAGCTGGCTCGATACAAACCGGTGGTCAGGGAAGGGGAGTACCGCCTAGTGCGCGTTAAGGGGATAGCGGACATCCTCAGAGAATCGGCTTGAGGCCCTTCTCGCGGACCTCTTTCATAGCCCGCTCGTACTCCTCGACTAACTTACGACCGAAGTCCGTGAGTGAAGCCCGGCCGCCCTCAGGCCCTCCCCTCTCCGTTTGGACGACTTTGCGACCGAACGCCCTCTCGAGGGCCTCGATGCTCCGCCTGGCGTACCCGTACGACCAGCCCAATCGCTCCGCCGCTCCTTTGACCGTTCCCTCCTCGGAGATGGCTTTCAGCAGTGCGTACCGGCCTGGACCCATCACGGGTCGTCCGTCCGCGCAGAGGAACACTTTCACCCGGCACTCCATCTACCCTAACACCGCCTCCACAAGCTCCTTTTCCGGGCACCACTTGAGGGCGGATTTGAAGATCTTCCGACGTCCGTACCACGTCAGCGCTCGGATCGTCAGCTTCACCAGCGGCCCGTGTCCGTTGGCTCGAGCGTACTCCTCGTACAGCTCCGGCAACCACTTCAGGTCGTGGTCGACACACTTCAAGATGACCTCCCAGTGCACCTCGGTGAGTTTCTCCGGGGTGAAGAAATCGTGATCGCTCAGTCTGGATTCACCGATCGGTACGAAGAACAACGGCACGATGAAGCTCTTGTAGTCCCGCAACCGGTCCAAGAGTTCGACCGTCATCATGACGTCGTCCTCGGTCTCGCCCGGTAGTCCTAAGATGAGAGTTCCGCAGGGCACCCAGCCGTGATCGTTCATGATCCCGAACGCTTGCTCGACGACGTCCGGCCACTCCTCCACCTTGTACGGGGCCACCTTACCCGGCATGTGTTCGGCCATCAACCTCGGGCTGCCCGTTTCCACACCTACTTGTGCGCCCATCCAGGGTACGAGCTCGCCTACACCTGCCACCTCAGAGATCTCTCCTAGTCTCTCATCGAACTGACAGACCGTCGAAAGTGCCACGTGGCTCACGCTGACGCGCTTAACTCCCGGCCGATTCATCACGGCCGAGAACAGCTCCAGCACCGCCTCGACGTTGGGCCGCCATCCGTCCGCCTTGTAACGCAACACGTCCTCCGCGTGGAGTAGAATCTCCTCATGGCCTCCGCGTACGTTAACGTCGACATCTTCCAGGATCTTACTCAGCGGGAAACTCCTGAGCTCGCGCATGTCCGGGCTGCAGAACTTGCATCCACGACCGCAGCCACGGGCCACCTCAACGATTCCGTTGGTAGTAGGGTTGACGATCGTGGGTATATCCTCCGCCGCTACCGGCTTACCGCGGACGATCTCGAGACCGCGGTCCCCCTCCTCGATCCTGCGTACGACCTCTCCGACCACGTACTCCCCTTCACCCATTATCAGGAAGTCGACCCCGAAGCGTGGGAACGTCTCGGCGACCTGCCAAGCGCCCGGTCCTCCCATGAACACTCCAAACCCGTAGCGATCCTTCAGCTCGCGGATTCTCTCCATGAGGTCCTCGAAGCATACCTTCATGTACGCCGGCTTACCGGAGAAGGACGTGAAAGTCGTCGTGGCCGGACCCATCCCCTGGGGGTCTATCTCGGAAACTCCGACAGCGATGGTGTCCTCGTCGATGGCCTTGTGAACGGCATCCGGGTGGACCACGGCCACGTCGTAACCTTCCCGCCGCAGCTGCGCCTCGATGCGTCGTATGCCCAAGGGGGCTTCCTTAACCTCCCCAGTTTCCTCGTCGTACTCGACGCTGGGGCAGAACACCGAGAAGTACAGCCAGTCGGGTATGATCCCCTTCGGTACGCAGGCACTGAACCCCATGAACATACCGCCGCGGTAATTGCTGGCCAGCGTACGATCCATCGTCAACACGACTTCCGCCAAGGTCTCTTCCCCCCTCACACCGTGATCGTTACCTTAACGAGGTTTCGATCACGTGATCCGGCTCGAAGATCGCCACCGTGAACTCAGAAAAGTTCCGTAACGAGTGCAGTTCGGTAGCGAGACGCTCGTCCGGGTACCACAACCGCTCCCCGGCGATCACTTTTACGTTTAGGCCCACCGACTCGATGGTCTCGACGACTTTCGCCGGTCGAACCTTGCCGAACAGTACCGCGGTGGTACGGCCAGCTCCTAGGCTCTCCACGACCTTTTCAACGTCCTCCTCGCTGTGGAGGTTGACGTGTGCTTCGACCTCGTGAAAGCCCCGACCGAACCGGGCCGTCAACGCCTGCAGTGAGGACACGCCCGGCACGATTTCGACGTCGTCGAAAAGTAACGACGCCAGCCTCCCGACACCCATGTAGGTCGGATCACCTCGGGCGACCACCACCGGGTCGCTGTCCGCGTACTCCGTCAGCGTCTCCCGAACGGAACCGTTCCAGGTGACTACCTCCTTGTCGGAGAGGTCTATCTCCGCCTCAACCCTGAGTCCGTCGATCTCTCGGAGTATCGACTCACTACTGATCAGTAGATCCGCCCGCGCGATCCGTTCGATCGCCTCGATCGTCAGAAACCTCGTCGGATTCGGGCCGACTCCGACTACCTGCACCGGAAGCCCCTTGGGGGACCTCGACCGTGACGCGCTTAAGCCTGCCGACGTCACGTCACTGCGAGGGGTGTCCCGGAGCCGAAGGGGAAGGTCCCCACCATCCGACGCTCGAGCTGACCACATCCTGTCCGTACAAGTGCCCTCACTGCTACGCACGCTACGCGGAGAATGTAGGCGTGGTCGTGAAACCGGGACTGTACGGGGAACCCCAGGGGTGTCTCACGGTCTCCCAGTACGGGGAACCTACGGTCCTCGGGAGGGAGCTGATCGATGTCCTGGAAATGGTCCGAGAGACCGGACTTTTCGACAGGATAGATCTCCAAACTCGGGGATACAGGCCCGATCTGGCCCCGAAGCTGTCGGAGATCTGTGACCTGGTAATGGTGAGTATCGACGTCACGGATCCCGACGTCCATCGGCGCCTCCACGGCGTAGGGCCCGAGAGGACGCTGCGGTTCGCCGTGAACACGGACCGCCCCGTGATCCGTTCGCTGTACCTTCCCGGCATCAACGATGACTTGCCTCAGGGGCTCGCCGACACCGAGATAGAGCCCGCCGAGGTATTCGTACAGCCCCTGATCCCCTTCGGGAAAGCCGTGGAGAACCTCAAACGGATCGGCTTACGGGATCATTACAACGTGGTCGGATCCCTGCTGAATTGGGCCGAGAAGTTCGAAGAGTTCGGGTTCGACGTCAGGTTCCCGGCGTGCTGGGTCGATAGTCTCGAAAGGCTGAAGGAGAGGATGGAAGAGGAGCTGGGGTTCGTCGACCTCCGGAACGTCCGGTATTCCCCGGATCCCGGCACTCCAGCCCCTGAACGACGTTTCACGCCTCTACGCGAGCTGCTCGACGAACTAGTGCGCTAAGTTCACTCGGAGCGCTGTAGCGCTGTAACGGCGGCGTGCACGAACCGTGGCGTCGCTTACTACGGCGTGTTGCGTTCACACCTCGAGCACATCTTTCACGACCTCTATGAACTTGCGATCCTCCTCGAGCGTGCCGGTAGATACCCGGACGTAAAATGGCTCTATACCCTCGAAGCTGGAGCAGTCGCGTACTATGACGCCGCGCTTCAGGAGCTCCTCCGTGAACTCCGACGCGTTCATTCCAGTGTTGGAGACATCCACCAAGAGGTAGTTGGCCTCCGAGGGGAACGGTGTTAACCGATCCAACTTCCGGAGCTCTCGGTACAGGTACTTTCGGCTCTCGATCATCAACCGTACGGACTTCTCGATGTAGTCCCGATCGCGGAACGTGGCCTCGGCGGCGGCCGCGCTGGGTCTCGTCAGGCTGAACACGGGTTTGATCCGGTGTAGGTGCTCGATCAGCTCGGGGTTCGCTATCCCGTAACCGACCCGGGCCCCGGCCAGACCCAGCGCCTTGGAGCACGTGCGCAGTACGAGGACGTTGTCGTACTCGAGCGCCAGCGGTGTGTAGTCGTGGTCGGCGAACTCGACGTAGGCGTGGTCGATCAGGACGACCCCGCGGCACTCCTCCACGACGTCCCTCACGACCCGCTCCCGGATCCGGTTACCCGTAGGGTTGTTCGGGGTACAGAGGTACACTAGACGCACTTCCCGGTCGAGGGCCTCGAACAGTGAGTCCTCGTCCAGCTCGAACCCGCGCTCCGGGTCGAAGCGAGGCTTCCTGACCTCGGCACCGCACGCCCGTGCGGAGATGCCGTACTGCGAGAAGGTGGGCACGGGGATTACCACGGGGTCGCCCGGGTCGACGAGCACGCGCGTCAGCACGTCGATGATCTCGTCGGCGCCGTCCCCACCGACGACTAGGTGCTCCCGTGTGATCTCCACGGGTTCTCCGGCGGGATAAGGAGGATCCGCCAGGTAATCGATAATGGCCTCGTACAGGGACGGAGGTGCCAGGGGTTCCGGGTACTCGTGAAGGCGTTCCAGCTCACGCTTCGCGGCCTTCACGGCCTTGGGTGAAGGGCCCAGCGGGTTCTCGTTTGATCCCAGCTTCACTATCTCGTCCGGTTCGATACCGTATTCCCGAGCGATCTCTTCCTTCGACTTGCCGGGAACGTACGGGTCGATGTTCAGCACGGCTTCCCGGATCCTCACGTTCCGGCCCCCGGCGAGAGGACGTACGCGATCCACACGGCGGTGAGACCCGTCACGAACACAGCGTCGAACGTGCCGGCACCCCCGATACTGAGGACCGGCGCACTGCCCCAATTCACGGCCTTCCTCAGGTTGAGTAGGTCGGCCCCGATGAGCGTCCCGAGCGTACCGGCCACGTATGCGACGCTGGCGGCGCCGCCCTTGGTGGTCAACAGGGCCACCGTACCGGCCACGGCCGCGGGGAGGAAGAACGGTACCGCGATACCGACCCCCGGTATGACCCGCGCGGTGGCGTAGGACACTATGGTGGTGACGGCGGTGGCCAGCAGGTACTGGAGCCACAGATCTAGGTTGGTGGCGATGAGGTACACCGAGACGGCGACCGGTATCAGACAGCCCCCGACGTTCACGGCGATCACGATCTCCTCGGAGCGCCGGACCGGTACCTGGTAAGAGATGCCCCAGAACCCGTAGGTCTCGTGCTGCACCGTGACCAGCTTACGTATACGCTTGATCGGAACGTTGACTGCGCTCCCCACAATGGACAGGAGTGACAGTAGCAGCGCTGTCCTGGGTTCCAGTCCGAGGGCGTGGAAGAACCCGGGGATACTCACGAAGTACAGAAACATCATCAAAAACGACAGGAGCAGCCAGGCCGCCAGGAAGAGCAGGAAGGTCCTGGAGGTGGGCGAGTGGACCACGTGACTGTTCAACACCGTCACCCCGTCGGATGGCTCGGCCGGAACCGTGATATTTAGGCTCCCGGGATCGTGCCGGGGGAGGCGCCGGTGGAGGACTACGACCCGAAGGAGATCGAGCCGAAGTGGAGGGAACGGTGGCTGGAGGAACGGAAGTACAGGTTTGAGGGCGGCGAGGACCGACCTGCGTTCGTGATCGATACCCCACCGCCGTACCCGACCGGAGAGCTGCACATGGGCCACGTGCTGAACTGGACCTACATGGACGTGGTGGCTCGGTATAAACGTATGTGCGGGTACGACGTGTTCTTCCCACAGGGCTGGGACTGTCACGGCCTGCCTACCGAGGTTAAGGTAGAAGAGATCCACGGGATCACGAAGCGCGACGCTCCCAGGCGGGAGTTCCGGAAGCTCTGCGAGGAGCTGACCTTAGAGAACATCCGGAAGATGCGGGAGCAGCTGATACAGCTCGGATGCTCGATCGACTGGTGGACCGACTGCATCGACTACGAGAACGAGGAGCTGAAGGAGCTCGGCTCCTACGTGACCATGGACCCCGATTACATCCGCCGCAGTCAGTACGGGTTCCTCGAGCTGCTCGAGAAGGGGTACGCGTACCGTGAGGAGCACCCCGTCAACTGGTGTCCGAGGTGCGAGACGGCGATCGCCTTCGCCGAAGTGGAGTACGTAACCCGCGAGACGTACCTCAACTACATCGAGTTCCCCGTGGCCGACGGCGACGGCTCCGTGACGATCGCCACCACAAGACCCGAGCTGCTCCCGGCGTGCGTGGCGGTCGCCGTTCACCCGGACGACGACCGATACAGTGACCTCGTAGGGAAGAAGCTCGTAGTGCCCCTCCACGAGCGGTTCGGGGACCGGGACACTCCTTGGGAGGTTCCGGTCATCGCGGACGAGGAGGTGGACCCCGAGTTCGGAACGGGTATCGTGATGATCTGTACCTTCGGTGACAAGCAGGACGTGGCCTGGGTCAAGCGGCACGACCTACCGATCGTGAGGGCGATCGACGAGCAGGGTAAGATGACGGAGGTGGCGGGCGAGTTCGCCGGGATGGAGGTGGAGGAGGCGCGTGCCGCCATCGTCGAGGCACTGAAGGAGGAGGGATACCTGGTCAAGCGTGAGAAGATCACGCAGAACGTCGGCGTCTGCTGGCGCTGTAAGACCCCGATCGAGATCCTCGTCAAGGAGCAGTGGTTCGTGAAGGTTAGGGAGCTGGCCGAGGACGTCAAGGAAGCTGCCCGGAAGATGGTCTGGATCCCGGAGCACATGCGCAAGCGCCTCGAGGACTGGACGGAGTCGATGGACTGGGACTGGTGCATCTCGCGGCAGCGGATATTCGCGACGCCGATCCCGGTCTGGTACTGCAAGGAGTGCGGTGAGGTGATCCCGGCGGAGAAGGACCAGCTCCCGGTGGATCCCACCCGGGACGACCCGCCCGTGGACGAGTGTCCGAAGTGCGGGTGCTCGGAGTTCGAACCGGAGACGGACGTGATGGACACCTGGATGGACAGCTCGATTACGCCCTTGGTGATCACCGGTTGGCCGGACGAGGAGCCGGACCTACCGGTGGATCTCCGCCCGCAGGGTCACGACATAATCCGTACGTGGTTGTACTACACGACCGTACGAGCGTTAGTTCACGCCGACACCGAACCGTTCAAGGAGATCCTAATCAACGGTATGGTGTTCGGTGAGGACGGATACAAGATGAGTAAGTCTCGGGGCAACGTAGTCGAGCCTACCGAAGTGATAGAGGAGTACGGTGCGGACGCGCTCAGGTACTGGGCCGTATCGTCCGGAGCGCCCGGATCAGACGTGCAGTACATGACGAAGACCATCAAGCGCGGTTACAGGTTCGCGAAGAAGATCTGGAACGTGTGTCGACTGGCCAAAGACCACATCGACGACGCACCGTCGGTGGAAGAAGTCGAAGGAGACCTGACGCCTGCCGACAGGTGGATACTCTCCAAGTTCCACCGACTCGTCGATGAGGTGACGGAACACCTGGAGTCGGGGTATCGGTTCAACGACGCGATCAAGGCCATCGAGGAGTTCGCGTGGGAGGAGCTGGCCGACGACTACCTGGAGATGGCGAAGCTGAGGCTGTACCGGCCCGAGGAGCTCGGTGAGGGTTCACGGGAAGCCGCCAGAGCGGTACTACGCCACGTGTTGGACGGCCTCCTGAGGTTGCTGGCTCCGTTCATGCCGTTCGTGACGGAAGAGCTCTACTACCGACTGTTCGACGAAAGCGTGCACGACCAGGCGTGGCCGGAGGCGAGCGAGAAGTGGATCGACGAGGGGGTCGAGGAAGTCGGTGAGATCCTCCGCGAGATCGTGACCGAGGTGAGGAAGGCGAAGACGGACGCCGGATTGAGGATGGGCGCGGAGTTCGAGGGTCTGACGGTACACGTTCAGGACGAAGAGCTGGCCGAGAGCCTCGAGAAAGCGATCCCGGATCTCAAGAGCGCCACCAGGGCGAAGGAAGTCGAGGTAGAAGTCGGCGAGCCGAAATTGGAGAGAGTCCCGGTGAAAGTCGAACCCCGGATGGATGTCATCGGCCCGAAGTATAGGGAACTCACTCGGGACATCATCGAGTACGTGGAGAACAACCCGGACGAGGTCGCGTCAGCGATCAAGGAAGACGGGAAGGCGAAGCTAGAGATCGACGGGGAAAAAGTCGTGCTGGACGAGGAGTGCGTCGACGTGGAGTGGGAGCTGCGGGTTAAGGGAGGAGAGGGGAAGGCAGTGGAGATCAGACCGGGCGTGGTCGTGGAGATCCGGGGCCTCTCCACGTAACACGTCCTCATCAGGGGTAACTCGATCTCTTGTAGGCCGACCTTCGGTACGGTGATCTTCTCCGGCAACGGTAGCGTGTACGTGCCGGTCAGCGACACTTGCAGGCCGCCGGACGCGCTGACGTTGAAACACAGGCCTAGGTTGCCGAGTCCGCCGGTGTGATGTTGAACCCTCCTTCACCGTCTCGCTCGTTAGCTCGGTGGTGAAGTCGACGGCGACGTTCAGCATCCCGTTTATTCGGCCGTGAGCCTCGCGAGCGGTTCCGTCACCGCTTGAGTAGCCCTATGGAGACCTCCATGAATCTTGGCTTCTGCCCGCCTTTTGCTCCGTCTGTTCTTGCTGTTGGGTCTGCTAACCCGGCTGCTGTGTCTCCGCCATTACTGGTGTTGCCACCACATAATGTAACTAGCACGAGGAGGACCATCCCTCCCAAAACCTTCACGACGGGTGGACGATTTCCCAAAAAGTGGGCCTTCCACTCCGTTAGTGGTGTGGATTTGTCGGGGGAAAGGGAAGGAGTAGAGACGAACTATCGACATAATAAAATAAAAGCCGGTTAAGGTGTCGGATCACTTACTTTAAGCCGGCAGCTGGAAGGTGTATAGCGTGATCTCCGGCAGTGTCACCGGCAGCTTCAGTGGTGTGGTCGTCTCGTAGGTGATCGTCGGCGACAGTTTCAGAGTCGACGCTGACAGGCTCGCTCCCAGGTAGGCGGTTACGGTCGCGTTGTCGTTCAGCTTCTCCGACACGTTCACTGGTGTGAGCTCCAGGTACGGTCCCTCGTAGTCCTCTGACGGGCTGCCGACCTCGAGCTCGAACAGGTGCACGACGACTTTCAGTGCTCCGGTCAGCAGATCTAGCGTGGCCTTGATGAACGGTTCCTCGGCCGTGTGCAGCAGCCGTAGGGCCACGCTGATACCGGATTTCAGCGGGTCCTCGGTCACGGTTTCGCTCCACTCATGCTCGAGGTCCTCCAGCTTGGGTACCTCGACCTTGAGGACCGTCGCTGTCAGTGTGACACCACAGTCCTCTCCTAGTCCTGCGGTCACGGTCGGAGCCTCCACTCCGGCCTCCAGCTTCACGCCGGGGAGCAGCTCCTTACCGTCGATCGGCGCCACGATGGTGTTAATAGCACCCGCTAGGGCCGCCGTCAGGACGTCGGACAGCAGGTCCTGGCCCTCGGTGACCAGCGAGTAGCCTCCGGTCAGGGTCAGGACCGCTTCTCCGTTCTTCAGGTCCACGGTGAAGTCCGCCTGAAGGCTCGGCGTCAGCTTCAACGTCACCGTCTTGGGTGCCGGCGCGGTAGCTTGCTGCTCGGTCTGCTGCTCCGCGGTTTGCGCCTGCTGTGACTGCTGCTCGGTCGTCGCTGTGACCGCCTTGTCTTCCGCCAGTCCTGGGGCCGCCAGAGCCATCAGGGCGATGGAGAGGACCACCAGCACGCGCCTCATACCTTCACCCCCCGCCGGAGCCGGAGTTCCGGATTTATAATCCTTCCCCCCGCTTCCCGCCGAACAGCACGTCCCTCATTGAGTAGATCCCCGGAGGTGCCTCTACGACGAACTTTGCGGCCACCAAGGCTCCCTTGGCGAAGGCGTCACGCGAGAGGGCCCTATGCGTGAGTTCGATCCTCTCGTACTCGCCTAACGCCATGACGGTATGATCACCTACGACCTCACCTCCCCGAACGGCCAACACACCGATCTCGTCATCGTCACGCGGTCCCACGTTCCCCTCACGACCGAACACCTTCTCCCCCTTACCCAGCTCCTCCTCTATGATGGCCGCCAACTCGAGGGCCGTCCCGCTCGGTGCGTCCACCTTGTGCCGATGATGGATCTCCACGATCTCGAAATCGAACCCGTTGTCTCCGAGCACTCTAGCGAGCTGCCTCGTAAGCTCGAAGAGCAAGTTGACTCCCAGGGACATGTTCGGGGAGATCACGGCCGAAACTCCAGCTTCCTCGATCTCGTGTTCGAGCACCCTGAGGTCTTCATCGCTGAACCCGGTGGTACCGATTACGAGATCCAATCCCGCACGGGCGGCTTTGGGCGCGTTCTCCAATGTCGCCTCACGGACGGTGAAATCGATCGCGACGTCCGCGTCCTTAGCGATGTTAGGTAAAGCGGTCGGAGGGGCGATTTCTACACCCGTCTCGCCCACTCCTATGACTAGCCCCACGTCCCTCCCTAGGTGCTTGGAGGTGGGTGAGGCGATAGCTCCTACCAGCTCGAGCTCTTCATCTTCTATCACCATCCGGCATATCCGGCGACCCATCCTACCCGTGGCTCCGAGGACGACGACCCCGATCACCTTCGCCTGCCCCCGACCACGAGCTTGTGACGCTTGTACCTGGGTGAGAGCTCCCACTCCACACCCTTGAAGTCCTCAGGTGAGGGTTCCAGGTATCGGAATTCGCCCTCGCGCCAAGCCCTCTCCATCGCCGAGGTGTGTACGGCCCCTACTACCACCGCGACACGATCGAAATCTTCGGTTACGTCGGCGATGCGGCTGAGCATGTACCTCTCCCGGAACTCCAGGTGGAAGCGGACGAAGGTTTCCGAGGCCACGAGGGAGACGTTGGTGCGGATTTCCCCGCCGAGTCTCCTGAGCACGGGCTCGACTTCCTCGTACTCGCGGAAGAACAACTCGCCGGTCGGTCCCAAGACGCGTTCGACTTCCGAGGTGTACTCGAACACGATAGGATCGCGGAGACACTCGGGATTCTTTCTCGACTCCTTGAGCTTCAGGGACGATGGCACGTCGACGGGGATCGCGGGAACACCCTCCCTTAAACAGTACACTAAAGCCCCGTAGAGGTCCCGGAACGGTCCCATGAGCATCTTAGTGGGTACCCGTGCCATCACCTCGATTCCGGCGTGCGGGAGCGGTGAGAGCGTGTAGTGGAACGCGGTTTCCAGTCCAGCCGGACTGGTTTCCAAACACACAGCCTCTGGTTCCAGACGTTCCAGGGTCCGGTACACGTACTCGGCGACGCCACGTTTGTCGTGATGAACCGAGACGAAGGCCACCCGCGCCTCGCCGGGTTCCCGACTCTCACCCGAGTAGACGTCTCGGACCACTCGCTCGTGGAATATCTGCGGGGCTAGCCACGGGTACAGGTCGAACTCCGCGTGCTCTCCCATCGGAAATCCGATCCGCTCGCAGGCCTTCCGGGCGGTTTTCAACACCCTTTCCTCTAGGTCCGGATGAGGGTCGAGTCTGTCCACGCAGGCCCGGACGATCGCGTCCAGATCAGGTTGCCCGAAGTCATCCGTGAAATCTTCCAGTTCCTCGTCCACTTTGCCTTCTATCAGAAACGAGGGAAGACGTCTGGACTTGAACAACGAGGGTCCCCCTCACGCTAGGGCGCTTAAGGTGGAGGAAAACGCCGGAATAAGTATCAGCCGGCCCTCGAGTAGGTTTTCTCCCGATGAGCTATCGGTGGGTGAATCCGTACTCCTGGGGATCACCTTGGTGCTCTTCGGAATCCAATCTAAAAATTCGGACACTAATTTGTTTCCTTTAATCCATTCCTCGATCAGTGCCAGACGGACGAGGACCTCGTGCCAGTTCGTTCGTTGGGCCAGCGAGCCTATGGTCCTCACGTAGGGGAACTCATTCCAGAGTAGTTCGCGGAGCGATTTGTAATCAGGTGG
The DNA here is from genome assembly GCF_000007185.1 of Methanopyrus kandleri AV19. Classification (GTDB taxonomy): domain Archaea; phylum JAADCQ01; class Methanopyri; order Methanopyrales; family Methanopyraceae; genus Methanopyrus; species Methanopyrus kandleri. Next base: position 1,448,430 of record NC_003551.1, on the reverse strand, counting down.
TAGCAGGGTCTTTCCCTCCCTAAGCCCGAGGCGCCATAATACCTCCCCGTGCCTGTAAACGTGGACGGTCGCGTTCCCTCCGACGCGCACCACTGGGACGTAGATTTCGCGAGCACTGACGGCAGGGAGTCGCCAATCCTCCGCCGCCCGCTCGGGATCGTCCGTAACTATCACGACCCCACGTACCCGCGTGCGCAGCACCTTGGGACCCATGTGCGCCTCTTCCTCCGCGAGTGCGACGACGGTGGTAGGATCGAGTGAATCCACCTCTTCCACATCCAAGAATTCGACGTGATCCCTGAGCTCGATGCAGAATTCCCAAATGTCTGGATCCGTACATGAGATCGTGATCGAAGATGGGAGTATCTCGGCTATTTCTGCGAGAATATCCCAGGTCACGGCTGTTGGGTAGCTGTGAGACGCGAGAAGTGCGCCGATCAACTCCTCTCGCCCCCGAACGGGGCGGCGGGCCGTCTGGTGAGGACTTTGAACATACCCATGCCGAACGTCACCATCCCTGCTCCGAGCGATCCGATGTACGTCCAGAGGATGATGCCCCACTTGATGCGGGGAGGAGAATAAAGGTGGAGGAGGGTGTTCAGAGGGGTGATTACGCCGGCGGCCAGTATCAGTAGGAGCATCCCGAAGCTGGCCAGCGCACAGTCGAGGTCGTGGCGTCGCACGGCGCGGACCGTGTGGTGGGCGAGTATGGGTATCACTAGTGATGAAACGAGGATGCAGATCACCTGCTGGATTACCCATAGGCGCGCGCCGAACTCACATCCGAACTCTAGGACTACCTTCTCCATACGGCTCGAACTCCCTCTTCACCCCGACATCGCAGGATCCTCGGGCTCGGGCAAGTCCAGACCAGGAGCCGGCCGTCGCTTGAACGAGGAACTTCGCACAAGGTCCAGGACCTTTTCGGCGTCCTCCTCCGTCGCCTCTACGCCCCGCTCCCCGAGCCAATCGACGGCCTTCCGAGGCCCTAGACCCTCGTCGACGAGCGCGTACAGGAGGGCATCGAGCGTGGGGTAATCGATCCCGAGTTCACCCTCATCGGTCTGGCCGGGCCAGAGCCGCGCCGAGGGTTCCTTCTCCTCCACGATGCGCTCCGGCACGCCGAGATGCTCGGCTATCACGTAAACCTGCGTCTTGTAAAGGTGCCTGATCGGGGCCACGTCGCAGGCGCCGTCTCCGTGCAGGGTGAAGTACCCCGTGAGCCACTCCGTACGGTTGCCGGTACCCAGGACGAGACCGTCGAGCTCGTTCGCGAAATAATACAGTACGCACATACGGACCCGCGGTTTGAGGTTAGCGTCGCTCTTGCGGCTGAACGGGTGACAGGGGACATATGAACCGGTGCCGAAGGCTCGCAGGACCTCGGTGATGTCGTGGACGTGGTACTCGACACCGAACCGTTCCGCGGCTTCCACGGCGTCTTCAACGTCCTCCTCTGGGGTGTCACGCTCCGGTAGTATCAGCGCTACCACGTTCTCCCGGCCTAGCGCCTCGACCGCGAGTCCGAGGGTCGTAGATGAGTCGACTCCGCCGCTCAAACCCACTACCGCGATCTCCCGACCGGCCTCCTCGAACTTCCCCCGGAGGAACTCCGCTATCTTGCTCACTTCCCCCTCAGGATTCACCTCGAGCTCCGGTATGACCGGTTCGTACTTTGCCATCGGTTACCCCTGGGGATTCACTCCAAAACTGTCTCTTAAACACTTTTTTCTTTGTTTCTTCCTGGTGAGCTCACGTTGTCCTTGCGAAGCCCTAAAGGTGTCGTCCTTCGGGACGGGGAGGTCAGATCCAGTACGCCAGGAGTCTCTTGAAGAGCCACCACCAGGAGTACTCCGCCCCTTCCTCGGCCAACTTCGCCGCCTGTGCGGCGTGAACCGCGGTCTCGGGCGGTAGGTTCACCCCGTAGACGTTCTCGACCTCGTCCTGAACGTCTCTCGCCTTCTGCGGATCGTCGGCACCTCGGAACACGCACACTACGACCACAGTCACGGCCGCCGCCCGCCTTCGAGGATCGTCCCCGGCCCCCTTCACGGCTTCGAGCACCGCCTGGGAGAACCTGGCGTCGCGGTCGGTGATCTCCACACCAGCCTCCCTCATAGCCTTGTACACTCCGGCGAGGGCCGCCTCGCCCGTGGCCCGAACGGGGCTACGGATGGTCACGCAGCAGGGAGGTGCGCCTATCGACGCCAGGGCTTCGGCGTAGGTCTCCGGTTTACACACCGTGATCTCGGGGCCCACGTAGATGCGGTACCCCTCGACCTCCTGATAGCGCCGCGGTGGCTCGTCGTACGGTGTGACAGTGGCACAGCTGTATATCTGGGAGGGAGTGTACCTACGTCCGGTGACCTCCGCCGCCACTCGGTTGGTTTCTTCGGCCGTCACGATCGTCCTGTGGAACCTCGTCGGATCAACCCCGACCTCCTTAAACAGTTCCACCGCGGTGGGAAGCTCAGTCCTCCACGTAGTTTCCCCGTAAGTCACCACGGGCCGTTCGACCGAGCCCCGTCCGTAGTTGACCTCGTAGTACCCGGCCGCCGGGAGGACTATAACGGCGATCACTACGACCACGGTGATTTCCTTCCTCACGAATCTCACCCCGGATCGTGGGGCGACAGCGCTTGAAAAGGATCGCCGTCTACGGGAAGGGCGGGATAGGGAAATCCACGATCGCGGCGAACGTGGCCGCAGCCCTGGCCGAGGAAGGTTATCGGGTCATGCTGGTAGGATGTGATCCAAAGGCGGACTCGACCCTGACGCTCGCTGGACGTAGGATTCCCACGGTGATGCACGAGTATCGGAGGAAAGGGGAAGGCCTGAAGCTCGAGGACATCATCGTCGAAGGTGATTTCGGGGTCTTGTGCGTCGAGTCCGGTGGGCCGAAGCCCGGGGTCGGATGCGCGGGGCGCGGTGTGCTGAAGGCCCTCGAGATGTTGACTAGAATGGGGGCGTTCGAGGACGTCGACGTGGTGATCTTCGACGTGCTCGGTGACGTGGTGTGCGGTGGATTCGCCCTACCGATCCGCCGAGGCTACGCGGATACCGTTTTCGTGGTTACATCCAGTGAACCGATGTCCCTATACGCCGCCAACAACATCTGCCGCGGGATCGCCGAGTACGCCGATCGAGGGGGCGCGAAACTCGGTGGGGTTATCCATAACCGGCGCTCCCGAGACTCGGATTCTAGAGTGGTGACCGAGTTCTGCCGGCGAATCCGAGCCGAGCTGATTTACGATCTGTTTTACATGGAAGAGGTGCGGAAGGCTGAGTCGCGGTACCGTACCGTGATCAGGGAGTTTCCGGATTCGGACGCGGCAGAGGCGTTCCGCGAGCTTGCGCACAGGATGCTCGAGACGGAAGGTGTCGTACCTCAACCGCTCGAAGAAGAGGAGGTGCTGAGACTCGCGGGCGTGCGGTTCTGACCCACTTCCCCACCTCGAACATCCCGACTGATTATGGCTCATGAAAAGGCCAGGAGAACTGGTGGACCGTCCCGAGATGAGGAATCAGACCCTACCGAAGACTATGAACCCCGTGTGACCCAGGGTACGACCGGGTCGAATCCCACGCTTTTCCACCTGGAGTTTTCGCTCGATCAGTTCGACGGCTTCCAGCCAGGTGCATCGATCCTCCAAAACCTGCCAGACGGCCCTCACCTGCTCGAAAAACGGGCAGAACACCGCGACCTTCCCGTTCGATTTAAGGGCGTCCAATCCCACTTCCAGTACGCGGTCGGGCTCGGGTAGGTCCAACACCATCGCATCGAACTCGTCTTCCAGTCCTTCGAGGTACTCCCGAGCGTCACCGTGCTTCAACGTCACGCTCTTTTCGTAGACTTTCCCCAGCTGCTCGAGGTTCTCCCGGGCCTTCTCGAGCTTCCTGGTATCGATCTCGATCCCGACTACCTCACCCTCGGGGTAGACTATCCGGGCCATGGAGGCCGTGAGGAACCCGGATCCGACGCCCGATTCGAACACGCGATGGCCCGGGAGTAACCCCAGTCGTTCCGTGATCAGACCCGAATCCTTCGGCTCGATAGGTCGGGTTACGCGCTCGAAGGAACTTACCTTCAACCGATCGAGATCCACCCTTATTCCCCCAGGAGCTCCGGAAGATCCGTCGATTCGACGATCTCTAGGGCGACCTGAAGGTTCCGCTTCACCGCCTCTCGAACTACGTCCCGCTCGGGGGGCTTCCACCTACCCCCGGATACCCATCTGAGGAACTCGTGGCGGAAGCGCCGGTTGAAGAATATCCCGTGTAAGTAGGTCCCGAGAACAGGCCGATCGGTGCGGTATGCTCCATCGAGAAAACAGCCTCTGTTTCCGTACCCTGATCGTAAACGGACCAAGTGGGGTTCGTCGGTGTACGTCCGTCCCTCATGGATCTCGAACCCCTCCACGCGGATGCCGCGGAGGTGCGGATGGTTCACGACTCCCTCCGATCGCACCGTCACCTTGCCGGCGTCGCTCGGGAACACGGTCACGGCGTCGAGAAGTCCGAGCCCCGGGACCGACTCCCCCGGGTCGAGCTCGCCCCCCGACTCGTCGACGAGCTCCCTGCCGAGCATCTGGTACCCGCCGCACACCCCCAGCACCACAGTACCCTCATCGGCCGCCTGAACTACCTCCTCGTCCATCCCGCGTTTTCGAAGTTCTTCGAGGTCGGAGATGGTGGTGCGGGTGCCGGGGAGGATCACCGCGTCCGCATCCTCCGGGAGGTTGTCCCTGGGGTCCACGAACTCCACCCTCACGTCCGGCTCCATCGCGAGGGGCTCGAAGTCGGTGAAGTTGGAAATTCGGGGCAACCTGATGACCGCGATCCGTACGGAACCGCGCCCGGGGGAGTGGGTGTCGAGTGCCTCCGAGTCTTCCCAAGGCATCCAGAAGTCCCCGACGTGACGCACTGTGCCGAGGTAACGTACGCCCAAGCGGCGCTCCAGCTCCTTGATCCCCGGCTCGAGGAGGGACTCATCGCCGAGGAACTTGTTGAACAGGAAGCCCTTGATCAGTCGTCGCCATCGCTCCGGTAAGAGCTCGATCGTGCCGTAGACGGCCGCGAAGGCTCCACCCCTACTGATGTCCGCGACCAGGATCACGTCCGCGCCCAGGGCTTCGGCCACCCGAAGGTTCGCGATATCGGTGTCCAGGACGTTGATCTCCGCGGGTGACCCCGCCCCCTCGGCGACGATGACCTCGTGCTCCTCCGAGAGGATTTCCGCGGATTCCAAGACGGCCTGCCAGGGATCTTCGAAGACGATCTCCCGGTACTCGCGGTACGACATCGTCCCGATGGGCTTCCCGTGGACGATGACTTCCGAGCGGAGCTCCCCCTTGGGCTTGAGGAGCACGGGGTTATGGTGAATCGATGGTTCCTGACCGGCCATCGCGGCCTGGAACGCCTGGGCGACGGCGATTTCTCCGTTCTCCTTGGCCACACACGAGTTCAGCGACATGTTCTGGGATTTGAACGGAGCCACGTCTACGCCACGCTGACGCAGGTAGGCGCATGTAACCGCCGCCAAGAACGACTTACCGGAGTTCGAGGCCGTACCGACGAACATGATCGCCGACAAGTCACGAACCCCTCGGGGGAGTTCCCTTGGACCCCGTGTTCCATGTGGCGGCTTCGTACGCACTGGCACGGGCGGCCGGGTACCCCGTCCGCACGTCCTTGATGTACGCCTTTGGAATAAACGTGGCGATCGACCTCGATCACCTCCTTCGGTATCGGTGGATACTCCACTCACCCGTCGCGTTGCTGGCGGGTGTAGCCACCGCGTACGCGGCCGGGCTGAGGACGGGGCTCGTTCTGGCCCTGTACACGTTTCACCTACTTTGTGACGCTTTAGCCGGGATGAAAGGGGCGGGGACCGGTGTTCCCGCGATGTTCCCCTTCTCGCTGAAGTCGTACGGACTGGAGGCCTACGTGCTTCTGGGCCCGAAGGGGATCTCGTGGTCGCTCGCACCGATCGCACGATCCTCAGAGGCGGGACCTGCGGGTTTTTTGGTGTCCGGTGTGGGCTTGGCGACGACGCTCGGTGTCGTCATCTTCGAACTCCTGGGTGTGTTCAAGAAGAGACGGGAACTGGCGCTGGCACCGCCGGTTTAGTTCCGAAAGGTCCGGTCCAATACCTCCTCGTGGGACAGGTCGACGCCGATCAGGAAGCCCAGCTTCTCGAGTTCCTTCACGATCCTCTCTTTATCGCTCGGGTCCGCGACGAACACCCTGTGTGAATGTGCCCCTCGACACAGCTCGTGAAGGGCCTCCGCCATCGACCTGAACTCCTCCGAGGTTCCTAGTAACTCCTTCCGACGCTGGAGATCCTCGGGCGACTCTACCGGAAGCTCCTTCACTATGGGTTCCTCCGGTGACTCGGGGACGTGGAAACGTACGTCCAAGATCGTACCGCCGTTCTCGACGCGATCGTGCGCCACTCCTTCTCCACCTCATCGAGATCGTGCCTGACAGTCACAGTGAACGAGTGTTCGGCCAGCACACGTTCCACGGCCTCCTCGCCCGCGACCCGGTAGGCGTCGACCACCTCATCGGCCCCCGCATGTGGGAGGAGATCGGCGTTCTCCGGGTCCCGGGCCACAGCGATCACCCGGGCGTCGGGGTTGAGCTTGCGGACCAACAGCGTCACGTACACGTTGGTCTCGTCCGAGTCCGTACAAACCACCACGAACCTGGCCCTGTCCACACCCGCACGCTCCAGCGTCCGACGGTCGGTGAGGTTCCCCTCGACCGTAGGGAACACCGAACCCCTCACGCCTCGCCCGTTCCACGCGCTCCTTGCTGGTGTCGACCACGACTACATCGAACCCGTGGGCGCGGAGCCGCCCGGCAGCCTGGGCCCCTACGCGTCCGAACCCGCACACTACGACGTGATCCCTCACGGCCCGTAACCACCTCCTTTGGTCGATATCGTATAGGAACTCGCGAAGTCCGCCTCTCACACCGATTTCGACCGCGGCGAGGACGAGCCATCACATGGCGCCGGCGCCCAACAGTGTGACCGTCATCGTCCACAGTTTACCGGCCTCCGTGCGGGGAACGAGGGTCCCGTAGCCTGAGCTCATCACGGTGATCGTGAAATACAGGGAGTCGAGTAGTGACTACCCCTCTACTAGTGGTTAAACGAGGGTGCTGATCGCGACTACATCAATGCACGTACAGGACCAGCCACCGCAGCCCGGTGACGCCGTCGGACAACCTGATGGAGCGCTATCCCCGAACCACCGCGAACTTTCGAGCAAAGCACTCCGGAAAACGATTTCCAGGCATGATCGAGTCTTTACGTTACCGGGGCTACCATGCTGTTCCTTTCGGAAGATCACGTCAGAGCGCTTCTCGACGTGAGAGAAGTCGTCGAACGTGTCGAGGAGACGTTTCGGATCAAGCCCGAGTGCGAGATGCCACCGAAGACTATCGTACCGCTGGAAGGCGGCGACTTCAGAGTGATGCCCGCTTATCTGTCAGAGCTGGGTGTGGCAGGCGTCAAAATCGTCAACTCACATCCCGACAATCCCGATCGCGGCTTACCCACGGTCATGGCGGTCATGTGCTTGATCGAGCCGGAAACGGGGAGGCCACTTTGTCTGGTCAGCGCGACGGAGATCACATCGCTGAGGACGGGAGCGGCCGGGGCGGTAGCATCGAAGTACCTAGCCGAAGACGTGCGGACGGTCGGAATCGTCGGTGCGGGAGTACAAGGGAGGTACCAGCTCCTCACGCATGCGGAGGTCTTCGACCTTGAGGCAGTGTTCGTGTACGACCAGGCACGTGAGGCGGCTCGAAGGCTCGCCGAATGGGTCGAGCGAGACCTCGGTGTCGACGCCAAGGTACTCGACAATTTGGACTTCTCGGGGCTGGACGTCGACGTCGTCTGCACATGCACCCCCGCCACCGAGCCCTACCTAGGCTCTGAGGACGTTCCGGAGGACGTCCACGTGAACGCTATCGGTGCGGACGCTCCGGAGAAGCAGGAGGTGAAGACCGAGCTGTTGAAGCGCGCGGTGGTCGTGGTCGACGACCGCGAGCAGTGCGTCGAATCGGGAGACGTGAGCCAACCCGTGGAGCGGGGCGAGCTGAACCCGGAGGAACTCATCGAACTCTCGGATGTGGTGAGGGGAGAGACCGAGGTCGATTCCTCGGAGTTGACCGTGTTCGATTCGACCGGAATCGCCATTCTCGACGTGGCCGTCGGGGCGTTGGCGTACGAGCGTGCCAAGAAGACCGACGCGGGGGTGGAGGTAAAGCCGTTCGAATTGCCGACGGGAAATTTTAAGTAGTCACAATCGTGACACTTGACAGCCCAGAGCAGGGGATGGTCCGCGGGTGCTGCGGTCGCTCAGGGAGGCGCTGGAAACCCTGCGCCGGCACGTCCAAGTCCTGGAGGTCGTGGCCGAGCATCAACCCATCGGGATCGGTCGGATCTCGGATGTGACCGGGATGGAGTGGCATAAGGTCAGGTACTCGCTCCGCGTGTTGGAGGAGGGAGGGATCATACGCCCCTCGAAGAAGGGGGCCGTGCTCACCGAGGACGCTCCCGCGCGCATCTCGAAGATATCCCGACGTTTGTCCGAGCTCAATCGGGAGTTCGAGGACATTTCCAAACGCTACCAGTCCCTGGCCCGGAAGCTCGAGGAGGGGTGATCCGGATTGGTGCATATCGGTAAGCAGATCCGGATGGAGCGGATAATGAACCGCGAGACCGGACGCACCCTGATCGTACCGATGGACCACGGGGTGACCCTGGGTCCGATCACGGGTCTCGAGGATCTAGAGGAGACCGTCGACGCCGTGGCTCGAGGTGGGGCTAACGCCGTCCTCCTCCACAAGGGTATGGTCAGAGCGGGTCATCGGGGTTACGGACGGGACGTCGGTCTGATCATCCACCTATCCGCCAGCACCGAGTTGGGACCCGACCCGAACAACAAGGTCCTGGTGTCCCGGGTAGAGGAAGCCATAAGGCTCGGTGCGGACGCCGTCAGCGTGCACGTGAACGTGGGTGCGGAGGACGAGCCTCAAATGCTCAAGAAGCTGGGTGAGATCGCCGCCCGGTGCTCGGATTGGGGTATGCCCCTGGTCGCGATGATGTACCCGCGAGGTCCGAAGGTCGAGGACGAGTTCGACGTAGAGTACGTCAAGCACGCCGCCAGGGTAGGCGCCGAGCTCGGTGCGGACATCGTAAAGACCAACTACACGGGCGACCCGGACTCCTTCCGTGAGGTCGTGAAGGGTTGTCCGGTGCCGGTGGTGATCGCGGGAGGTCCGAAGGCGGAGACACCAAAGGAAGTCCTCGAGATGGTTAAGGGCGCCATCGAGGCGGGAGCGGCCGGTGCTGCCATCGGTCGTAATATCTTCGCGCACAAGTCCCCACGCATGCGTGAGGCAATGACCCGTGCCATCGCGAGGATCATACATGAAGACGCGGAAGTGGAGGAAGCGATGAAGGAGCTGGAGCGGGTGTAAGTCGAGATGCGGCCCAAGCAGGTCTGGGTCTCGGTGGCGTTCGAGGGCGAGTGGAACGAGAAGAAGCCCTACGTCACGGAATCGATCGAAGCCGGTGTCGACGTGATAGTTTGCCTACCCGAGGACGTAGAGCGCGTGAAGGAGCTCGGGAACGTTAAGGTCGCGGTGCCGCTGATGCCGGAGTCTCCGGGCTCTCCCGACCTAGCCCTTGAGGAGCTGGACGCCATCGACGCCGACGTGGTGATCGTGGGCAAGGGTGGCGAGGGAGACGGTTCTATCGACCTGCCGGACGACATATCCGAGTCTATCGACGCCGCGCTCATCGAGAAGGCGCGGGATCGCGGGTTCGAGGTCGCCGAGTACGTCGAGATCCTGGACAAGCCTTACGAGCGCTTCGCCGCGGAGATCGCGAAGAACGTGGGTCCCGACTACGTGATCGCGATCGGCCGTGACTGGAAGATCATCCCACTGGAGAACCTCATCGCGGAACTTCAGGGTGAGAAGACGCAGCTCATCGCCGGAGCTCGGGACGCCGAGGAGGCACGTATAGCCTTCGAGACGCTCGAGGTGGGTTCGGACGGCGTCCTGCTCGACGCGGAGCGTATCGATCCGTCCGAGATCAAGAAGACCGCGGAGATCGCGGAGCGGGCCGCAGCCGAGCGATTCGAGCTCGTCGCGGTCGAGGTGAAGGAAGTCAAACCGATAGGTAAGGGCGACAGGGTCTGCGTGGACACCTGCTCGCTCATGTCCGAGGGCGAGGGAATGCTCGTAGGATCGACCTCCCGCGGGATGTTCCTCATTCATAGCGAGAGCCTCGAGAACCCGTACGTCGAGCCGCGACCCTTCCGGGTGAACGCCGGTCCGGTCCACGCCTACATCCGCGTGCCCGGTGGGAAGACGAAGTACCTGGCCGAGCTGAGACCCGGCGATGAGGTCCTGATAGTCGACACGGAAGGACGTACGAGGGCCGCGGTGGTGGGCCGACTGAAGATCGAACGGAGACCGCTGATGCTCATCCGCGCGGAGTACGAAGGTGTGGAGATTCAGACCATAGTTCAGAACGCCGAGACCATTCACCTGGTACGCGAGGACGGTGAGCCGGTGTCCGTGGTCGACCTCAAGCCGGGTGACAAGGTGCTCGCGTACGTGGAGACCGAGGAAGGTAAGGGCCGTCACTTCGGGATGGAGGTGGAGGAAACCATCGTGGAGAAGTAGCTTCCTCCTTCCCCGCTTTTCGCTATTGTTACAATTATCGTAACGAATTCCACACCGGCCCCCACCTTGTATGTACGCTTCGGAACCACCGACTGTCGGGGGGACGGCGCTTGGATCCTCTCGGAGCGTTCGTGGGCCTTTTGACGGAGATTTCTCCGTACCTACTCATCGGTCTCGTGTTAGGGGCCGCACTGCAATCGATGGTCCCCGAACGCTACCTCGCCCGTCATCTGCGTGGTGGCCTCAAGGCTTGCATAATCGCGACGCTCCTCGGAGTTCCACTCCCCCTCTGCTCGTGTTCGGTGCTCCCGCTCGCGATAGCAGCCAAGAACCGTGGGGCCGGTGTAGGCCCCGTCATCGCCTTCATCGTGGCTACCCCGCAAACCGACGTGAACTCCCTACTGCTGGCCTACGCGCTGCTCGGACCGTACTTCACGGCGGCCAAGGTGCTGACCGCGGTAGTCGCGGCCGTGATAGTCGGTTATCTGGCCGAGCTCACTCTGAAGGATCGAAGCGAGGAGACGGAAGAACTCCCATCGTGCGGAGAACACGGACCGTGCTATCGGGGACGTTCCTTCAAGGACTTCCCACGTGAGCTTCTGGAGCTATCGGGCACCGTAGGGCCGTGGCTTCTGATAGGATTGGCGGCCTCCGTCCTACTGGAGCTATGGGTGCCGAGTCCGGCGGTACGATACCTCGAAGGTTTCCTCGGGCCCGTCCTCGCCGCTCTGATAAGTCTACCGCTCTACGTGTGTTCGGTCGCCGCGATCCCCATAGCCGCCGCACTGGTGGCGAAAGGAGCCTCCGTAGGTTCGATGCTGACGTTCACCGTGGCCGGACCCGGGACCAACGTAGCCACGCTATCCGTTATCCTACGGTTCCTGGGAGGAAGGATCGTCGCGGCTTACTTGGTCGGAATCACCCTCTGCGCGGTCGCGGCCGGGTACGCCGCGGATACCATCGGGGTGCCGGTCGTCTCTACCGGTATCTTCGAGGCGTCCTGCCATCCGAGTCTCGGCGCTGTTTCCGCGGCGATATTACTATTACTTATGACAGCGGGTATCATATGGAGATTAGTACGAGATAGGACATAAGTCGATAAAATTTATTTGGTAATAACATGGGAGCGAGTGAGGGTAATACTACATGGGAATTCTCAGACCGTTAGTACTCGCCCTTGTCACCGTGGCCCTCTCGACCGCCCCGGGATCTGCCATCACGGCCGAGCAGATCCAGGAGTGCGCCAGGGCCGCCCACGACTGGCTGAAGTCGCAGCAGTACACCGAGGAGGACGTGGGCAAGGTGATCGAGTACAAGGACCGCAGTGGACAAAAGGCGACCTACGAGGTAAAGCCGGAGGACGTCGGCGCGTTCCCGATGTCGTACAAGTCGGACGTTACGTACTACTGCCTGCCGAACCTGCACACATACGTGGTCATGGACACCCTGCTGACGGCGGTCGAGGTAGGGTACCCCGTCGACAAGGACATGGTCCTGAAGGCGCTCCAGTACATGTGGAACGTGAAGGGTAAGTACCAGCGTAAGGAGGACCCCAACGGAGAGTGGGCTTATTGGGCCAGGATCAAGGACGGTAAGGAGATCCCGAGCGCCGGGCTGACGGCAAAGTTCGCGCTGCCGTTTTTCCGAGCTAGACAGGCGGGCATCGTCCCGGACGACAAGTGGAACGAGTACAAGCCGTTCCTCGAGAAGGTGATCAACTGGCTCCGTGAGGGTCCGAACCTGCAGAAGGAGGACAAGGGCTACTGCTGGATCGACTACCCGGACCGTCCGGGTGGTGCTCACGGTATCACGGACGTGACCTCGTACTGCCTCCGGATGCTGCTGGCGGCCGGAACGTCTCCGGACGACGAGCTGATCCTGAAGGTCGTTGAGTGGTTCCTGAACAACCAGGACGAGAAGGGCAACTTCTACACCGACCCGCGGGACACGGGTTGTCCGTACCCGCTGTACACGACCGGACACTGTCGTGCCATGATCGCCCTCTGCGACTGGCTCGAGGCCGTGCAGCGGGCGGGCAAGGAGGACGAGCTGAAGGACCTGGTCGAGCGCGTGAAGAACGCGCTCAAGAAAGCGATCGACTACCTGCTCTCGCTCCGGGACCCGGAGACGGGCATGTGGGGCCGCGGATCGCTGAGCGAGTACCCGCCGGACTACGGTAGCACGGCCTCCGCGCTGGTCGCGCTGCTCAGGTGCGCGAAGTTGGGTCTCATCGACCCGAACCATGAGGCGATCGTGAAGGCGCTGGAGGTACTGCACGGTCAGTACCTGGAGGCCAAACGCCTGAGGCTACCGTTCTACTGGTACTTCATCCGGAGCGTCTGGAGCCCGGAGCTGCGCTACCGGAGCCAGACACTGGCGACCTCGTACGCGCTGGCGGCTTTCGCGCTGGCCGAGAAGCTGGGCGTCGGCAAGGGCGTAGTGAAGAAGCGGAAGATCTTCCCGGTGACTCCGGCAGTCGTGGCACTGGCGCTCGCGGCGTCGCTCCTGACCCGACGCCGCTGAGGGGGTTCCTCCGGTGCCACGTCCCCTTCTAGTTCTCTCATTATTACTCCCAGCCTTGACGTCGTTCGCACCGGTTTCCTGCGGTGAGATAGTGGTGATATCCCGTTACGCCGGCCAGTTCATCGAACCGTTATCGAAGTCCGGGGTGGACTTCTTCGTCATCGACTCGCGTTCGTACGACTCCCTCATCGTCGGTGCGAACCTCGAGGAGGTGAGGAAGGAGACCTGCGAGCGCATCCGGAATGCCTCGGCCGTGGTGCTGTATCGCTCGTCGGGACTGACCTCGCTGGACCCGTACTCGGCGCCGGAGTACGCGGCTCTCGCCGAGGCTCTGTCGCGCGGTGTCCCCTTCTACGTGTATCAGAACGGCATCAACATCCCGACCGGTTCGACCAAGGCCGAGATGGTACCACTGGCGGATCGGGTGATGAACGTCGGAGGTGCCGAGGTTCCCCTCTATCTATTCCTAACCACGCTCTCCGAGCGTAACCTCGTCCAGTTCTTCAGGTACGTAGGTGGTGGAGAGCCGCCCCGGGCATTCTACCTCGACGGTCTGCTATCCCTGTACGACCCGCTCACCGATACCGTGGTCTCCTACGATCGTCCCGTCGACCCGATCGTGATCCTGAGGTACCAGCGCGAGTTCCCACACGGCGAGGTACTGTCCAGCTACCACGGGATCACCGTGTACCCGCGGTGGTTCGTGGAGCTTATCCGCGGCGAGGTCCTTCCCAGGCTCCGCGAGATCTTCGACCGCTACCGGAGACTGGGTGAGTCGAGAGGTTTCTACACCCCTGGAGCCCCGACGGTGTTCATCGTCTTCGACTCATCCAACCTCCTGGGTCGGTACCTCGGCTACCTCGATTGGCTGCGCGTGCTGGCGGAGAAGCTCCACGAGCGCGGGTACAACGTGGTACCCATCGCCCTGCACTACGACGCTCTGTACATGCTGCCCGAAGACTTCCTCGGGGCCTTGGAACCGCTGGTCAAAGAGGAACACACCGTCTGCATCATGTGGGCCGTCAACCACAGCATGATGCGGTACTATGGCCCCGACAGCCGGCTCGTGAGACTGTTCGAACGGTTGAACGTCCCGGTGATCGGGCTGGACAGCAACCACATGGGCATGACGAGGTTGCAGTGGGAATGCCTGTACATGTCCGAACGCGCCGCCGACCATTACATGGTGTTCAACGTGATCGCACCCGAGAACCTCGGCTTCCTAGGTCTGTTCCTCGTCGGGACGTCGCGCGTCGTCAGGCTACCACCGGGGCTCGCCCGACACGTCCCCGGTGGCGTCCTGGTGGTCAGAGGCAAACCGATCGAGGAGACGATCGATGCCGTCGTCCGCCTGGTCGAGAAGCTGCGCCGGTTGCGGGAGGCTCCGAACCGTGAGAAGAGAGTGGCCCTCGTGTACGGGGTCGACACGTCCGGCCGGGACTTCGTGGCGGTGGCGGACCAGCTGGACGTGCCCGCGAGCGTGTTACACCTTCTGGCTTGGTTGCGCGAGGACGGGTACTCGGTCCACACACCGTGGGACGAGGTGCTGCGCCGGGTCATCGAGTTGGACCGAGAGGCGTGGGAACTTCTCGAGCGAGGTAATTTCCGGCAGGCGATTGAGATCTTCCGCGAGGCCCTGAACGTACTGCTTGAGCTTTCGGACCGGTTCTGGCGCGAATACCTGTTCAGGGCCTATCACGTGGGTCCGTACGTGAGAACGCCACCGCTCAAGACTGGTTTGAACCGGTTCGTCGAGCGGGCGGGTGGTCGGGCGCACGAGGTCGAGTTGCTACTCCTCGACAAGGTCACCCTCGACGAGTACCTCGAGTGGTACCGCTCCCTCCCCGAACCCACGCGATTGTACGTAGAACGGGGGATACTCGGGTACCTCCGATACCTCGTCGAGCGGGCCAACCCCGAAGAATTACCTCCCGACAAACGCTACCTCGAGTTCCTCCGGGTAAGGATGGAGGCACTGATGGATACCGTGATCTCGTGCTTACACCTGATGAACCTCGACGACGCGACCCGGGAGGCCCTGGTGAGGAAGTTACGGGAGGTCTTCGCGAGGGTGACGGACCTGTTGGTGCGGGTGTCCCGGGGCGAGCGGGTGGATAAGGAGCCCGTCCTGCGCGAGTTGGACGGGTTGTGGGAGGAGTGGAGGGGTCGGTTGGACGAGTTGGGTGGACTCTTCGGGTGGGGTCCGCCCGAGGAGTCCCCGTTCCTGAGGACCGTGGACGGGACTCGCGCGTTCCCGATACCGGGAATGAAATTCGGAAACGTTATCGTACTCCCGGAACCGCCCCTGTTGCGGATGAAATCCGAGACCGAGCTCCGGGCGAGTGTCCTCCCACCCACGCATCTCTATCTGGCGTTCTGGTACTACCTCACGCGGAAGTTCGACGCGGACGCGGTGGTCCGCGTAGGTGGTAGGGGTCGACTCGAGTGGACGCCCATGAAACCCATCCTCCCCCTCGGCTGGGAGTTTCCGATCGTCCTGGCGAACGGGACGCCGATAGTCTGCCTGTACCACGTGGGGGATCCGACCGGTTGCGTCACGGCCAGGCGTCGGCTCGGCGCGATCGTCCTCGGTCACTTCCCAGCGCCCAGGAACGAGGTCCAGTTCGATCCTGAGGTAGAGCGATTGATCGAGGCGCTTGAGAAGTACCTCCAGTCACGATCCCCCGCACTCCGAGACGCGATCCTCGAGCTCGTCCGCGAGACCGGCGTGTACCTGGTGGTGACCGACGAATGGGAGAAGTTCGAGCGGAACTTCGACCGGTGTGCGGAGCTGTTGTACGAGTACTTACGGGAGGTCGAGGAGGAGTCGGGGATGTGCGGATTACACGTGTACGGTCTGCCCTCGATCGACCCCGAGGACCCGTTTAAGTCACTCGAGTGCATGGTCGAGTTCGCACTACGACGGGCGCTGTGGGAGGAGGTGGACGTCGACTGGGAGGCCGTATGGACGGGGAGACAGGGTGACCGGATCTCGCGCCTGGCCCGCGAGGTGCTCGAGCGGTTCCTGCTCAGCGCCCGGTACGAGATCGAGAACCTCCTCAGGGCGCTGCGCGCGGAGTACGTGCGCCCGGGGTTCGGTGGCTCCCCGCTCCGGTACGTCTACGTCGCCCCGACCGGGAGGAACACCTGCGCCTACGACGTGCGGAGGTTCCCGGACGAGGTCGCCGTGTCCGTGTCGTCGGTGATCGCGACCGAGCTGTACCGGCACGCGGAAGACCGCGTGATGACGGTGATGGGTCCGACCGACCTGGCCACGGGCGGCCTCCAGTACGCGCTGGCACTGGAACTGCTCGGGTACGTGCCGGTGAAGACTTCCTTCCGGAGCTACGTTCCCACGACGACCGGTCGGGCCTCGTACGGAACGAACCTCACCGGCGAGGTGATCGGTGTCCTTCCCTGGGAGCTGCCGCTCGTGCACGTCCGACACCCGAACGTGCCAGTCCAGACCCTCCTGATCCGCGGTCGGATCACGGAGGTCCGGTACCTCGGTAATAGGCCCACGGTCGTCGTGGACGACGGGACGGCCCACGTGGAGGTAGTACTCCCGGAAGGGACCCGGGTGAGCGTCGGTCAAGAGCTCGTCGTGCTCGGAATTCCTGACTTCGAAGCCGAGAACGTGCGCCTGTTGTGCTCGGACCTCGTGATATCGTACAGTGAGGAGGACGTCGTGGACGTGGCCGACCTCGTCGCCATGCCCACTGTGTGCGGAGGTACGAGCGCGTGCGTGAGCGGGATCGTGGCGCGGATCCTGGACGATCACACCGTAGTCCTCCGGTCCGAGTACGACCCGAGCGCGAGCATCACGGTCGCGTTCCGGTACCCGGTGAACCTGCGCGTCGGGGAGAGGGTAGTCGTCGTGGGCGAGTTGACGTTCGACCTCCGGACGGTCCGGATCGTGGGGGTCGAGGTGCTCGACCTGCCCAGGGTCCGTAAAGACGTCCTCTTGCTGGTGTCGGGGGCTACGTTCCAGGGGATCAGCCCGTCCGCGCTCTCGCTGATCAACGTGTGTCGTATGCTGGATGTGGTCGCGGCGGAGCCTTGGATCGCCCTGGCACTGGGCGAGCGCTCGTACCTCTCACCGACCGCGAGGCCTCACGGTACGGGTCGGTGGGACGCCCTCAGGGACGTGCTCGAGGCGCTCAAGAGGTCGTTGAAGGAGGCGGAGGAGAGACTCCGGGATCAAGGGTGCGTTCCGGGAGTCCTCCGGAGGCTCCTCGACGACGCTCTGACGAGGCTGGAGCGTGACCCGCTGGGGACGCTCCGTGAGCTGCACGAGGGACTGAAGGAACTGAACGACTACGTCGTCGTGGGTCTTCGAGACCTGGTCGGGTGGAACCTGGCGGAGCTCCTGTGGTCGGTGGCCGTCGGTACCGGCCTGTGGATTCCGCCGTCCCGGAACGCCCCGTTTCTCCATTGGGCCGTCACGTATCTGGTCCTCCGGGAGGCGTTGGAAGAGAGGCTCCCCGACTGGCTCCTCGGGGGGCTGACGCGGGAGAACGTCGCGGTGATGGCGGGCGTCGCGGTCTTCACGCAGTGTCCGGGCGAGTTCATCGCGCCGGTACTCCCAATGATCGAGGCCGGCATGTACACGGGCGACAGCGTGGAGTCCCTGGGGCTCCGGGCGCTCGTCGGGTTCTCGTACACGGTCCTCCCGTACGTGCGGTCGGAGCTCGTGGGGACGCGGCAACCGTTCTTACACTGCCCGCTCGCACTGGCCCTGGCGGTCGTCACCTCGGACGCGGTCCTACAGGTGTTCGACTCGTACGACGACTACTCGAACCTCTTCTGCTGCGGCTGCACCGTGGACCTCGAGGCGTCGGCGAGGGCACTCCTAGACTACCTACTGCGGGAGAATTCCATCAGGGGATGGACGCTCGACGTCTCGAAGGTTGATCTCGGCGCCTTCAAACCGGGCTGGAACGTGGCCAAAAGCGCCGGTCGGCTCGCGAGGCTCGTCGGGTGGAAGGAGACTCTCCTCCGCGCGGCGAGCGGCCTGAAGGAGACGCTACGGGAGATCGAGCGCGGTTCGGGCCCGTTGGTCTCGACCCGGGCGTACCTCGTGCGGAGCCTGCTTAGGACGTTGTACAACAGGAGCTTCATCGCCGGGCTCCGCCGGTTCGGGGTCTCGGGCGCGTTGTACTTGCTGCGCTCGCTCAAGCGCTTCGCGACCCTCGGGTACGTCGCGATCGGACGGCGCGACCTCGCGGCCGTGCTCCCGGCCGTCTGGTCGGCGGTAGGCGCTAACGCGGACTGGTTGGCGTCGGTGCCGACGGCCCTGGCCTCGGCCGCGTTCTCGCTCGCCAGGATCTCGACCGACCTGGGCGTCCCCTACCCGCGCGAGGTGTTATCCTGGATCACCTCCGTAGCCTGCTGCTGCCCCGAACTATGCGCCTTCCAGACTCAGGTCGTCGAACGGATGGCGACGGAGGCGATCGAAACGGCCACCGCGGTACCTCCAACCGTTCCGACGGCGCGTCCGACGTTCGGACCGACCGTCCGTGTGGCGCCGAGGGTCCCGGCGGTCGCCCGGATCACGGTCACAGTATCGCATGTCGCGGCGGTAACGGGAGCGGTGGTCGGCCCGAGGTCGGCGAAACCTACGGGAGTGTCTTTGATAGGTGTCGCGGGCAAGGTCACCGGAGGTGCAGAGAAGGATGCCGGGTCGACCGCCGCGAGGACCGGACGGGTGCTGGCGCAGGAGTACCGGGCG
Source organism: Methanopyrus kandleri AV19 (assembly GCF_000007185.1). GTDB lineage: Archaea > JAADCQ01 > Methanopyri > Methanopyrales > Methanopyraceae > Methanopyrus > Methanopyrus kandleri. The sequence goes on along the minus strand of NC_003551.1, from coordinate 1,429,466 downwards.
GCCCCGGTCTCCTACTTCCCGAGGTGGTTGCTGGTCCTGGCGTTGCTCACGGGCTGCTTTCTGGCCGTGTGGTGGGCGCGGCGCTACGAGCCGGGCCCTCGGGGGTGGTAAATAAAAGGCGATTCGCGGGATTAACCGCCCGGAGGCTCAAGGGCGAGTGGAGCGACTGGAGGGTGGCGGCGTGAGTGTCGTCAACGTGGTAGTCTGCGGACATTTCAACCACGGAAAGACCACGCTCGTGAAGGCGCTGACCGGTGAGTGGTTGGACAGGCTACCCCACGAGCGGGAGATGGGGGTCACGATAGAGCCCGCACGCGCGTTCCTGGAGCTCGGCGATACCACGGTCTCGTTCGTGGACGTACCGGGTCATCGTGACTACATCCGCAACATGCTGGCGTCCGCCTGGAGCGCGGATTACGCGATCCTGGTGGTCGCGGCCGACGAGGGACCGTGTCCAGGAACGATCGACCACGCGCTCGTGGTCTCGTTCTACGGGGCGAGAGTACTACCCGTCGTGAGCAAGGTGGACCTGGTAAGCCGCGATCGGGCGGCCGAGGTCGCGGATGAGGTGATGGATCTTCTGGAGCTGCTCGGTGTGGAAGCCGTCGTGGAACCCGTTCCGGTGTCCGCGAAGACGGGGGAAGGGGCGGAAGAGCTGCTCGACGCGCTGGCCGAGCTGGAGGAGCCACCTCGACCGTCCGAGATGGACCCGCTGCGGGCGCCGGTGGAGTCCACGAGGAGGGTGGACGAGACGACCGTGGACGTGTTCGGGATCGTGGATCGGGGTACGCTGGAGGAAGGGCGGGTCGAAGTCCAGCCGGGTGGACGGAGCGCGGAGGTGTTGGAGGTGGAATCGACGGACGGATCCGGGCCGGGGGTTCCGTTCCGGGCCAGGCTGAGGGTGAAGGGCTCGATCACGCGCGGGATGTGCCTCGGGGAGGGGTTGTCGACCGCCGACCGGATCGAGGCGGAAGTTCTCTCGATCGGCGCTAAGGTCCGGCCCGGGACGATGGGGAAGGTGCACGTGCTCTCCGCGGCCGCGAATGTCAGGTTCGCGGAGGTCGAGACGGACGCCGGGACGGAAGTGCTGCGACCCTACGCCGAGGGCCACAACGTGGCGCACGTCGTCCTGGAGCTGGACCGTGAGGTGGTGGTGGAGCCCGGCGACCGGTTCCTGGTGACCGTGGGCAACGAGCCGGCGGTGCTCGGTGTCGTCGAGGGGGTGGCGCGTTGAGCTGCGGGGAAGACAAGGAAGTCCTGTTCGAAGCTCTGGACGCCGTCGAGGAGAAGTACGACCTGAGGAAGTCGCAGTACGAGATGTTGGAAGAAATCCGCGATCAGCTGGCCGAGTGCGACAGCGTGGCCGTGCTCACCACGCGGCCCGGGTCGGGTAAAACCTGGTTATTGCGGAGGATAGCCAGGGAGTACCGGGAAAGGGTGTTCTACTCCGTCCCGTCACCGGACCTAGCGGAGCGGGAGTACAAGAAGTTCAAGGAGTGGGAGCTCAGCGTCGATCTGTGGCGCAGGGTGGAGGATTACGACGAACCGTGTCAGGTTAAGCTGCCGGAGCTCCTCGGAGAGTTGGAACAGGAGGAGCTCTTCGAGGTCATGGCACACGCGGGCTCGGCGCAGGACGAACCGAAGTGTTACCCGTGGTTTTACCGGAAAGAGGGTCCGCTGCTGAAACCGCTGGAGGACGAGGAGCTACGGGAGAAGGTCCGCAGGGCCCTGTACAGGGAGAACCCGTTCATCAAGGGGTTCGCTCCCTGGGACTCCTGTGGGAACTGCGAGATCATCCGTCAGTTACGTGAGCCGGCCAGGATCGTCTGTCTCTCCTTCAAGAAGCTGCTGTCGGCCCCGTTCCTGTACGCGTCGCACCGTTGTGCACGTGAGGCGTTGGGTAAGGAACCGTTCGTGTCTGAAGAGGACTGGGAAGAAGCGCTGGAGGGCTCGCTCGTGGTCCTGGACGACGCCCACGTGCTCCCTGGAGCGCTCATAGTGGAGATCAGGGGGTACGTGAGAGTCGGCTCACGCACGCTGATGGATGAGTTGAAGGACCTGGCCCTGGACCAGTCTCACATGTGGAGTGTCGTGGACTGGAACCGCGACGTCCGGAAGGTGAAGAAGGCGCTGGAGGAGAAGACCAAGTTCCGAGAGGTCTACGACCGGTTGACGTACGAGCTCGAGGACTGGATAGAGGAACTCCGAGAGCTCGTCGAGAGGGAGTGCAGGGCCGACTACCTCGACGCCAAGAAGAACCTGTCGCTGCTGAACGAGCTGATCGAGAGGTCGGAGGAAGCCGGGATCAGGGAGTGGGTGGTAGTGAAGAGTCCGCGTCGCGGGCGGCCGATCCTGACGTTCGCGCCAGTCGTGAAGAACCTGGAGCAGCTGCTGAAGCTGCTCATGGGCCCCGAGTACTTCGAGCTCCCGGTGGCGTACCTCGTGGCCGAGAACCGGCCCACCCTGAGCGAGCTGGACCGCCGGGGTGTGGGAGTGTGAGGGCTGTCTTCTACCTACTGCCCTTGTACATAAAGTCGGACGACGCGTGGGAACTCGGGAGACTGCTCCGGGCCCTGGACACCAGAAACCGTAGGGTTCTCGTCCTGGATAGGGCCCGTTCCTTCGTCCACAACCTCCATCAGGCCCTTCGAGACGCCGAGCGGATCCGGAGCGTCGAGGATCTGCAGCAGTTCGCGGGGCAGGGTGGAGGGATAGGTGTAGCCGAGATCATCAAGGGACTCGTCGGCGCCGACGTGCACGGGCTTGAGGCCATGGTGGTGTGCCGAACGTACCTGTCCAACTACGCGGCGCAGCGGTCCATCATCGTTCCGATAATGCTACATAAGATCCGACTGGAGCCGAAGGACGTTTTCGACGACAACCCCCTCGACGCCCTGAGGTTGGAAGCCCTGGAGAGCGTCCTTTACGACCTGGCGATCGTGGCGGGCCGGGCGGTGAGATCCGAGGGGGACGAGTACCCGTTCACGGTCCTGTTGGGGGCCGGAACCGTCGTCCGTGTGGCTCAGAACTACCCGGATCACGCGATGGAGATCTACGAGAACTTCGTGGAGACCTTCAAGGACGAGTTAGACCCCGAAGTACGCGTCTACGACCTGGGTTCGAAGTCTGAGGTACCGCTGGAAGAGCTCGAGGACGTCGAGGTCAAGAAGTTCGAAGAACTGAGCGAGGATGAGCGGAAGGAGCTGGTTAACTGGATGAACGGGCAGATAGCGGTACGTTAGGAAGGGCGGACTCTACAGGTGCCCGCTCGCGCTCCGACATACTCGCGTCGCTCGTCACGTCCTCGCGCGGCACTCCCACTCCCGTCCGGCGACCACCGGACCACCGTCCCACACGCCGAACTCCTCCGCGTCCTCCGGGTAAGCCTCCGGCCCGATAACGGCGAGTAGGCTCTTCGGTCACCAGTTCAGCGGAGGTTGTGGTTTTAGTTTCCCCCTTATCAGGTGAATAACAATCTCCGTTTCGATGCTACTTTGTCATATAAAAATATTCGAATGGATTACGGCGAGGGCAGGGAAACCCGACCGGTGATTGAGAACACCGAACACCGTCGCGTCAACGGCGGTCTGGGGAACGGCTCCTCGACCCCACGTACTTCGACGATCCGACGGTCCTGTCGCCCCGGAGAGATCGGACTAGGCGTGGGGCGTCGAGGGGGCGGAAGGAACTATCAGAGGAGCTCCTTAACCCTTCTCTTAACCTCCTTAACGAGCTCCCTGTTCGCCTCCGTGAGCTCGTAGAGACTGTCAGCGTCCACACCGGTCTCCTCAGAGACGTCCGAGACGAATACGGTCTCGGAGGGTTCCTTCCCCGCCTTCTCCCGCAGTATCCTTGCGGGACAGTTGTAGTCACAGCCCGCGACCGCCAGTACCTCGACGCGCTTCAGGAGCTCGAGGAACTTCTCCTTACCGGCGGCGGTAGCAGGTGGGCAGATCGACGGTATCCCTTCCTCCTCGGACAGCTCCGCAACCACCACCCGCGAAACGAACCCGTTCGGTGACATACCGGTGCAAGGCATCAGGGCCTTTCGCGACATCGTCACCACCCCCGTCGCGGTTCGCCTCGGACTGCGTGGGTGTTGAGGTCGGAGTAAGGGTCTCGGCGCTCCGGTCGCCCCTCGATAAGCCCGTGTCGTGGGTCGCCTAGCTACGGGAGGCACGCGCTCTCGGCTCCTTTCCGCCCAGTTCGCCCCGACCGGACCGACGGTGTGAGGATAAAGCTTTCGATTCTCGCGGGGATGCCCCGCGGGGGTGCGTGTGAGTGCGCCTTCACGTGGCCACGGAGGACGAGATAAGACGCGGTGAGACCGCGGATGTGTACTTCAGGAGGATCAGAAAGGTACTGGAGGAAGAAGGCCTCGCCGACACCGAGGTGGTCGCCGAGATCTCCACGCGGTCGTTACCGGAGGGTTGGGAGTGGGGTGTCCTGTGCGGCGTCGAAGAGGCGCTAGCGTTGCTCGAAGGTCGGGACGTTACGGTGTACGCGATGGACGAAGGTGAGGTGTTCCGACCCGGGCAGCCGGTGATGAGGATTGAGGGGCCTTACGTCGAGTTCTGCGAGCTCGAGACGGCGCTGATCGGGTGCCTGGCTAAGGCCACCGGGATCGCCACGAAAGCTGCGAGGTGCAAGGTCGCGGCCGGCGGTAAGCCGGTGTACAGCTTCGGAATCCGTCGGCAACACCCGGCGATCGCCCCGATGGTGGACAGGGCGGCGTACGTGGGCGGGTGCGACGGGGTCTCCGGGATCAAGGGGGCGGAGCTGATCGGGGAGCGGCCCGTGGGCACCATGCCGCACGCGTTCGTCCTGGTGTTCGGGGACCAGCGGAAGGCCTGGCGAGCGTTCGACGAGCACGTGCCGGAGGACGTCCCCAGGATAGCTCTCGTGGACACGATGTACGACGAGGTGGAGGAGGCGCTGATGGCGGCCGAAGAGCTGAGGGAGAGGCTGGACGGGGTGAGGCTCGACACACCGTCCTCGCGCCGGGGCGACATGGCGGAGATCGTACGTGAAGTCAGATGGGAGCTGGACCTCCGAGGGTACGAGCACGTCAAGATCATGGTGTCCGGAGGGTTGGACGAGGGCGAGATCCGACGGCTCGCGGAGGTGGGAGCCGACGCGTTCGGCGTGGGCACGGCGATCTCGGACGCACCGGCGGTGGACTTCGCGATGGACCTGGTGGAGATCGAAGGTGAACCGAGGTCGAAGCGGGGGAAGCTCTCCGGAGCGAAACAAGTCTGGAGGTGCCCGAACTGTCTGGACGACGTCGTGCTCCCTCGGGGTAAGGAGCCGAGTCCCTGTCCGGAATGTGGGTCGGAACGCGAGCCGCTGCTGCGGAAGTTCGTGGAGGAGGGTGAGGTAGTCCGGGAACCGAAGTCTCCCAAGGAGGCTCGGAGGCATGTGCTGGAGACTGTCGGGGAGCTCGAGGGCCTCGACCTGACGGAGTAAGGCCCCGTTCCCTCGTGGCTCCGGTGTCGGGATTCCAGGGACCACCGGGGGCCTCGGAGTTGGAGCAACTGGGACGTGCACTGTTAGAAACGGTGCAGAAAGACGATCCTGAGCCGTTCCTGAGGGCGCTGGAGGAGACGGAGGTAGATCCGGAAGACGCGGAGCGGTTCCTGGAAGCGTTGCGGATACAGCGGGAGAAAGGGAGGATCTCTGACGAAACCCTGGAGGCCGTCGAAGATGCGCTCTTCAAGGTGTCAGAGTCCGAGGAACGTGAGATCCCGGAGCCTGACCCTCTGGCGGAGTACGCCGGAGTTGATCGCATTCTCGGGACGATCATGACCGGAAAGGAGGCGGATGTCCTGTTGGCGGAACGTGACGGGGAGAAGGTAGCCCTGAAGGTGTATCGCGCGCACACCGGGTACGAGGAACGGCACGAGGAGCGGGTTTACAGGTTAGAGGACGGTGAGGTACGACGGATCGAGCGCGGGGATGCGGCCCTGAGGGAGTTCTCCAGGCTGCGACGCGCGTACGAGGCGGGTGTGAGGGTACCGAAGCCCTACGATGCCCGTCCGGGCCTCATCGTGATGGAGTACATTCCGGGCGAACCCCTCTACCGAGCGCCGGATCTGGACGACCCGGGATCGGTGTTAGAGGATCTGCTGGACCAGGTCGTGCGGTTGGCCGTGGATGCCGAGCTGGTTCACGGCGATCTGAGCGCGTTCAACGTCCTCGTGGGCGACGACGGTGTACCGTATATCATCGACCTGTCCGAAGCTGTGAAAGTGAAGGAGCCGGGGGCGTTTGAGACACTCCGGCGGGACGTGAAGAACCTCGTATCGTTCTTCGAGCGGAAGTACGGGGTGTCGGCGGACGTAGACGAGGTCGTAGAGAGGGTGAGGCGAGGTGTTTACGGGACCGATCGTGGCCGTAGGTGAATATGTGGAGGGACTGGGTGAAGGCCGTCGCTACGTCAGTATTCCTTATTACCGGAGGGAAATCGAACGTGTGATCGGGGCGCGACCGTTCCCGGGGACGTTCAACGTCCGTGTAGAGCGCGAGGAGCGTGAATCGCTCCGTGAGCTCGCGTCTTCATACGGGTACCGAATAGAGCCTCACGGCGAGTACGGAGGAGCTTGGCTTTATCCTTGCTTGGTGAACGGAAGGCCCGCGTGGCTGGTCTTTCCGGACCTCACGGAGCACCGGGATCAGGTGGAGCTGATATCCGAGACGGAGTTACGACGTGAGCTCAACGTAATCCATGGCGATATGGTAAAGATCGAGGTGTGGGGACCGTCGACTTGGAAGCTAGCGAGGAGGTTGACCTGCGGACCGTCCGGCGGGCGTTGAGACGTGGAGAACCCGTGTTCATTTTCGATTCAGAGGATCGTGAAGGTGAAACCGATATGGTGTTTTGGGCACCTGAAGTCACGCCGGATCACGTCGCGGAACTCCGGAGGACCGCGGGTGGATTGATCTGCGTGGTAATACATCCGGAGCATGCCCGGGAGATACGCTTACCCTTCCTGGTAGACGTCTACGAACGTGCCGATCATCCCCTACTGCGCGCCACGTGGCCCGACGATATACCGTACGACGAGCGCTCCACGTTCTCGATCACCGTGAACCACCGAGACACCTTCACCGGGGTCACCGACGAGGATCGTGCCTTAACTGTACGGAAACTGGCGGAGTTCTTCACCCGCAACCATGAAGATCCCGTACGTGAGTTCGGTGAGGAGTTCAGATCGCCGGGGCACGTGCACCTGCTGCGCCCCTTCGACGGACTGCTGGAGGAACGCCGGGGACACACCGAGCTCACCGCGACGTTACTCGAACTCGTCGGCTTGGAGCCAAAGGTAGCGGTCATATGCGAGATGCTGGAGCCGGGTGGAGGAGCGCTCCCACGTGAAGAAGCCGAGCGCGTCGCGAGAGAGCGTGGTGCTCCGTTCCTGACCGGCGAGGACATCCTGAAGGCGTGGAAGGGGGGCGAGAGGTGATCCGCTACATCGTCACTGTGTTGGTGGTGGCGTCCCTCCTGGCGGCTCCGGTCGCCGCTCAGGAGGGAGGTACCACGACGGGGACCGGACAAGCGACTCCCGCCGTCCAACCGTCCCAGCCGGCACCCGGTGGGACGACGACGGCGACCGGTGGAGGAGGTCACGCCGGGGTTTCACAACCTCAGCCGGTGTCCACGGCCGGCAAGGCGCAGAAGGTCGAGTCTGGGAAGAAAGCCGGGGAAGCTAAGAAGAAAAAAGAGAAGAGAAGAAAAAAACCCGAAAAGAAGCGCACCCGGAAGGCGGGGTTGCAGGGACTGACCCGGTCGTTGCGTGAACTGAGGTACTACGCGCTGGCGACCGCGGTCGGATTGGCGATCATGGCCGTCATGATGGGCTACGGGTTGGTGAAGTTCGAACGACGGCTCTCTCAGCGGTCGATGAAGGCTAAGGCACGGAAAGCCAAGAAAACACGGAAACCTCCGAAAGTCGAGCGTAAGCTCAGAAAGACGGAGCCTAAGGAGGAAGAAGTTGAGAGGGTAAGGAAGCTGTGGAAGCAAGTAAAGGAGGGGGACTGAAGTGTCCCTGAGGTGTCCACGGTGCGGAGGTCCTGTCCGTCCATCGCTCGATCGGCTGGAATGTGAGGAGTGCGAGTGGTCCAAAGAGCTCCGGAGTAGGCCCAGAAAGGACACCAGGCTCAAGTGGATGAAGGAGTACGCCAGACGATTTTTGCGGGAGGAATTCGACGACTGCGGTGTGAGTGAGGTGATAGTGAGGGGCCCCAGGGGCAAGGGGGCCGGTTACCTGGCCGCCACGGTGTACGTGGACGATCACCACAAGGCGATCGGCAAGGACGGCAGCCGCGTGAAAGAGGTCGAGGAGAAGCTCGAAACGTTGGCGGACGAGCTCGGGGTGCCTCCAGTCCGCATAACGGTTCATCCGTCGTCGGCCCTAGGTCGGCGGTAGTACGCCAGCGGATTCTTCACCCCACAATCCTTGCCGGGGCACAACCCCCATGCTTTCATCTTATCGCAGTTCGGTGGTAGATATCGAGTACCTCCGCCCACCTCACCGGCGATGTGACGGACCTGGTACTGGGTGCGCTCCTCGTCGAAGTCTGGCAGGTTCGAGAACACTTCCACCACGCGGTCCACGTCCCATCCCACGTTGACCAGGAAGGCGGCCAGCGCGAAGCGGGCCTCGTGGGGCAAGTTCTCCCCTTCTTGGGCCCTCCGTAAGAGCTCCCGGATACACGGCGGGAACCGGCCGCCCGCCCCCTTCTCGACGCGTTCCAGACGCTTCCGAACCTTCGGGAACAGTTTGAGGCAGAACTCCCGCAGCTCTTCGTCCTCCACGTCGTCCCGGGACTCGATATCCGAGACCACCAATCTACGGACGTCCTCGCGGAACGTCCGGGCCAAGGTCTTGAAGTGCATGATCAGGTACCCTTCCGGCTCCTTGAGCATCTCGAGCAGGTTAGGGTCCGGCTTCCGCATTCGCCCTCGGCAGTTGGAGCACCGGCGGGCGTGGTCCTGCTCCAGGTCTCCCGTCCCTCCCCGCCTCGTGGCCCCGCACCGCGGGCATATCCACACGTCGTTCCATCCCGAGGGATCGAGAACCCTCACTCCGAGGACCCTGTTCGACCTGACCTCCTTCAGTACCTTCTCCAAAGAGGCGCGTTCCCACACCAGCACCTTCAGCTTCTGTCCTTCCGGGGATCGGTGTATGAGTGGAAACGAGAAGTGGACGGCGTACAGACCCAGGTCGCGCTCGAGTACCCGTACGTCCCACAGGTACAGGTCGCTGAGAACACGCTCCTCGGGGTAGGACATTGCGGACTCATCCTCGTGGCGAAGGGCGTAGAGCGCGGTCTCGGCCATCGCAGACTCGCCTTCGGCTATCAGATGACGGACGGGACGCGGTCCGGCGGCCGCCACGGTGAGTAACGCCCCGTAGACTCGCAGGATCTCCGACTCGTCCTCGTCCCTGACCTTGCGCAGGTAAGCGCGACGCGTCTTTACCTTCGCCCGCCAGTCGTCCAGCCCGAAGGCGTAGGATCTGACCCTGGTTCGGATCTCGTCTCGGTACGACAGGGCCTCTTCCGGTTCTATCTCCGGAACGGATACCGTCGGGGCGTGGGGGAACCATGAGCGCAAACGACCACCCCATCCGCAGACCCGTGGCAGTGTACGGGGTTCACGGGGACGAGGGTCGTGCCCTCGAGCCCGTGGTGCGTAGGGTACTACCCGAAGGGTTCCGGGTCTCCAGGGTGTTCGAGAACGGACCTTACGTGAGCACGGTGGATCCGTCGTTCCACCGCTCCGAGGTCGGCGCCCGTTGGCGACGGGTAGTCGAGGACCTTCGACCGTTCGACACCTACGTGGAGCTCCACTGCTATCGGCCGAGGGCTTACAGGAAGTTGACCGCGGAGCGGCGGAGTGGTGGAGTCCCCGGCCTGGTCGACTTCGGTGCCGGGGTGCTCCTGGGCTCCGTTCCACGCCAGCACAAGCGCATCCTCGGGGACGTGCTCACGCTCACCCTGGAAGTACCCAGGAGGCCGTCGGATCGGGCGTTGAGGGTTGTCTCCGAGATATTGGGGCTGATCCCGGGGAGAACGCGTGGGGAGTTCGTGAAGGAGCTACGTCGGCGTTTCCCCGAGGCGACCGAGGAGGCCCTCCGAAGGTTCAGGAGCTACTACCCCGATCGAGACCCCTTCTGATCGAAAGGGTTAACTCCCGGATGCCCGGCGATCACCCACGAGAGGACGGCCCCGAAAACCTGAGGGTGACTCCCGATGAGGGGGAGTAGGGGCCGCCGATGAGCCCCGCGGTCCAGGCTGGGGCCGGGACGGGTGACGACCGGAAGGCGACGGATGACCGGCCTGGCTAACCGCGGGGCACAGTCATTCCTCAGTAGGCTCCACGACGAGGGATACGTCCTTGCCCTTGGTAACCAGGCGCATGAGCTCGTCCGCGTGCTCCCGATCCACCACCAAGACCACGCCGCTCTTGGACCGCTTCCAGACCTCCGCCTCGCAGAGCTTCTGACCGTCGGCGTACACTATCACCTTGTCCCCTTCGCCGATGTGGGCCGATCCACCCTTGGGTTTCACCGAAACCGCGACCTTGTCCGGGGGGAGCGTGTGCGAGACCGGCGGCTTCGCGCCGGCGAGCCTCACCTTGACCTCGTCCCCGTCGACGCGCACCACCGCGCGTCCCACACCTCCCTCTTCCTCCAGGTCCCGCTTGATCACCCGCTCCACGTCCTCCCGTGGGGTTCCCCGCGGGAACTCGTACTCACGCCCCGCAATCCGCTTCTTCACCTCCCGGGGGGCCGGGGGTTCTCCCGGGACGTCCTCGATGTTGTCCGGGTCTTCGGGGAGCCGATATACCTTGGTCGTGGGCTTCATCGAGGACAGCCGCGCCTCCAGGAGCCGCTTACCCAGTGCGTCCCCGTAGGTCCTGGCGGGTATCGCGAACAGGGCTGCGATCGTCCAGGAGAGCACCTCGACGTTGGGCTGACTGATGGCCAGTGCCGCCAGCTTCTGCGGACCCGACGCGAAGCCCGCGGTGATGAGGCCCACGAACATGGCCGTGGTCATCGTTATCCGCTCTTCCGCCACGTACCGGTACAGGGCCGCCGCTATGAACGACCCCGCAAACACGTAGAGACCCCTGGAGATACCGAAAACAACCGACCACGCCAGCTTGTACGGTTCGATCACTCCGTCGACCGCCCCGCTTCCACGAGCTTCCTTACCGCTTCGCTCGGGTCGGGGGCACGCATCAGGTACGTACCGACCAGCACCGCGTCGGCCACCTCACCCAACAGGACGACGTCCTCGGGTCCGGAAACACCGGATTCGGCGACCAGGGGGGCGTTCGTGAGGTCTTTAACCTCGGGACCCAGCTCGAGCGTCCGGTTCAGGTCCACCTCGAGCGTGCGGAGGTCCCGGTTGTTCACCCCTACGACGTCGGGATCGCACTCGCTCAGCAGTTCGAGGTGCTCCCATCGGTCGATCTCCAGTAGAACCTCCATACCGTGTTCGTGTGCCAGATCGATTAGTTCGGGAGCCTCTCTACCTACGGCCGCGGCAATGATCAGTACGGCGTCGGCCCCGTAGTGCGCGCTCTCCTCCACCTGCACCGGGTCGATTATGAAGTCCTTGCGGAGTACCGGAACGTCCACGGCCTCCCGGACGACCTCGACGTACTCAGGCCGACCGTCGAAGAACTCGGGCTCGGTCAACACGGAGATACCCGCCGCACCACCTCGCTCGTACGCACGGGCCCGCTCGGCGACGTCTTCCGCGTCCACGTCGCGTAGTCTGCCCTGGGAGGGGGAGGTGGGTTTCACCTCGGCGATCACCGACACGCCGGGGCCCGAAAGTGCCTTCCGTAGCGATCTTCCTCCCGCTCTCGGCGTGAACGTGCGGTCGCGAATCTCCTCAACCCTTTCCCTCACGCGCTCCAGGATCTCGTCCAGCAGCTCGGAACACCCCCGGCGATGACGACATCGGCTTGGTCCGACGTCCGGATGGGGTGGCTGCGCCCCGACCGAGCCAGGGAGATGAGGAAACGGATGATAGAGGACCGTATGGATGACTTGGGGTCCCGGGACCGATCCCGGAACTCCGTGACCGATGACGAGCACCCGGTTGGCCGGAGGCAGCCTCCGATGTGGACCGTTACGCCAGCTGAGGTCGTCACCCTCGCAAAAACTCCTTTGCGGGGGAACGACCCCGTTGCAGATCTCGGTGATCGGGAGCGGAAGGGCCTCAGAGGACGTCCTGAATCTCGCTGAGGAACTGGGCCGTGAGATCGCCCGGCGGGGCCACGTCCTGGTCTGCGGTGGAAGAGGAGGTGTGATGGAGGCGGCATGCCGAGGAGCGCGCGAGGAGGGTGGCATCACCGTAGGTATCTTACCTGGTGAGAGGCGGGACGAGGCTAACCCCTACGTCGACGTGGTCATCCCGACGGGTCTGGGGGAGGCACGGAATGCCCTGGTGGTCAGGGCGGGAGATGCCGTGATCGCCGTCGCGGGCGGCTGGGGAACGCTCTCCGAGATCTCCCTGGCCAAAAAGATGGGGAAGCCCGTCGTGGGCCTGACGTCATCGGGAGGATGGGCCGAGGAGCTGGCGAGGCGCGGTGAGATCGAGGGGGCGGAATCACCCGAGGAGGCCGTGGAGAAGGCGGAGCTGCTAGCCGGTTACAGGTAGCCTTCCTCAACGAGGAGCTCGGCGTTCAGCACGGAAGCGCCCGCAGCACCCCTCACCGCGTTGTGACCGACGCACACGTACTTCAGACCGCCGAACACCGGGTCCTTACGGATCCTGCCGACGACCACGGCCATGCCGCCGTCGACGTCGCGGTCGAACCTCGGCTGCGGTCTGTCCTCTTCCTCCCTGACCACGACGGGACGCTCCGGTGCACTCGGTAGACCCTTCTCCTGCGGGACTCCCCGGAACCCGGCCAGAACCTCCGCCGCCTCCTCCGGGTCAGCCTCCTTCTCGGTCGCCACGAAGATCGCCTCGGTGTGACCGTCCAGCACGGGCACTCGGTGACACGATGCAGAGACCTTGACGTCCGCGAACTCGACACGGTCGCCGTCCAGCTCGCCCAGGATCTTCAGGGTCTCGGTCTCCATCTTCTCCTCCTCGCCCTCGATGTAGGGAATCACGTTGTCGATGATAGCCATCGAGGGTACGCCCGCGTAACCGGCGCCGGAGACCGCCTGCATCGTTGAGACTACTACGCTCTCGATCCCGTACTCGTCCATCAGCGGCTTGAGGGTCAGGACCATCTGGATCGTCGAGCAGTTGGGATTAGTCACGATGAAACCGTCCCAGTCCCGCTCGTCCCGCTGCACGTCGATCAGTCCCAGATGGTCCGGGTTGACCTCGGGCACCACCAGGGGGACGTCCTCCTCCATGCGGTACGCGCTGGCGTTACTGGCGACGGCGAAGCCAGCCTCCGCGAACGCCGGCTCGACGTCGCGCGCCACGTCCGACGGTAGCGCGGAGAACACCAGGTCCACGTCCGCCTCGCGCTCCACCTCCTTCGGGTCGGTCTCCAGAACGGTAAGCTCCGCCACGTCCTCCGGCATCGGCTCCTCGAGGTACCACTTAGCGGCCTCGGCGTAGGTCTTCCCGGCAGAGCGCGGCGACGCCGTCACGGCCTCGAGCTCGAACCACGGATGGTCGGCCAGCAGGCTGATGAACCGCTGACCTACGATACCCGTGGCGCCCAGGACTCCGACCCGAACCTTCGCCAACCTTCGCGACCCCCCATCGCGGACAGGGGACACCGTTAAAAAAAGGACCGCAGCCGGACCGGCCGGGCCGTGACCATCCGCGCCCTCTCCCGAGGGCCGCGCCGATGAGGAGAACTTCCGGGGGCGAGCCCTCAGAACGGTTCCGCCTCCGGAATGGGGAGGTACGATTCGTCGATCACGGCACCGCGCCGGTGGGCGAGGAGTAACCGGTCGTCCGAGGTCACCTCGGTGCCGCCCACCAGGTCGTCGAACGCCGGCAGTACGAACCCCGGGCCCCGTCCCGAGACCTCGCCCCGGGTGAGCTCCTCGAAGTCGAGCTCCAGCTCGACGAGTACCTTCACCGAAACCCCCGGAACGGCGTCCGAGATCGGGTGCTCGTGACCGAACACCAGGAGGTCGGACCGGGAGAGCAACTCTGGATCGGGTTCCGCGTGTCCGTGGAGGAAGTAGAACCCGTCGATCAGGATCCCTCTGGTGCCCACGACCCGAACTCCGCGCTGATTCCGGAGGAGCTCCTCCACCAGGCCGTCGTGGTTCCCCTTGACCACGATCACCTCGTCCACGATCTCGAGCGCGGCGTCCACGAGTTTCGGGACGCCCCGGAACTCGATACGACTGGCGAACGGTACGTTGTGCTTGAGGTCGCCCACGATCACCAGGATCGAGGGGTCCAACGCCTCGAGGCATCTCCGGAGCTTCTCCACGCGGTCCTCGGTACGGTCCACAGCCCGTATTCCACGCCTGCGGAGCTCGATCTCCACGCCCACGTGCACGTCGGCCAACGCCGCGATGTCCTTGAGCATGATCACCTCGTGGTAGAGTTCCACCCATATTACCCCCGACCGACGTACCTTTCCAGCACGGGCACGCTGACGGCCCCCAAGGCCACGGGGATCACGAACGAGTAGAGACGGTCCAGGAGCAGGGCCGCCATCACCCGGCTCGGATCCGCCTCCAACACGGTTAGGACTCCGGTGGTCAGTCCTTCCACGATACCGAGCCCTCCCGGCGAAACCGAAACGACGGCGGACCCTCGGATCGCGACGGACATAACCAACGGGATCAACGGGGACGCCGTGGGCCAGACCGCCCAGGTGACGCAGTACAACCGGAGCACCCTGGCGGCCCATCCCACGGTGTACTGGAGTAAAGCCAATCGCGCTTCCTTGGACCGAAACAGCTGCACCGTGGAATCCACGAGCTCATCGACCGTTCCGACGGAGTACCCTACGCGGCGTACGAGCGCTTCGACGAGGTCGCGTACGCTCTCGTAGGCCTCGTGACACGTGCGTTCGGACGCGAACAGCGCCCAGAGCCCCGCCACGGCCACGGCGCCGACACCGTTCGCCGCAATCAGGTAGGGGGAGACTTCGGTGCAGCACCACACGATGGCGCATCCGAGCAGGATCACCGCCAGATAACCCGCGTTGCCCAGTACGATGTCGGCTACGATGGTGGGGATGACGGTAGCCGCCGACCATCCGAGTCGGATTCCGTAGTACACCCGGATGGCGTCGCCGAGTACTCTGGCGAGGGAAATCAGGTTGTTGACCATCAGTTTGACGCAGTACATCAGGAAGAGCTGTCTTCGGGATGGACGGCCGCCCAACGGCTCGAAGGTTTTCTTCCATCCTTCCACGCACGCCGCGAACCACAGTACCTCGCACGCGCCCGCCGCCAGGATCCAAGCGACGTCGGCCCGTTGGAGGGCTCTGAGGACCTCGTCCACGTCCGCGAGGTGGAACAAGGTGAGGTAAAGCGCTATCGCCCCTGCGACGGCCCCGAGAATGGTTTTGATGAGGAGCGATCTCTCCAAAGGGCGCTCCCCGATCGTTAGTTTCCTCGTAACGATTGTCGGTTTGGTGCCCCGGCCGGGATTTGAACCCGGGTCGCGGGATGTCTCCGGCCCGGACGGGCCTCGAAAGTCCCGCATGATATCGGCGGGCCCGCGGTCACCCGCGGGCCCTTGACCGAGCTACACCGCCGGGGCGTCCCCGCGTCCACAGCCGCACCTGAATCCCGATTACTTAAAGTTTTCGGGGGAATGGGGACGTGTCGGTGTGGGTGGATTTGAACGCCGTCGGATTCGTGACGATTCAGTCGGCGGTCACCGCGGACTGGATCAGGACCGGGGCGATTCACCGGGTTAGAAGGGCGGTACTCGGGAAGAGAGCGGGCACCGTACGTGTGATGCTAGTGACCGGGCTGCTGTCCATGTTCCTCACGAACGATGCTGCCCTCATCACCGTCCTGTCGCTGCTGGCTCCGGGCGCCCCGCCGACCCCATCGCGTGGTCCTCCCGGCTTTGGTTTCAGCCAACTCGGTCGGCGCCCTGACGCCGCTCGGGAACCCGCAGAATGCCATCATCTACTCGCACTACCGCGTGGATCCTGTGGACTTCTTCGTCACGCAGCTGCCGGTATGCGCGGCGCTCCTGGCGCCCGGTCTTCTATACGCGTGGGTTCGCGGTGAGCGGGTCGAGTCGGGCTCCGGGTCGGCTCCGAACGTCCTGGACGTGGCGGTGGTGATCGCGGCGGCCGGTTGTCTGCTGGCTCACGTCCCGGTGTACTTCTGGTTCCCCGCGGTCTTCGGCTACTACGCCGTTCTCCGCCCGCACGCCGTCCGAGAAGTGGACTGGGTCGTGATCGGCCTGCTGACGGTCGGAGTATTGGTTCCGAGCGTGATCGGGTCGTTGGGTTGGAACCCGCGGGTGGACGACCCGTTCGTGTGGTCCGTGTTGCTGTCCCAGGTCGTGAGCAACGTGCCGACTACCGTGTTAGTGGTGCCCATGACGGACGACTGGAGGGATCTGCTCCACGGTGTAACGGTCGGCGGCTACGGGACGCCGGTGGCCTCCGTGGCCAACCTGATAGCGTTGAGGGCCGCGGGGAGCCGCGGTGTTCTCCGCGACTATGCCGTGCTGCAGGGCTCATGCCTGATGTTGGGGGTCCTGTCGCACTACGCGCTGAGCTGACGTATGGCCTCCCCGAGGTCGGACGGCACGATCTCGCGCCGCCCTAGCACCCGGGCGTGGGCTTCCTCCTCGACGACGACGTAATCGTACCCCAGCTCCCGCAGGGCGGAGGCCTCGCGGAGCCCGTCGGTGACGGCGACGAACGTGGCGTCGACGTCGAGCTCTTCCGGCGCGACGGCATGGGGTATCCCGGTGATCAGCACGGAGTCGGGATCGAACTCCTCGATCTTCTCGGCCAGGAGCTCGCCGGTGACCGCGTACTCGTCCAGGGAACCGGTGACTTCGAACTCGATCCCTTCCTCCCGAAAAATTGATCCGATAACCTCCGCATCCCGCCGTACCTTGGGGAGACCGCTCTCCGGGGATAGGTTGGCTAGGACCCAAGCCCCACGCTTACCGACTTCGAGGACGGGGTCCGCGAAGAGGTAGGCGGTCTCCTTCTTCGCATTGAGGATGGCGAGCACGTCCTCGGAGGATAGCAGTACCCGAGCGACCTCGGACGGATCGTGCCCGGACCACGGTTCGAGGTACTCCCGACTGGCCATCCCGCGCCTACGCTCGAGCTCGGCCGCTGCCCTCATCAGTCTCTTCTGGCGTTCCACCTCCCCTTCTGGGATCACCCCGGCCTCCGCGGCCCGCTCTAAGGTCCTGATGACCCCCTCGGTGTTAGGTCCCATTCCGTTGTGCACCTCGACGGTGACGACGGTCGCGTCGACGTCTGCCTCCTCGACGGCGGCCTCGAGGTCTTCCCCAATGATGGACGAGACGCACGTTCCGACGACCCCGATCAGCTCCGGTTCGAGGCGCTCCTCCACGTACTCGAGGAGTTCGACGAGCTTTTCCAGGGCCCCGAACACGAAGTCATCCTCCTCCATCCCGGTCACGAACACCCGGACGCCGTCCTTCTCGAGCAGGCGTGCGGTCCGGAAGCAACATCCTTTAGGTCCGTGGAGCACCACGGCATCCGCGAGAAGATCCCGAAGCGTGTACATGGCTGCCGGGATGGGTCCAGGTCGTGGGTGCCACGTGCTCAAACTCCATCACCCTCTCCGAAGGGGGTCTCCCATGGCTAAGATCCGGAGGTTGG
The DNA here is from genome assembly GCF_000007185.1 of Methanopyrus kandleri AV19. Lineage (GTDB taxonomy): Archaea > JAADCQ01 > Methanopyri > Methanopyrales > Methanopyraceae > Methanopyrus > Methanopyrus kandleri. The sequence goes on along the minus strand of NC_003551.1, from coordinate 1,411,672 downwards.
TACTGGACGTTATGAAGCCGATGGAACCCGATACCACGGAGCTGGCGCGCTCGCTGGCGAAGCTGGAGGGAGTCGACGGCGTCAACATAGTCCTGGTCGAGGTGGACCGCGACGTCGAGAACGTGAAGGTCACGGTAGAGGGACCGGATCTTGACTTCGAGCGGATAAAGGACCTGATCGAGGACATGGGAGGCGCCATCCACAGCATAGACGAGGTGGTAGCCGGATCTCGGATCGTCGAGGAGGTAAAGACACCACAAGACGACTAAGGGTTAGTGTCACCGTTGAACCGGAAGGAGCTGCTGAGGAGGGTGCTTAAGGAGGCTCTGGCGACCGGGCGCTACATGGCGTTGGGATCCATGGACGGTGTACTGGCGAGTATGGGTGCCGTGCTCAGCGTGGTGGCCCGTGGCGGTTCGGCGCAGGACGCGGCGAGCGCCGGGCTCAGCGTGGCGGTGGCGCTCGCCCTCTCCAACGGGTTCGGCTCTTATCTGGGTGAAAAGATCGAGGAACTGCGCGAGATCCGGGAACTAGAGCGTCAAATGATAATGAAGCGGGGTGGTCTGGAACACACCCGCGTGCACGATCTGGCTCGGATCCGGATCTACACGAGCGTGGTCTCCCACGGAGGATCCAGTTTCATGGCCTCCATGGTGCCGATACTCCCGGTGCTGATCATCAAGGATCCGAAGTGGAGCGTGATCGCCTGCACGTGCGTCTCCGGGATCTTCCTGTTCCTGCTGGGGGTCTACCTGGGACGACTCTGTAAGGAGAGGAAGAAGGACCTCATCCTGCGCGGGTGCGAGACCGCCGCCATCGGAGGGTTGGTGGGTCTCGTGACTCATTTCATGGGAGCGCACTGAAGTGACGTGAAGAGCCGGTAAAGCTCCTCGTGGTCCGGTCCCGCTCGAACGAAGTCGTAGGGGACGTCTTCGGGACCGTCGGGTGGTCGGTCGGGCGATATCGAGACACCATGAGACCTCATCGCACGTGCCCACGCCCCTGGACTCCTAGCGTTCCACAGTACTTCCTCTAGGATCCGGGAGACGTCCACGTCCCCTCTGGACAGCAGACACTGGGCGCGGGCTAACTCGGGGTCTTCGAACGATACGCGTCCCCTGAATTCCCGCTCGAACAGCCGGTATCGACGGTTGATCTCCCGTGCGGACAGCATCTCGGAGTACTGCAGCGGTGTGCAGGCCTTGGGGATCAGGGGGTTGACGCTGACACGGACGTCGGCGAGTTCCGCGCACTCGCGGGCCAGCCGCGCCGATGCCACGGTGTCCTCCTCGGGGGGGAATCCCGGGATCCCCACGATGAAGTACAGCTTCACCCGCATACCGAGTCTTCCCGCGTCCTCCACGAGTTCGAGGAGGTGATCCCGATGCAGGGGTTTGTTCAGGAACTCGAGGACGTCCTCGGACCCCGACTCCGGGGCCAACGTGAGCGTTCTGACGCCCGCTTCCCTGAGTTCGGGTAGCAGCTCGGGATCCAGGTCGTTGATCCTGGTGGACGGTAGTGAGACCTCGAGATGTCGCTCGAGGCATTCTTCCAGTATTTCCTCGAACTCGGGATGTAGCGTCGGGGAGGGGGAAATCATGGCCGCGCGGTCGTAGGGAGACTTCTCGACGTCCTCGAGTACTTCTAGGAGTTGCTCGACCGGACGGTGGCGCATGTGTCCCGCGGTGAAACCCCCTAGGCAGAACGCGCATCGGTAGGGGCAACCCCTCCCCAGCTCCACAGGGTACGCGCGGAGACCGGTGTGTTCGGTGTCTTCCGGGGCGAAGGCGATCTTCGGGGGCTCCGTTCCGCCGAGATTGTTCACCGTCACTCGATCGACGGTGCCGGGGTACTCCGGGACGTAGAAACCCGGGAGGTCGGCCAGCTCCTCCAGGGCGTCGCGGCGATCGCGGGCGGTCAGGATGGCTTCGATACCCTCTTCCAGACCCGCTTCCGCCTCCCCGACGTAGAACACGTCGACGTACGGTTCCAGCGGTTTAGGATTCACCGTACAGGGGCCGCCGACGAGCACCAGTGGGTCGTTTTCGTCGCGGTCCTCGCGCCTGAGGGGGATCCCACCCATGACCAGGGCCTCGAGCATGTGGGGATAGTCGAGCTCGAACTGTAGCGAGAAACCGACGATATCGAACTCGGACAGTGGGGAGCCCGTTTCCAGGCTCACCAAGGTGCGGTTCGGATCGAGGGATTTGTAGGCGTCCGTCGGCACGTACGAACGCTCCACGGAAACTCCGGGGATCCCGGCGAGTATCCTGTGAACGATGTGGAATCCGAGGTTGGAGGCCATACCGCGGTACTCGTTCGGGTACGTGAGGCATACGCGGAGGTCGGCGCCCGGGCTCGGCTCGACGGCGAGGAGCTCCCTCATTCGACCACTGCCCTCACCGACGGCATCTTGAGCTCGATGACCGCGAAGGGTGTCGGCTCGGCCGGAGCGAGGAGGAGCGTCTCAATGTCGGTGTCCTCGAGCTTCAGGAGGATCTCCCTGTTGCCTACGTAGACGACACTCCGGTCTTCCAGCTTTATCAGCCCGTACCCCGAGACGTACACGTAGACGGATCCGCCCCTGGTGGCCACCGGAATCCACGCCTCCTTCTTACCGTCCACGTACACCGTCAAGGCCTCGGCGCGGTCGGGGGTCGCGGACAGAACCGCGGTCACCCGGATGTTGACGTCCGGGCCCTCCACCTTACGCTTGACCGTGATGTTTCGGAACGCCAGCCGTATCTCCGAGTCCGTGGCGTTCCCCGGCTTGATCCCGAGCTGTCGAGCCAGTTCAGTCGGGACCATGAGCAGGTTATCACGGCCCGCGCTCTCGACCCTGTACTCCCCCCGCTGGTAAACGAGGACATCGTCGGGCTTCAGGTCCAGCACCTTGAGGACGTTCCTCCCCATCTTCAACTCACGACCGTACTGCACCACGTACGGACCTTCGGCTTTGACCTCCCGTTCTCCCCAGACGACCTTCCTGGGTAGCGGGTTGACCTCGACGCGGTCGTGGGCGATCTGTATCGACGAGAACATCGCACCGACGAGCACGGCGACGACCGCCAACGACATGATCACGGAAGCGTGCATGTGGAGGAACGGGCGGAGGATGCGCCGCTTCTTACCCTCGACGCGGAGGAGCTCGTAGACGAGTTGGGCCAGGGAGAACAGTGCGATCCCCAGACCCAGGATCCCCAGCGCCAGCACGCTCGCCAACGGGAGCTCCGTGTAGAACAGGGTGGCGAGGGCCAAGGCGAGCAGGGACACGCCCAGGTTCATGCGGTTGAGCGCTTTGCCGACGTTCCACCTGAGGACGACACGACCGTACTTATGGGCCCGATCCAGGATCGTCCGGACGACCTGGAGGGCCATCCGGTGGAGTCGTTCCAGGGGTTGCATCTCGTGCTTGATCTCACCGATGTCCACCTCCTCGATCCTGGCGCCGAGGGCTACGGCGTCGAGGATTATACCGATGTCCACACCGTAGTCCGGCTCGAAGTCGACGCGCTCGAGCAGCTTCCTACGGGCGCAGATCTGTCCGCTGAGCGGTTGCTCCAAGTGCGCGACCTCCGGGAAGAAGAACCTCAGTAGGGGTTTGGCGGTCAGGAGCGTGACCCTGCCCGCCTTGCGCTTGAACTTGGTCTTGACGAGATCCGCCTCCCCCTCGAGTACGGGCCGGATCATCTTCTCGATCATCTCGGGTCGAATGTTCTTGATGTCGGCATCCACGAAGGCCACGATCTCGCCGGAGGCGTGTTTTAGCCCGGTTTTCATCGCCTCTCCCTTGCCGCGGTTTACCGAGTGCGAGATCACGATGGCGCCGGCGGCTTCGGCCTCTTCCGCGGTCCTATCCTCACTACCGTCATCTACAACTATTACCTCGTTAACCAGGTCGCATTCCTTCGCGGCCCGAACTACGCGAGCTACAGTCTTCTCTTCGTTGTACGCCGGAATCACCACCGAGACCTTTTGCGGCCGCTTCTTCCTCTCCCTGAACAGTGCCAGGGCGGTGAGTACTAACAGCGTCAGTCCTCCGTCGAGCACTTGAATCACCCGCGGGGAGTGATCTCGTTGCCGAGGAGCCTCGTGCTAAAAAGGATCGTCGGCGACATCGCCGCGTCGGAGCACCCGGGGAAGGTAATGAGGAAGTGGCGGAAGGTGTTCCACGCTTCACAGGTCGAGGTCGCCAGGCGGATGGGCGTGTCACCGTCGGTCATCAGTGAGTACGAAACTGGGAAGACTAAAGCCCCTCGGGTCGACACCGTGCGGAAGTTCGTGGAAGCACTTATAGAGATCGACGAGGAGCGCGGTGGTAACATCGTCTCCGCGCTCGAGAACGTCCTGTTCAGCGAGGAGTTACTAGTCACCTTAATCGGCATCGGTGAGTTCCCCTACCCGAGAAAACTCGAAGAGGTCTATGAAGCAATCGAGGCGGAACCCGTGGTCCATCACGGTAACGTGGATGTGTTCGGGTACACGGTGATCGACAGTGTGAAGACGATACTGGAGGTCCCCGCACGGTCCCTCATTCGGGTGTACGGGGAGTGCCCGAACAGGGTATTGGTGTTCACGAGGATCGACCGAGGGCGCTCCCCGATGGTGGCCATCAAGGCGGCGGGGGTCAAACCGAGCGCGGTGGTACTACATGGTATTGATAAAAGTGAGGTGGATGACATTGGAATCAAGATCGCGGAGGTAGAGGGTATCAATCTGGCCACGACTACCGAGTCCATTTCGAGGATCTCGAAAAGGCTTAAGGAGCTTACCGAAGTTCAGCCGGGGGATCGTGGTTGATACCTTCGGAGCGTGTCGGGATCGTCGGGTACGGTGCTTACGTTCCACGGTACCGGATTAAGGCGGAAGAGATCGCGGCCGTTTGGGGAGATGACGTCGATTCCATCAAGTCGGGGCTGATGATCGAGGAGAAGAGCGTCCCATCGGAGACCGAAGATTCCGCCACTATCGCCGTTGAAGCCGCGAAGAACGCCGTGGCACGGGCTGAGATAGATCCCAAGGACATAGGTGCGATCTACGTGGGATCTGAGTCACCACCTTACGCCGTCAAACCCACCGCCACGATCGTAGCGGCCGCCATCGGAGCGACGCCCGATCTCACGGCGGCCGATTACGAGTTCGCGTGCAAGGCCGGAACAGCTGCCATCCAAACGTGCGCGGGTCTCGTGGCTTCGGGTATGATCAAGTACGGGCTCGCCATCGGCGCGGACACGGCTCAAGGGGCTCCGGGAGACCCGCTGGAGTACACGGCGGCGGCCGGTGGAGCCGCGTTCGTGATCGGGAGGAAGAAGCTTGTCGCCGAGATGGAAGGCACCTACTCGTACACCACGGACACTCCGGACTTCTGGCGCCGAGAAGGGCAACCTTATCCGCGTCACGGCGGCAGGTTTACCGGTGCCCCGGCGTACTTCAAGCACATCATCAGGGCTGCCCGTGGACTGATGGAGGAACTCGACTTGAGCCCCGAGGACTTCGACTACGCGGTGTTCCATCAGCCCAACGGCAAGTTCCCGAGGAAGGTCGCGCGCAGCCTGGGGTTCGAGCCCGAGCAGGTCGAGCCGACCATCGTCGTCGACCGAGTAGGTAACACGTACTCGGGGTCGTCGCTGCTCGGGTTCACGGCGGCACTGGACCGCGCCGAGCCAGGTGACCGCATCCTGGTCGTCTCGTACGGTTCGGGTGCGGGTAGCGACGCGTTCAGCTTCGTCGTGACGGAGCGTATCGAGGAGGTCCGGGAGAAGGCCCCGCTGCTGGAGGAGTACCTGGAGGATCGCGTGTACGTGACGTATGGAGAGTACGCGAAGATGAAGAAGAAGCTCAAGTTCTGAGGGGATGGTGTGCGTGCGTTTCCGTCGGGACGTCGCCATCGTCGGCGTGGGTATGACGAGGTTCGGAGAGCTGTGGGAGCGGTCCTTCGACGACCTGTTCGTGGAGGCCGGGTTGGAGGCCCTCGAGGACGCGGGCATGGGAGGCGACGAGATCGAGGCGATGTACGTCGGGAACATGAGCGCAGGTCGCTTCATCGACCAGGAGCACGTGGCCTCGTTGATCGCGGACCGGTCCGGTCTGACACCTATCCCGTGTACGCGGGTCGAGGCGGCCTGTGCCTCCGGCGGCCTGGCCGTGCGTCAGGCCATCCTTGCGGTGGCCTCCGGGATGTACGACATCGTGCTAGCCGGCGGCGTCGAGAAGATGACCGACGTGACCACGGAGGAGGCGACCGCGACGTTAGCCACGGCGGCGGACCAGGAGTGGGAGGCGTTCCACGGGGTCACGTTCCCCGCCCTTTACGCGATGATCGCCAGGAGGCACATGTACGAGTACGGAACTACCCGGGAGCACCTGGCGCTTCCGCCGGTGAAGAACCATCGCAACGCCACCAAGAACCCGAAGGCTCAGTTCCAGTTCGAGATCACGGTCGAGCAGGTAATCGAGAGCCCGCTCGTCGCCGACCCGCTCCGGTTACTCGACTGTTCTCCGGTGTCGGACGGTGCCGCCGCCGTGATAGTCTGCCCACTCGAGATGGCCAAGGAGTTCACGGACACGCCGATCGTGGTGCGCGCGACGGCCCAGGCCTCAGACTCCATCGCGCTGCACGACCGCGAGGACATCACCACGCTGAAGGCCACGGTCGAGGCCGCGAAGACCGTGTACAAGCAGGCGGGTGTGGAGCCCGAGGAAGTGGACGTGGCCGAGGTGCACGACTGCTTCTCGATCGCGGAGCTCGTGGCCGTCGAGGACCTGGGCTTCGTCGAGAAGGGAGAGGCCGGTGAAGCGTACCACGAGGGGATGTTCGAGATCGACTCCGATTACGTCGCGGTGAACCCGAGCGGTGGGCTGAAGGCGAAGGGACACCCGGTGGGCGCGTCGGGCGTCGCCCAGGTGGTCGAGATCGTGGAGCAACTGAGAGGAGAAGCCGGGAAGCGCCAGGTCGACGGCGCCGAGATCGGGCTCACTCACAACGTTGGAGGTTCGGGAGGTACCGTGGTCGTCCATATCTTCGAGCGGGCCGATTAGGGGGGATCCGTCGTGGGTGGCGTACCCCGCTTCTGGCGGAGCATCGACAACAGGTACCGGTTGGTCGGGACGAGGTGCAAGAACTGCGGGGAGGTGTTCTTCCCGCCGCGTGTGGTCTGTCCCAACTGCCGCAGCGACGGCGAGATGGAAGAGGTACAGCTCTCGGGTCGGGGCGAGGTGTACACGTACTCGGTGGTGCGCGTGCCGCCGGAAGGTTTCGAGGACAAGGCGCCCTACGTCGTGGCGATCGTGAAACTGGAGGAGGGACCGCTGGTTACGGCGATGATCGTGGACTGCGAGCCCGGCGAGATCGACGTAGGCACGCCGGTGGAGGCCGTGTTCCGCCGTATCAGTGAGGACGGTGAGGACGGTGTGATCTACTACTCGCTGGAGTTCCGGCCGGTGCGCGAGGAGTAACCACGCTCCGTCACCAACCAATCGCCCACCATCCGGGTCCGCGAGCTCCCCACGATCAGGATGGACCGCATATCGATCCTGTCGGCCAGGTCGCGCAGCTCGCGAACCCGCACTACCTCGACGCTCTGCCTCTCGCGGTAGGCGTTCCGGACTATCCCCACCGGCCTGTCCTCTTCCACTATCTCCTCGAGGACGTCGACGAAGGCTTCGAAGATGTGCCTACGCTCGGAACTGTTCGGGTTGTACACGACCAGGACGAAGTCGGCCTCGAGGGCCGCCCGGACCCTCTCCAGTATCTCCTCCAGCGGTACGAGGTGGTCGCTCAAGCTCACGGCCGCGAAGTCCAGCATGAGCGGCGCACCGAGCAGCGCGGAGGCCGCGCAGGCCGCCGTGACCCCGGGTACGACCTCGACCTCGACGCCCTCCTCGACCGCGATCGGGAGGACGACGCCGGCCATCCCGTAGACGCCGGGGTCTCCACCACTGACGAGGGCCACCTCGAACCCATCGGCCGCCAGCCGTACGGCCTCCCGCGCCCGGTCGAGTTCTTCCCGCATGCCGTACCGCTTTATCTCGACGTCTTCCGGTAGGATCTCCTCGATGAGGTCGACGTACGTCCGGTACCCCACCACCACGTCCACGTGCCGTAGCACTCTCTGGGCCTTAACCGTCATCAGATCCGGGTCTCCGGGTCCCGTTCCGACCACGTACAGCTTGCCCACGATCATCACCCCGCAACTCCACGATCTCACCGCGCTCGGGGTCTACCACGAGCCCCGCCTCTTCTCTGCTCCCCGCCTTAACCCCCAGCAGCTTCAGGTACCGGATGAGCCCCGGATGCGGCGACTTCTCGATCCAGACGCCCCGTTCCAGCGCCTCTACGATCTCCACGATCTCGTCCCGGTACCGGCGTGGGTCCACGCCCAGAACGTCCAGCACGTCCTCGGCCGACGGGCGGGACTCCGCCTCCGCGGCGGTGAGACCCGATCGACGGCCGCCCAACCATCCCGCCAGCGCGACGGAGAGCTCGTCCCCGCCCCAGTGGTGGCCGGAGAGGCACACCACCTCTCGGGTGGGCGTCACGACCACGACCACAGGGTCCTCACCCTTCTCCCGCAGTCTTAACGCCCGGGTCGCGATCCCCGGTGAACACACGTACACTAGCGCGTCCGCGTCGGGATCGAACCCCAACCGGTTCTCGACGTCAACTTCGACATTCAGGAGCTCGAAGAACTCCAGAACGTCGTCGAGCACCGGGAGATCCCGGAACTCGTAGACCACGACGCGGTCTAGACGACGTTTCGGCGAGAATCCCAGCCCCGTCATCTCCGCACCCTCCTCGCGTACTCCTCCGAGTATAAGTGAGACCTCTTCCCCTCCTCCTTCAAGACGTCACCCACGATGATCAGGGCGGTCCTATCGATACCCTCCTCACGCGCCTTCTCAGCGATGTCTCCTAGCGTACCCAGGATCACCTTCTCCTCGGGTGTGGACGCCTTGTACACGACGGCGGCCGGGGTATCCTCGTCGTACGCGCCTCCGAGCAGTGACTTCACGATGCGCTCCAGGTAAGCGGCCCCCAGGAAGATCACCATCGTGCAACCGTGCTCCGCGAGCTCGGAAAGCGACTCACCTTCGGGCTTCCCGGTCCTCCCGGCCGGGCGGGTGAGTATCACCGTCTGACTGATCCCGGGTTTCGTCAGCTCCTCACCTAGTGCCGCTGCGGCGGCGTTGACGGAGCTTACGCCGGGGATCACCTCGTAATCCACTCCCCGTCGTCTGAGTTCGCGGACTTGTTCGTACAGTGAGCTGTAGACGAAGGGATCTCCCGAAACTAGTCGTACCACGGTACGGCTGTCCTCCACGGCTTCGACCATGGTCTCCACCAGCTCCTCCAGTGTCTTGCCGTGACTGTCGATGAGCTCGGCGTTCGGGGCCCATTCCTCCACAGACTCACGAGGAATCAGCGAACCGGGGTATATCACGAGGTCAGCCCGTCGAAGCACCCGTACACCCTTCAACGTCATCAGCTCGGGGTCGCCCGGACCGGCGCCGACGAAGTAGACCTTCGTCACGGACATCCCCCTAACGTTACGTCACTCTTAACGATGGGTGAGGGGAGAGGGAACTACACGCGGATGCGCCGTGTCATCGACGCGATGGCTCCGACCACGACCAAACCGAGGCCGATCAGCGACGCCACGAAGACCATGTTGATCTCGTTGCCGCTCACGATCGCCGGGGGCACTGCGACCGTTCTGGGTGACGGTGGTCCCACCGGCACGAAAAGGGACGATTGGACCATTCGGAACGCGGCGTACGTGAACGACGCCAGGAACGTCAGCATCCCGATGTGGAGTACGACTCGGCCCTTATCCCTGGCATGAATGGCGTTCCGAAGGGAGATCAACGAGAGGGAGCCCACGATTATCACGAAAAGTAGGGTGGCGACGGCCAGCTCGCCCGCTATCAGATCGCCCTGAAAACACATCGGAATCACATACAGTGACGGTTTGTACTCAACACCTGCACTCTTATACACAGGCACTTTGAGTACCACCTGAGTGTATTTTCCGGTGAATGCCTCAGAAGTCATACTACGTTCCCCCCGCGGAGCTAAATTATCGGAGGAGTGTACTTGAATGAATACATCAGGAAGTTAAACCTCGTGAACAGTGCTAAGGTGGACTTCACTATAGAATCCGGTAACTGGGCCCTCTCCACGAGTTCACGGTACGTTTTGAATCCGGGTTTGATCTCCCTGAATACCCTAAGTGCATACACCTTATTCACTTTTGACTCACCAGTAATTGCCTCGATAGCTGGCTCATCCACATCACGTCTTACCGTTATCTTAGTGAATTCTAATGGTTCTATCCAATCAAGAAGTCTATCTCTAATCAATATACCGTCCTTTTTCTCCGTAATAGTAGTATCAATTCGCACCCAATGTTTAGGTCTATCAAGCAATTCTGATAATCCTTTGATACTCGCCCTGTATCTCTTCTTTAGCACATCCTCCGTAATGTTGAGCGCGCTCTCGTCATATATATATGCGTAATTCGGGGACATTATATTGCGCGCATTCACCCATTCCGATATGTCTTTCATGTAAGTGAGATCGGTGTACGGTATCCGACGTCTCCCGCTGCTCGATATGTATACGATCTGTCTCTCGTCGATAGCGAAGATGGAGAAGTAAGAACCGTTTAACTCGACTTTTCCCGGATTGTCGGCCAGTAGGATGGTGTTTAATAACTCCCACGGTGTGCCGGTACCGTTGACGGCGTTCACCCTCACGACAACGATCATGTCGAGGAGGGAGGATACCATATCCTCACCGAACTCCAACAGTGATACCAATTCAGCGTCTATGATGTTCTCCTCATACTCTAAGGGGACGTTGACGGACTCATCCAGGATCATAGGCAGTTGCCCGAACGTCATCTCGTTGATGGCCCGGAGGACATCCTCGTCTACGCATATCGTGATCCCATAGGATAACATCAATTGGGCGAGGGTGGCCCTGTTCTTGACGGGGACGGGCAACGTCGGGACCCCTGTAGGGGCTCAGCGGATCCCTTTAATCTCGATATCATCAATTTCATTAGTTCCGTTGTAGGTGGGCTGGAAGAGCAAGGTGTCAAGGCCTTCCCGTAACCCCTCCCCTTTAATCGCAACGGTCCCGATCACGGGTGGGGAGATACCCAGTGCCCTCTTGACGAGTTCCCCGACCTGCTCCGGCGACAGGGCGTCGGGGAGGTCCTGCTTGTTGGCGAAGACCACGACGCGATGCGGGTTCTTCACAACACTTTTCACGATATTGTATATCTTAACCGCCTTGTCTATGCGTGGATCGGCCGAGTCGATGACCAGGATCATACCGTCGGCGTTCCGTGCCCCCAGACGCATCACGAACTTGAATCGCAGGTGTCCCGGAACGCCAAACATGTATACCCCCTCGTAGTACTTGCACTTCCCGAAGTCGATCCCCACGGTCTTCCCACGGGGCGATACCGTGGTGAACTTGTCGGATAGCTGCCGGACCACAGTGGTCTTGCCGGCGTCCTCCGGCCCGATCACGGCTATCTTAACCTCCCGATCCTCATTACTACCGCTATCTTCCGAAATCATCCAACCCCCTCCGGCGCCCGTGATCGTACTATATAAACCTTCACAACAGGTTAATTGGGGGATCCGGATGAAAACCGGTACGTGGCGTGTGAAGACCGGGTTCGCGCGCATGCTGAAAGGAGGCGTCGTGATGGATGTGACCAACGTCGAGCAGGCTCAGATCGCAGAGGATGCCGGTGCGGTCGCGGTGATGGTGTTGGAGAAGGTCCCTGCGGACATCCGAGCCGCGGGCGGCGTCGCCCGTATGTGCGACCCCGCCAAGATCGAGGAGATCATGGACCACGTGACCATCCCCGTGATGGCCAAGTGCAGGATCGGACACGTCGCCGAGGCGCAGGTTCTGGAGGCGATCGGCGTGGACATGATCGACGAGTCGGAGGTCCTCACGCCGGCGGACGAGGAACACCACATCAACAAGTGGGAGTTCGAGGTGCCGTTCGTCTGCGGCGCCAGGAACCTGGGTGAGGCGCTACGTAGGATCGCCGAGGGCGCCGCGATGATCCGGACGAAGGGTGAGGCGGGCACGGGTAACGTCGCCGAGGCCGTCCGGCACATGAGGATCATCCGGCGCGAGATCTCGGAGCTCACCCGACTGGACAAGGAAGAACTCTACGGGAAGGCGAAGGAGTACGGGGTGCCGTTCGACCTCGTCGCAGAGGTCGCGAGCCTGGGCAGGCTGCCGGTGGTGAACTTCGCCGCGGGCGGTATCGCGACGCCGGCCGACGCCGCCCTGATGATGCAGCTAGGTGCCGACGGAATCTTCGTGGGATCGGGCATCTTCAAGTCGGATAGACCGCAGGAGATGGCGGAAGCTATCGTCGAAGCGACGGCCTACTACGACGACCCGGAGGTCGTGGCGGAGGTGTCGAAGAACCTGGGCGACGAGGTGGCCATGCGCGGGCTGGAGATCTCGGAGATCCCGGAAGAGGAGAGGATGCAGCTGCGTGGTGAGTAACTCCCCCGCTCGGAAACGCGGGTTCCCATCAGGTACGGCGGGTACTGGTTAGATTTAACGGACCGCCTCCGCGTCCGACCGGGGCGCCGACGTGCTGGGTAAGGGCAGACCGTTGGTCGTACGCGGGCGCACCGTGGAGCAGGTGTGGCGGCAGGCCGTCACCGGGATCAAGGTACACGGCGAGAAGGTGGAGAGGGAGCGGGGTCCGGTCAAGGAAGTACGCGGCCTGATAGCACACCTCGAGCCCTCCGGACCGGAATCCTTCGATATCCCGGACGATTACCCCCTCGACGAGCACTCCGTGCGGGCGTACGAGGATCAGCTGCTCGATCCCGAGCTACGGGGTTTCGAGTACACCTACGGTCATCGGCTCAGGCGGTACTTCGGCCTGGACCAAGTGACCAAGATAGTGGAAAGGCTCTCTGAATCTAATAACACTAGGAGAGCTATCGCCGTAACCTGGGATCCACGCCGGGATCTCGACGAGGAAGAGGTACCCTGCCTCACCGCACTCCAACTGCAGTCCGACGGAGGTAGTGGTCTCGAGCTCCACGCGTTCTACCGCTCGTGGGACGTGGGGAAGGCGCTGGTCGCGAACATGATCGCCCTGAGAAGGTTACAAGAGCACGTGGCGGAGCGGGCGGGGCTGGAACCGACGACGTTGACGGTGTATGCCGCCAACGCACACGTGTACGAGGAGGACCTCCCGGACTTACCCTGAAGTCATCCGGCCCTCGCGGCCTTCGGCGGCTAGTTCTGCCGGAGCCTCCGACCCATCCGCACCCTCGTCGGTCCTACGGTCGCTTCCCACCGGTACGGTATCGACGCACTTCATAGCCATCAGTATGGCTCCGGGCACGTCTTAAGCCGTGTCATCTATCGGGTGAGGTCGGGGGTACCGTAGCATGAGTAGAAAGAAGAGCCTCGTCGAGATGGCGGACCTCCACGGATGAGCCTGTAAACTACCCCAGGGAGACCTGGAGGATCTGCTGAAGGGCGTCGAGCTGCCGGAGGAAGGCGGGCGCGTGGAGGTCGGTGTCGGCGACGATGCCGCGGTGATCCGCGTGGACGGCGGCTACGTGATCCAGTCGGTGGACTTCTTCACACCGATACACCCGGACCCGTACACCCAGGGACGGATCGCCGCGAACAACTCCATCAACGACGTCTTCGCGATGGGAGCCACCGAGGTGCTCTCCGTCCTGGTGGTCTCGGGGTTCCCGAGGGAGCTCCCGGAGGAGGATGCGCGTGAGATGCTGCAGGGGTTCGCGGACCAGTGCCGCGAAGTGGACGCACTGATCGTCGGCGGACACACGATTATGAACCCATGGCCCATCCTCGGCGGCTGCGTCACGGGGTTCGCCGAACGGTACGTGACGGTCGGTGGGGCCGAGCCCGGGGACGTCCTGTACCTCACGAAACCGCTCGGCACACAGCCGGCGATGGCCGCCCTGAGGCTGCCCGAGGACGTCCGGAAGCAGTTCCTGACGGACTCCGAGCTGGAGGAGGCCGTTGACCTAGCCGTCGAAGTGATGACTGAGCCACTCAAGGACGCGGCGGAGGCCGCGCTCGAGGTCGGGGTCCACGCGATGACAGACGTCACCGGGTTCGGGCTCAAGGGGCACGCGGGTGAGATGGCGGAGGCCAGCGGCGTCCGCGTGGTCATCGAGCGACTGCCGGTGATCCCGGGGACGACGGAGCTCTCACGGGCGCTCGGGTACGGGCTGGAGCGGGGCGAGTCGGCGGAGACGGCCGGGGGGCTTCTGGTCGCGGTGCCGGAGGAACACGCCGAGGACCTGGAGGATGCGTTTGAGCGGCGCGATGTTTGGTACCGACGGATCGGCCGCGTCGAGGAGGGGTCGGGCGTGGAGGTCCGTGGGGACGTGGAAGAAGTGGAGGATTACCCGTGACCCCGCCGGGGAACCCCGTAGGTGTGGGGACCCGGCGGGGGAGGGCCCGCCACGCGGCGGGCTACTACCTGTGGTATATACGGACTGCCCGGCGCTCCCGCTCCTGATTCAGGACCTTCTGGATGTGCTTCCGCTCGATCTTCTCGGCACCCTCACGTAACGCCTCGAGGAGTGCGCGTTTGAGCACCCTCTCCTTGATCTCCCTGTGTGACATCCCACCCGTACGGGCCGCGATGTACCTCGGATCGACGTCGAGCGGCATAGGTAGCTTCTTCGCGTAGTATCGGACCAGCTCCTCGCGCTCGCGCTTATTCGGTAGTGTGAACTCGATCTCGTACTCGAACCGGTTCCTCACCGCGGGATCCAATATGTCGGGCTGGTTGGTGGCCGCGATGAACACGACACCCTCGCCCTCGTTCTTGAGCCGGTCGAGGTTCGTGAGCAGCGCGTTCACACTCTCCACCACGTCCCCCCGGAGCTCCTGGTACCGTCGGTCGAGCGCCAACGCGTCGATCTCGTCGAGGAAGAACACGCAGGGTGCCGCCTTACGGGCCCGCGTGAAGGCCCTCCGGATCCTCTCGCTGGCCTCACCCACGTACTTGCCGAGGATTTCGGCCGCGTTCATGTGGAGGAGCGGAACCTTCGCCTCCCCAGCCACGGCCCTCGCCGTATGGGTCTTACCCGTGCCCGTGGGCCCGTAGAAGAGGACCGTCTTCGGGGCCCAGTCCCGGAACTCCTCCGGGTTCTTGAGGTACTCGACGAGGAGCGAGCACGCGCGTTTGGCCTCCTCGTGCCCCACCACGTCGTCGAGCGTTAAGTTCGGTATCTCCATGCGGTCCTCTTCGAACCGGGTGCGGAGGACGAACCTGGTGGAGGACGTTATCCGGCCCATCCCGGAGGGCACGACGCGCACGACCTTGAAGGCGTAGCTGTGAACGACGCCGGTGTCGAAGAGTATCGTACCCTCCCGCACGACCTCGCCTAACCACTGCTCACGAGCGTACGCGTTGAAAGCTTCCAGCGAGTCCACGACTACCTCCTTACCCATCCCCGGCTCCCGTACGGGGTAGCCCAACGGTTTTAACTCGACGAGCTTGGCGTCCGGGACCGGATCACGGGGTTCGGCGGGGATGCTAAGCCCCCCGGTCGCCTCCTCCGTGAGAACTGCCTTTTACGAACCCGTAATTAACTTCGCCGGGGGTGGGACGCGTGTCGCGGTTCAGGGCGTTCATCTCGATCGATATAGAGGACGAGGAGGTCGTGAACCGGATCGTCGAGGTGCAGGAGCGGTTGAAGGCCTCGGGAGCCGACCTGAAGCTGGTGGAGCCGGAGAACGTGCACCTCACGCTCAAGTTCCTGGGTGACATCCCCGAGTCGCGCGTCACCGATGTGGTCAACGCGATGGAGAAGGCCGCCGAGACTGTCGAGCCCTTCACGATGCGGCTGAAGGGGATCGGGGTGTTCCCGAACCCCAACTACGTGCGCGTGGTGTGGATCGGCGTGCAGGAGGGGTCTGACGAGACCAAGGCCATGGCCGCGGTGCTCGAGCAGGAGCTCGGTCGGATGGGGTTCCGGCGGGAGCGGAAGGACTTCGTGCCCCACGTGACCGTGGCCAGGGTCCGGAGCGGGCGCAACAAGGGCCGGCTGATCGAGGCCATCCGCGAGCTCTCGAACGTGGAGGTCGGTGAGGTGGAGGTCGACCGGATCCGGCTCAAGAAGAGCATCCTCAGGCCTCAGGGTCCTGAGTACCACACGGTCGAGGAGGTCGAGATCTGAACCGATGTGCCCGGCGCGGCGTCGTTCCGGGCGTCACGCCCCGAGGAGATCGGGATTCGGGGGATCGGGACTTAACCCTCATAAGCCCGGCACTGGACGATCGGTGCCCACGTTCGCTCCTTCACGATAATCGCTCCAGTAGCCCGGCGGGGCGGGTTCGGTGAGCCTCGAAGAGGTCCTCGACGAGATCAGACGAGAGGTCACGCCGGACCCCGAGGAGCGCGAGCTGGTGGAAGGCTTCGCACGTAGGATCCTGAGCGAGGTTAGGGACAGGCTGAAGGAGCGCGACCCCGACGCCGAGGTCGAGCTCATCGGCTCGGTAGCCAGGGACACCTGGCTGCCGGGCGCCTCGGACGTCGACGTGTTCTGCGTGTTCCCGAAGGACCGCGACCTGGACGAAATCGTGGAGGTCACGCTGGAGGTAGGACGCGAAGCCATCGAGGCGCTCGGCGGGGAGGCCCGGGAGGAGTACGCGCATCACCCTTACATCGGGGGCGAGGTCGAGCACCGGGGTCGGACCTTCGAGGTCGACGTCGTACCCTGCTACGATACCGAACCGGGCGAAGTTATCACCCCGGTCGATCGCACGCCGCACCACAACCGCTACGTCGAGGAGCACCTGGAGGACACTGTCGAGGCGAGGCTGCTCAAAGCTTTCGTCAAGGCGATCGACGCGTACGGTGCGGAGGTCCGCGTGAAGGGGTTCTCCGGCTACCTCTGCGAGCTTCTCGCGATCCACTACGGGTCCTTCGAGGAGGTACTCCGGGAGGCCGTGAGGACCTGGAGGCCCGGCTTCGTCATCGACCTCGAGGGGTTCGTGGGTGAAGTTTACGAAGACTACGACGAGGTAAGGGAGACGTTCGAGGATCAGGACCCAGCGCTGATCGTCCTAGACCCCGTGGATCCCGAGCGCAACGTGGCGGCGGCCCTCTCAAGGCGCCAGCTCACCCGCTTCATCCTGGCGGCCAGGGCGTTCCTAGGGGATCCGTCGCCCGAGTTCTTCCGGGGGAGGAAGCCCGAACCCGTGAGTGGAGAGAAGGTCAGGGATTGGTTCGAGAGGAACCCCACCCACGTCGTCGCGATCGAGGTTCGGCTGCCGGATGAGGTGGAGGACATCTACTGGCCGCAGCTGGAGAAGACGGCTAGGAGCCTCAGCAGGGTGCTGGAGAACGAGGGGTTCGAGGTGCGTCGGTGGCACGTCATGCGAGACTCCGAGGAGGAGCATGGGTACGTCCTGTTGGAGTTCGAGCACGGAAAACTGCCCGAGCTCGAGTGGCGCGTGGGCCCGTCGGGTTGGGTCCGGGAGGACAGGGTCCGCGGGTTCGTCCGCGCCCACGGGAGGTTCTGGGTGGAGGAGGACGGAAAGCTGGCGACTCGGGCCGAGCGCAAGTTCGTACGTCCTGAGGACCTCCTGGGGCGTCTGGAGGGCGCCGACCGCCAGACGCTCCTGTCCCACGGTTTCGGGAAGGACCTAGCGCGGTCTTCCGAGGGTGAGGTGAGGCTGCTCTCCGCCGAGGAGCTGGCCGAGCTGGCCGATCGGGACCCGGAGCTGGGTAAGGCCCTGGCCGAGTTCATGCGTGGCGACCCGCTCTCCGAGCTCGTGCGGGACCGCCTGTGACCCGACCCCAATTTTGACGGCTGACGTTTCCAAACCGTGGCATTTATCATGCTATCCCTGCGGTCGTGATAAGGGGGTAGCACTTGGCCACCGTGGCCGTCCTCGGCTTCGGCAACCAGCGCCTGTACGAGAGGATCGGCGCCGCCGAGAAGCTGGGTGGGGAGCCACCCTTCGGCGGTGCAGCCATGGCGATCGAGTTCGCCGAGGCGGGCCACGACGTCGTACTCGCGGACCCGAACCTGAGCGAGCAGGACCCCGAGCACGTGGACCGGGTCGCCGACGCCGGTGTTGAGTTGACCGAGGACGACGCCCAGGCCGTCGAAGGGGCCGAGATGGTCGTCCTGTTCACACCGTTCGGCGCCACCGGTGGCATCATCCGCGAGATAGCCTCGCATCTGGAAGAAGGGGCCGTCGTTTGTCCCACCTGTACGTCTTCCGCTTTCGAGATTCACGAGAGCCTGTACGAGGCCGGACTGGAGGTGCCCGAAGCCGTCGGCGTGATGCCCGCACACCCAGCGGGCATCCCGGGCACCGAGAACCACCGGGCCTACATCACCGCCCGGGGTACGGGCAACGGCACCGTCCTCGCCACGGAGGAGCAGGCGGAGCTCGTCGAGGAGGTATTGTCCTCCACGGGCAAGGAGGTCTTCGAGCTCCCGCACGTGGAGCTGGTATCGGTGGTCGGCGACCTCAGCGTCGTCCTATTGAAGCGCGTGATCGAGGCGCTGAAGGAGTTCTGCGCGGTGAAGGCGCTCGGCGCACCGCAGGAGATGATCGACCGCCAGGCCATGATGACCCTCGCGACGCTCGCCGCGCTGATCGAGGCTGGCGGGATCGGCGGGCTGCTGGAGACGCTCGACGAGGAGGCGATCGAGGCGTCGTACTCGAACATGGAACCGTTCGTCGACGGCGTAGAGGAGCCCGAAGGAGAACCGGTCGAGCGGTTCGTCGTGCTACCGGGCGAGGCGACACGGGAAGCCGTCATCGAGCTAGTGGGCGAGCGAGGCTGGAGGACGGTGAGAATGAGGGCGTGGGTGGATCTGTACAAGAAGCACTGAAGTTTACTCCTCCAGCCAGATGCCCGGCCTGAGCGGCCGGGCTCCCGCCTTCCTGTCCTCCGGTCCCGGAGCTTCCTCCGGGTCCGTGTGGATCACCACCTCCGAGGCGCCCGTCTTGTCCGTGAGGGCCCGCCCTGCGGCCTCCAGGAACTCTGTCAGGGCCTCCCTGAGTGCGTCCACGTCGACGTCCTCCGGCAGATCCTCCTTCGTCAGCTCCTGCACGATCTTCGCCACCTCGTCGCCCTTCTCCCTGAGCCCCTCGTCCTTCATCAGCTCCGACATGACTTCCCCGAACTCCTTGTCCTTCAGGATCAACTCCAGCGCCCGCCACTGCCACTCCGGCGCCAGGTACACGTGCAGCGTGTACCCGGGTTCGGCACCGATCACCTTCTCCACGTCGCGGACGTCCTCGATCAGCCGGTCCAGGACCTCCTTGGCCACGGAGAGCTCAGGCTCCTCCGGGTACTCCGACGGATCGGGCCACTCCTCCTCCAGCAGGAACGAGTCCTCGCCCAGCACCTCTCGCCACAGCCGGTCGGTCGCGAACGGGATCACCGGGTGGAGCAGCTTCAGCCAGTCCTCGGCGATCTCGCCCAGTATCTTCACGTGTCCCTTCATGGCCTCGTACTCGCGGAGCAGCTTCATGACGCCGTAGAACGCCCGGTTGTACGCCCGCCGGATCTGGAACCCCTCGAGGGCCTCCGTGGTCTCCTCGACGACCTCACGGAACTCGTGCAGGAACCACCGGTCCACGGCGTCCTTATCCTCCACCGACTCGTCGGCGTGGTCCCGGATCAGGGTCTCGAACCGCTCCAGATGCCGCTGAACGCCTCGGACGTACTCGTCCCTCCAGTCGAAGTCCTGCCAGGGTTCCGCCGAGGTCGCGAGGAACAGCCGCACCACGTCCGGACCGTACTCGTCGAGCGCCTCGGACAGGAGGACCACGTTACCCTTGGACGAGCTCATCTTCTGACCCTCGAGGAGACCCATGCCGAACACGACGATACCCTTCGGCCACTTGTCCTCCGGGAACAGCGCCGCGTGGTGGAAGATGAAGAACGTCAGGTGATTCGTGACCAGGTCCTTCGCCGAGAGCCGCCAGTTCAGCGGGTACCAGTACTCGAACTCCTCGCGCATCGCCTCGAGCTCCTCGACGTCCAGCCCGGCCTTCTCGGCGATCTCCTCCGGGTCACCCTCGCCCAGGAAGACGTAGTCGAACACCTCGGGCGGGAGCTCGCCCTTGCCCTTCAGCCGGTGCGCGATCGTGTAGTACGCCATGTACACCGTCGAGTCGCTCAGCGGCTCGACGATCCAGTCCGGGTCCCAGGGCAGCGGGGTGCCCAGGCCGACCCTACGCGCGCACGCCCAGTCGTCCAGCCACTCGATAGTATCCTCGAAGTTCGCGCGCACCTCCTCCGGGACGATCTCCATGCGCCCGAGCAGCTCCTCCGCCCGCTCCTTCCACTCCCCGTCCGAGTACCTCAGGAACCACTGGTCCTTCAGGATCCTGACCACGCACTCGGTACCGCACCGGCAGATCACGGGCTTCTCCGAGAAGTCGTACATGACGTCCGCGTCGCCCGACTCGATCAGGCGCGACTTGATCTCCTCCCGCGCCTCCCGCACCGGCGTGCCCTCGAACTCGTCGACTACCATCACACCCTTGTGCAGCTCCGCCCGGTAGACCTCCTGCGTCGCCTTCTCGAGCTCCGGGTCCGTCTGTGACTCGATCCCGTGCTCCTCCAGCGCGTCGTAGGCCGGGAACTCCCCGTAGCCCTCCACCTCGATGACCTGCACCGGCTCGAGCTCCTCCACGACCGACGGGTCCACGCCGTACTCCTCGAGGACCGACGGGTCCTTCTTCAGGTCCTCGAGCGCGGCCGCGTCCGCCGGGGCGTGCGCGGGCACCGAGTAGACCACGCCGGTTCCGAACTTCGGGTCGATGAACTCCGCCGGTAGGACCGGTAGCGCCTCGCCCGTGACCGGGTTCACGACGCTCTCGCCGATCAGCTCCTCGCCCCGCACCGTGTCCACCTTCTCCACGCCGTCCTTCTGGTGCCTCAGGTTCCGGTAGGCTTCCTCCGAGACCACCCACCGCTCGCCGTCCACCTCCACGACCAGGTACTCCTCGTCCGGTTTCACCCATACGTTCGTCGCTCCGTACAGCGTCTCCGGTCGGAACGTGGCCGCCACGAGGATCAGGTCGTCGCCCTCGACCGGGAACTTCACGAGGGTCAGCTCCTCGATGGTCGCGTCCTCGCCCTCCAGGAGGTCGTGGTCGCCCACAGGGTTCTCGCAGTGCGGGCAGTACCGGACGGGATGCTCGCCCTTGTCGACGAGGCCTTTCTCCCGGAGCCTCAGGTACTGCCAGGTGATGAACGAGCGGTACTCGGGGTCGACCGTTGTGAACTTCCGGCGCCAGTCGATCGAGTAACCCATGCGCTTCATGTTCTCCTCGTACTCGCGCGCGAAGTACTCCACGATCGCCTCCGGCTCCGTGAACTTCTCCAGCTCCTCCTCGGGGACCCCGTAGAGGTCGCGGTAGAGCCGGATCGTGTCCTCGTCGCCCTCCTTGATCCGCTCCGCGATCCCTACCACGGGCGTACCCGTCACGTGGAAGGCCATCGGGAACAGGACGTTGTAGCCCTGCATCCGCTTGAACCGCGCGTAGATGTCCGGAACCAGGTACGTCCGCGCGTGACCCACGTGCATCGAACCCGACGGGTACGGGTACGCGACCGTGATGTAGACCGACTCGCGGTCGTCCGGATCCGCCTCGAAGAGGCCCGCTTCCTCCCACTCCTTCCATTGGCGCTCCTCTGGGCGCTCGGCCAACTCGACGGCCCCCGGCGGGGACCGGTCCACCCGTTTAAAGTGTGCTCGCGGCTCGACCCGGAGTAACGCAGAACTACCGGGGTTCCGTCCGAAGAGGATCACGTGAGCCGTCGACTCCAGGAGAACGGGCCGAGAGGCGATCCACGGTCCAGACTCCATCGCCGTGGATCTTTACCTCGAAGAGCTATTCCGGAGGTTGGAGACTCCAGTAGGCCGGCCGGAACCTTCCGACGTCGTCCGACGGACCGCGACGCCCCGGCTTCTGCTCCACCACGATCCTCCGTTGTGTTAATCGGACTCTGGACGCTGTCCCGGTATTACGGACAGGACGGCATCCGGCCGTGCCCGAAGCGCCAGAGCCAGCGCGCCCAGTGCGAACCCTACCGCGCCCAGCGCGTACAGTCGGGTCGGGTAGGCGAAGTACAGGATCACCCGTTCGGAGTGCGTTCGGACGATCATCGTCCCGCCCGGACCCACGAGGATCCTCCCGCCGCTGGCGTGCCACGCGGGGAAGTGCTTCACCTTGACCAGAGCCCACTGGTATCCCGAAGGGATCACCTCGACGCGGGCGGAGCGGGGATCGAACCGACAGGGAATCGGGTGGAGTCCCGACCCGAACCCGTCCAGTATCCGGGAGTACAGACGTCGTTCATGCGGACCCGGCAGCGGCGGGATCTTGCCTAAATCCTTCCCGACGTTGACGTACGTCGGATGCAGGCGTATCGCCACGACGGGCAGGTCCACGCCCACGACGCGGACCGTCCCCCGACCCACGCGCACGTCCCTGAACCACCCACCGCCCACCTGGTAGCCGGGGGGCACCTTCTCGGATCGCTTCGGCCCCTTCAGGATCAGCGTCGTGCGCAGCGATCGTGGTAGGATCGGTTTGGGGTACCTGGGCCGTAGTCGGAGTTCCGCGGGTTTCGGGTGCACGCCCAGTTCCCGGGAGACCTCGCGGGCGATCCGGTCGTCCCCGGCGGGTAGTACCAGTAACACCCGCTTGCCCTCGCGGGCCAACCGCACCGCCAGTCGGACGTCTTCCGGTGATTCGGGTCGGATCAGGACCTTCCGGAACGCGGAGAGTTCCCGCGGGTCCTCGACGACCGCGAAGATGTACCGGTAACCCCTCTTCGGGACGAGGTTCAGCGCGGTCGTGTACTCCTTCACGACCTCGCGGACCGACCTCGGATCGTAGACGCCGATCGGGTCCACCGCCTCCGCGCCCGCGATCCTCCGGTTCTCCAACACCCGTATCCACTTGGACTTGTACACGGGTGTCAAACCCGCCGCCATACCCGACTTCACGGTAGGGAATGACGACACGACCAGATACTCTATGTTACACAGTCGGCAGACCGTCCGCACGAACTCGGGATCGTACCACCAGAATCCTTCCCACTCCATCCGCTCCGTCAGCGCGTGGAAGTACGGATCTCCCTGGGCGAAGAACCCCTTCACACGCGGGCCCACCCACAGGGCGTTGTGGGGCTTCCCGTACCTCTTCGTCGCGAGGAGGAACTCCACCCTGACTATCGGGTCATGGGACCGATGCTCCTTCACCCAAGCTACGACGTCGGCCGAGCCCGGCACCGTCGGTAGTTCACAGGATAACGAGTCAGATAACGGCAGCGCCGCGGACGAGATGGAGAGTACCAGCAGCACCTTCGACGCTATCCGGACGTGTCGGGCTCGATCTCGGAGCATGTACGCGGCCGGGAGCGCAAGGAGCGGGGTGATTAGGACGCACGTGAACCGGTCCAGGAGGAGGTTCCGGCCGAAGGGTAGGTGCCGGGTCAGACCTAGCGCGTAGGCCGCGACCATCCCCCACGCCAGCGCCCAGCAGACCCCGGTGACCCGGGCCCAGGGCTCGCGGCGGGCCCTCCACAGGCCCAATCCCGCGAGCGCCAGCAGGAAGGCGCCGGGCGAGACTAAGTCGGGGAAGGGCAGGAGCAGCATCCGAAACAGCTCGTCGGGAGCCGGCGAGTCGATGAGCGTGGAAAGCCAGCGGGCGTACGGTAGGAAGAAGGCGTAGTGCGGTAGGGCGAGAGCCCAAGCCACGCCCACCGAGACTGCGTATCCGGGTCTCCTCTCGAACGCGCCCCAAAGTAGCATCACGAGACGAGCGAGGAGAAGGTGCCGCCCAAGGGATGAGAGTAGAGTGAGAGGGTTAGGAGGATCGGGGCCAGGATCCGACGGTCTCGCATCGCCAGGGCCAGCAGACCGAAGCCGAACGACAGCGTCATCGGGTAGGTGCCGCCCCACTCCCACTGCGGAAGCATCCCGGAAGCCGCGAGGACGGAGGCCGCGATCGCCCTATCCCGATCGAATCCTACGCTCTTGGCCAGCAGGTACACACTCGAGATGAACAGGACGGTCGCGATCGAGAGCTCTACCACGAAGGTGTACAACGGGCCTAGCAGCGTGGTGAGCGGTGCCGCTAGGTAGTAAGGGAGGAAGCAGTAAAAGGTGGTGTAAGGGAACCCCGTGTACCAGTAAATGGCAGAGATCCGGAGAAGCTCGTCCTGTCAGGATCTACCAGGCGTACCTGGGCCCGAATACGTGCGCGGGGGAGTCCCGAGGCAGCATCGGATGGACGATCACTGGAAAGACGGCGATCAGAGCGGCCAGGACGATCACCGTGACGTCCCTCACCTCCCCGACGCCCCCCCCCGGGGGTCTCGGAGGGGCCACCGCCCCGCTAGCGTCGGTTATTAACTTGATGATATCGTCGAAGTGGTTCCACGGGGTCGTTTCGGGATAGGTTCCGCGCCGTGGCCGTGGACGTGACCACTCCCCCACTGCAACCTCGGGGGCTCGGCGCACCGGGCACCTGGGCCCGGAGGTCCTCGAGGAGACCCTCGCCGAGGTCTCGGACCGGTACGGCCTGAAGTCCGGGGCTCGGGGGGTATCGTGACGGGAAAGTAGACCACAATGGGGACCGGAACGTCGGAGTCGCGTCCATTCGGGTCTGGGTGAGACTGGGGATATTCCCTTCCGGCGACGGGACTCCATGCGTCGTCGACGACGCACACGGAGGGTCGTCCCGACCACCTACCGATCAGCTCGTTGCCGATCGCGAAGAGGGAGGCGGTCCGGTTGGGGGTAAGGGCGTACCGCTTTCCGTGCCGTCGATTTCCCCGCAGCGGTTACCCCACGGTAGACACGTTCCCGAGCTCACGTCGGAGCGGCTTGACGGTCTGTCCGTGCTCACGATTTCGTACCGGGCCACGCGGTTGAACACGATCACGCCGTTATACCCTCGGGGGGTCGCCGGCGGCGCGGATCGCGTTCTTGGCGGCCTCTAGGAACGAGCCTCCAGGTCTCCGGGCCCTATGACCTCCGATTTCTCTAAAACTAATATGTTTCCGAATGAACGGTGGGTCGGTGCCCCTGGGTGTCCTCACCGGTTCGGCGATCCCCTGCCTCGTCATCCCGGAACCCTCATCCGGGTCTGGGCACGGAAAACCGTTCCGGGTGGCGACGCTCTTGGAGGCGCCGAGAATCGTCGAGCGGTGGCTCCGGGGGATGGAGGAGCGCGGGGAGTACGAACCGGCCTGGGGCGATAGGGAAGACGTCTACTCGGTCGCGCTCGCGGGTGTGTTACATCAACGTACCCGGAGGGAGCTAGCCGAGCCGGTGCTCAGGGAACTGCTGCGCCGGTACCCGGAACCCTCGGACCTCCTGAAGGCCCCGGAGGACGAGCTGAAGGAGTCGCTCGCGCGGATCGGTCTGGTGGAACGGAGGCTGAAGGCCGTCCTGGGGCTGGCCAGGCTGCTGTCGGAAGACCCGGAACCCTCGGGCGAGGATCTGCTCTCGGTGCCCGGGGTGGGCCCGTACACCGCGGACCTGGTGCGGGCGGTCGTGTACCGGGAGCGGGTCCTGCCCGTGGACGCGAACGTGCGTCGCGTGGTGAGACGGTCGACTGGGCGTCCCGTGGGAGATGTCGGCGCGGAGTGGGTGAGAGCCGCCCGGGATCCCAGGGACCTCGCGCTGGGTACTGTGGAACTGGGACGGAGGTGCTGCCGTCCGGAGCCGGAGTGTGAGGAGTGTCCGATCGCGGGCGTTTGCGCGGAGCAGGGAAGAGTACGTGGGTGAGAGCGCTTCAGACGGTTAGCCCGGCGCGGGGATCTCGAACCGGTCGACGCGCTCCCCGGTGGTGGCATCGTAGGCCTCGACGACGATCCGGTCGAACCGCACGTGGAAGAGGACGACCACGGCCGAGCGCGTGGTGAAGACCCGGACGCGGTCCTTCCACGGGCTGTCCGCGAGGGTGAACATGGGCGCGCCCGCGTTCCCGTCGATGATGACCCAGAGCGGCCTGAACCAGGGCTCGCGTCGGATGTCCCGACCCCGCCAGCCCTTCGGGTACATGGGGAAGTTCCTGTCGATGAGGTACCGCGCGTAGCAGTGGTCGTGCCCGCAGAGCAACGCCACGACCTTACGATGCCTCATGAGGACCTCGAGGAGACGGTTCAACCTGTCGACGTAGCCCTCGCCGACGGGTCGTCCGTTGACGACGGGACGGAGCCTGTTGCTCAGCTCCTGTGGCTCGGTTAACCGGTACGGGGGTAAGTGTGCCGCCACGAACACGTACCGGACGGTCGGATCCCGATCGAGCCTGTCGAGGGTCTCTTCGAGCCACCTCAACTGTCGATCCATCACGTACCCCAGGTACGGGCACTCGCCGGGACCCGTCCAGTCCCGGAGCATTCCCGAGTAGCAGTTGTTCAAGACGACCACGGCCACGCAGCCGTACTCGAACCAGTATACCGTGTCCCCGTAAGGCGGCAATCCCCTACCCTCCGAGACGCCCGCGGGACCCCGGCCTAACTCGGCGGGAGTCACGAACTCCCGGGAAAAGACCTCCTCGCCCGAGCATCGACCTCCGGATCCGACCACGGCCGCCTCGTGATTACCGTAGCCGACGTACACGGGCACCGAGGGTTCCCACGGGGCGACGGCCTGCTTCCAGTTCCAGTACTGGAGCCGAGCGTCCTCCGGGGTCGCGTGTCCGTAGATCAGGTCACCCGGAAAGACCAGGAACCGCGCCCCGTGCCGCGCGGCAAACATCATGATCGACCGGAGCGCCTCCACGTTGCAACCGTACGCGTCGGCGTCGCCACCGCCGGCGGACTCCTTGAGGTGTCTGCACCTCGAGTCGCTCGCGAACGCGAACGTGAAACCCGCGGCTCCGTCCGGTACCGCGGTCCTGAACTCCCGCTTCGCCAGCTCGAACCCGTTCCACCGCACGATCAGCTCGTACTCGGTGTCCGGGCGGAGGCCCGTCACTCGGAACTCGTGCACGGTCCGGGGTTTCCCGTCCTCCAGCCGAGTCACGATTCCTCCATCCGGTCTCCGGACGACGAGCTCCGTTCTCACGGGTTCTAGCGTCCGGTAGCGGATCACGCATCCGTCGGGGCGTGGACAGTACACGAACGGGCCGCAGATCACCGAACCGCGCAGAACCTGGAACCGACCGGTCCTCGGGTCCCGTCGGACCTGAACCTCGCCGTAGAAGATCGGGCGGCCTTCCGTGTTGATAACCTTGAAGATGAAAGTGTGAACCCCGGACCGGCCGATGTACGGTAGACCCTCGATCCAGACGTTCGCGATCCCGCCCTCCAGAGGGTCCCGGTACCGGTACACCGGGTATGGGTACCTGCCCGGTGCGGATGAGCCGTACACGACCTCGCCGTCCAAGGCGACCGGGAACTTGAGGACGATCCCGTCCCGCATGCCGTCGAACTCGACTTTCAGGAAGTCGTCAAGGGCGTAATGCGAGCTCGGGTTTACCGGGCGTGCGACGTGGATCGACAGTAGTAGCAGAATTCCGAGCACCGAAGGTGTGAGGACCACCGGGAGTCGCACCGTTCGGGCGACCCCCGGATCCATCGGGCGTTCCGGTCCTTCACGCACGACACCGATGGAAGCCTGCGGAGTACGTCGGGACGATCGGTGCTGTGCGAGGATCTCGCCGATGCGTCAGTGGATACGATGCATCGACCCGTGTCCTGACGCCAGACATTCACGTCTGGTACTTTATATTTTTCGTTGAGTGATCCGGGCGTGCCGTGGAATTGATGGGGGTAGAACCCGACGATCGGCGACGACTACGAACCTGAAACAGCCCCGAGTGGATCGCCTTCTCGTGATCACCGGGAAGCTTTTGAGAGTGAAGTTTTCTAAAGCATAGTTCCCGGCCGAGAGCGGCCGCATGAGTGGATGGGGGAACATCGTCGACCCTTGTTCCGTCAACCCCCGTCGTGATGTCGGCGTTCCGTACCCGACGGTAGCGTGATCTCCCACGCCGCGATCCCTAGCCGTGAGAACCGTCGGACGCCCACGTCTTGACGGCGAATTCGGCTAGCTCATGCACTGCCGACGTCCGCGCGTGATGGGAGACGCGGAAACGTTTTTCCGATACAGATACATTCGGGATCAGGTCCCGCGGTGCGCCGAACTCGGTAAGGGAGAGCCCACAGGCGCGACGCGGCCGACCCCGGGCGACGTCGGGTGATGAGGGTGGCGGACGCCCGAGCCGGATGAGGAGTAACCCCGGTGCTGATCCCTTTCATCCTCCCGATCGGCTCGTCGATGGGACCCCACGCGGTGCCGTCGGAGAGCCTCCCCCTCACGGGGTCGGAGCGGTGGGGGACGCTGGGTCATCACCCGCTCGTTCCGGGGAAAGGAGAACCGTGGGAGGCCAGTACCACTCCACCGTCCGGCCTCGGCCGGTGTCGGAGTGGCGGGCTCAGCTCATCGTCACCCACAGACCCCAGTCTAGGGCCCAGATCCCGGTGACCAGCGGGACCGCCAGTATCGCCAGCGACAGGGCCAGGACGGGTACGGGGACATCCCGAAGGGCGTTCCGGGCCAGCACGACCGCCGCGAGCACGAGCATCACGTACGCCGCCAGCAGGGTCCAGAGGCCGTAAACTCCCCATACCTTAAAGGCGTGGAGACAGTCCTGTAGGCCCCCGCCCGCGAGCATGGCGTTCGAGAAGTCCTCGACGGCGTAATTCGTCATCACCGCCTCGGGTAGGACACCGAGACGGCGGCGAGAACGGACGTTAGAAGCGCGTACCTCCAGGTCCTCTTCAAAACGCCCAGACAGTACAGTGCGACGAGTCCGAGCCCCCCGAGGAGAAGTACCACGAAAGCCTTCATGAGGTACGGAGGGACCATCCTGTGGTAAAGCCAGACCTTCCAGTATACGAGCGACAGTAATTCGCGCTCCCGCCGTTCGCGCTCTTCACGCTCCCGCTCCGGGTAGTATCCCCAGTTCTTGATCTTCACCCGGGGGAGCCTCTCTGACTTCGAAGTCCTGCCGATCCGGGGGAACTTGATCCCCACTCTTCCGCCGCCCCTCCCTACCTTGGCCAGGAGGACCTCGGGATGCCCGAGGACGGGCCCGAGCCACTCGCCCGGATCCTCCGGTACGGACAGCATCGCCAGGACCAGGGATTCCCACAACCTCATCGACCCCCCAGTCGCCGGGGGATCGGCGGAGGGCCGCGCAGGTGCGTTTTCGAGGACGTAACCCTTACCGTTTCGGAGAGGTGACCGCCGACGGTGGACGCTAACTCGCACGGTACTGGCTTCACAGGGAGGCGCCGACAGCGTCGTCGATGACGCTCCGGGGTGCCTCACGGATCCTCGGGCGGTCGGTGTGCGCCCCGTCGCGGTCCGAGCGCGTTCACACGCCGGCGCGACGACCGAGCAGACGATCTCCTTTTACCGGATGTTTCCGTGGACTCCGTCGGGGTTTCGTACGGCTGCGGTTGCGACGGCGGGAACCGACGTACCAGGTGTCGTTGGACGGTCTGCGCGAATCAACGTCCGCCCTCGTGATACCACCGACCCGATCTCGGAGGGTGTACGCTCTCGACCGTGTGCTTGAGCGACCTCACTCCGTCCTCGGAGAACGGGTGGGTTCGTACGGACAGCTGGAGGGCCGTTCGAGCCAGTCGCTGACACGGATCATGGAGACCCAGAATGAGATCAGGCAGGACCCTCCCAGCGAGTAGGTGAGCGGGAACCCGAAGACGGTCATCTGCACGGAGAAGGTGCCGTCTCCGAGCCGGGCGGAGCCCTACCTACGGTCCGGCGGAATGTCGGGTTCGCGTTGAGTGGAGTGGACCGGCGCGTTCCCCTCACACGGTCGGTGCCGCGTCGAATGAGGTCCGATCGAGTACAGCTCGAGGCCGGACGGGAGCCGCCGGGGGTAGAGGGCGAGCGTCATCGCTCAGGAGGGCATGTCACGCAGCGAGACGTAGGCCAGGTAGGCGGCCGCCCCGAGTAGCAGGACCCCGGACAACCGCCTCGCCCCGCCCACCCGCTCGGCGGGCGTCAGCGAGAGCGCGCGGTGAACGGCCACCGCTATCCCGGCCTGGGTGCTCACGATCCCGAGGAAGAAGCCCACGGGGAACGCCACCATCTCCGGGAGCGAGCGTGCCGAACCCATCATCGAGCTCCCCACGGTGAGCCAGAACACGTAGGGGTGTGGGTTCAGCAGGTTGACGACCACGGCGCGCCGCAGCGAGGACCCGGCGCCCTCCGACCGCGCGGGTTCGGCCGAGTCCGCCTCCCTGATCAGCGACAGCCCCATGTAGGCCAGGACGGCGGACCCCGCGAGTCCGAGGTACCGGAGGACCCAGCCGGGGAGCCGCGCGGCCGCCAACCCCGCGGCCGTGACCAGCGGACCGTCCGTGATCACGGGGACCACGGCCACCGCCAGCCCGGCCCGCAGGCCGTTCCCGAGCGTCTCCGCCACGATGAGCGCCTGCAGCGGACCCGGGGCCAGCCCGCCGCTCACGCCCAGCGCGGCGCCTACCGCCAGCATCTCGGACGCGGTGTGGTGCACGGGACACTCCCCTCCTCGGGCGTTCCGTGCGGTTACCATCCGCGATCGGTGTGAGGGACCGGGGGCCTCGCGGGAGCGCTAAACGTTGTCCGCCTCGGTGGACGACGACACCCCCGTTGACACCCCCCGCGGGTACCGCCGGATCGAACTCCCGGGTTCGACCTTCGGGCGGGTGCGGAGACCGCCGGCACGGGACCGGATCACCCTCAACTCACCACCCACAGGCCCCACCACAGCGCCCAGATCCCCGTGGCCAACGGGACCGCCAGCATCGGGAGGGTCCTGACGTCGGGTTCCTTCCGGGTGAGCGCGATAATCAGGGGGACGAGCGCGACGTACATCGCTAACAGCATCCCCATCCCGTAGACCGCCCACGCCCGGAAGGCGCCGAGCGCCGCCGGGAGGCCCCCGCCTCTGAGCACGGCCTCCGAGAACGCCGAAACGGCCCTGTTTGCCACTACCATCTCGCCGAAGATAGCGAGAAAGGCGCCGCCGGAGGTCAGGTAGAGGCTCCTCTCGAACCAGGTTTCCCTGAGCAGCTCCAGGTCGTCCGTCAGGAAGTCCAGGGCGAAGATCACGATCGCGAGCGCGAAGGAGGCGTACAGTAGCACGCCTTCGGCGACCGTCCGGTAGTAAAGCCGGACCTTCCAGTAGAGGAGCAGCAGTCGTTTGCGTTCCCGCTTCGAGTAACGCTTTCGGACCTTGAACTTCTTGAGCGCCCGGAGGAACTTCCCCGGGGACCTCAGGACCTTACCGGCCCGGGAGAGCTTGGCACCGGCGCCACCCCTGCCCCCTCCACCGCCGCGACCTCCACCGCCCCTCCCTTGGCCAGGAGGACCTCGGGGTGCTCGACGACCCGCTCGAGGACCTCTCCCGGGTCCCCCGGCACGGACAACGCGGCCAGAACCAGGGCCTCCAGCAATCACACGGCCCCCGTAGGAGGGCCGCGGGTGAGGGCCATGCCGGTACGCTTTCGGAAACATAACTCTCCCCATCCCGGGGAAGTGATCGCCGGGCGTGGACGCCGGCGGCCGGTCCTCCGGCGCCCCGACCCCACGGGTTCCGGCCTCAACTCAGGACCCACAGACCCCATCGCAGGGCCCACGTCCCCGTGACCAGCGGGAGGATCAACAACAGCGCCTCGAGCGCGCGGGTGACCCTCGATACCGAGGTCCTGAAGGACTCGGGAATGCAACTCGGCGGATCCGACTTCTCGGGACGACGCCCCAGCCGACGGCGGACTTCCTCCCTCAGGCGTTCCGTCCTCCGCCTCTCCCACGTCCTCGCCACCGCCGAGGCCGCGATCGCGACGCACAGCGCGGCGTACGCGGCCAGCAGGTACTCCATCCCCAGGACACCGTACCACCGGAAGGCGTCGAGGGCCGCCCGGAACCCCTCCCCCCTGAGCACGGCGTCGGCGAAGGCCTCGACGGCCCACGTCGAGAAGATGCCTTCGACGCCGACGACTAGGAAGCCGAGCAACGAGGTCAGGAAGAGCCTGTAGGTGACGTCGTCACAGAGCCTGGACAGCTCGTAGTCGCACCGATGTCGCCACTCCCGGGTACGACGGAACCTGCGGCCGTACTTCCTCTCCCACGCTTTCCTCAACAGGCGATCGGAGAGGAAGTCCAGTACGGGTGGCACGACGAAGAACGAGATGAAGCCGCTGAGTATCAGCGCGGTTGGCACGATCCGGTCGTAGATCCGGACCTTCCAGTAGAGGAGTAGCAACCGTCTGCGTTCGCGCTCGGGACGGTGCTTCCGACGTTTTAACCTCTTCAGCACCCGGTAGAACTTCTTCGGAGACTTCAGGACCTTACCGGCCCGGGAGAGCTTGACGCCGGCGCCGCCCCTACCCCCTCCACCTCTGCCTCCTGCCACGCCCCCGCGTCCTCCTCCCACCGCGGACAGTATCTCCGGATGCTCCAGAAGGGCGTGTCCGAGGTGCTCACCCGGATCCCCAGGGAAGACGAGCAGGACCAGGGTCAGGGGCTCCATCCTGCCGAACCCCCGACCCCGGGTGGTACCGTACGCCGTCCGATCACCGGCGGTGCGGTCGCGCCGTGGCCGGTCATGGGTTTTTGGAACGATAATATATCGGCGCGGCCGCCGTCCCTCCCGGGCCTAGGTCGATGGAAGAGGCCCGAGTGCCCCCCGTGACGCCGGACATCGCGTGGCCGTCACGGTGACGCCCGGTCCTTCGAGAGTTTCAGGTTCAGCCTCACGAGCAGGTAGATGACGATCAGCACGGAGGTGAAGCCTAAGAGCTGCGGCACCACGTCCGCGTACCTGCCCGTGACCCACATCCCCCACACTAGCGCCCGGAACCCCGCGACGAGCGGTAGGATCAGGATCGAGGCCTGAACCAGCGTCCTGACGTCGAGCTCCCTCGATGTCCGTCGCACGATCCAAAGCGCGACCGCCGCGTACGCGATCAGGGAGTAACCGAGGGTCAGGACGGCACCGCCGTAGAAGGCGTCGAGGGCGGCCTCCGGGCTCTCGCCCGCGAGTACGGCGTCCGCGAAGTCCTCCACCGCCGTCAGCACGATCTCGCAGAACGCGATCAGCGCGACGATGTCGACGATAATAGATATCCCGGCGAGGCGGAAGAGGTTCGCCACCGAATCCTCCCCGGCGGCCTTCACCGCGAGGCACACCATGAAGAACGTGACGAGGAGCGCGACGAGGAGTCGCACCAGCTCGTCGAACACGGTCCGGTAGTAGAGTCGGACCCTTCGGTATAGGGACAGCAATCGCTCACGTTTCCGCTCCGGGTAGCGCTTCCGGAGCTCGGATCCCTTCCGCGTTCCGGGGGACCTCCCCGAGAGGATCTCACCGACCCGGGAGAGCTTGGCGTCGACCCTCTGGACCCGCTTCCTCCTGCCCGTCCACCGCTCCCCGTCGTGTCCCTTCCTCCCCATGGCGGGGAACACCTCGGGGTGCTCGAGGACGGGTCCGAGGACATCCCCCGGGTCCCCGGGGAGGGCGAGCAGCGTCAGCGTCAGGGGCTCCAGCAACTCGTCGATCCCCCGGGGCACGGGATCGGCGGAGGGCCGCGGGGGTGCGCCTCCGGAAAACACGACGTTTCTCATTTTGGGCGAGTGGTCACCGGCATGGACGCCACCGCTCTCACCGTTACGGTCGGGTGCCGTGGCGTGTTCCGGTCGTGCACATCCGTTTCGGAGTCATCCCGGGGGAATTCCGTTCACCGGTAGTGGCGAAACGATCGTCGGCCGGGCGTTTCGCCCACGAGGTTTCGTGGACGACCTCTACCGCCGAGTGGGGATCGCGGTCGTGTCGGCGGGAAACGTTAGGCGATCAATAACGGTTCCGCAGGGGACGTCGAGGTCCGGCCTCAGCTCAAGACCCACAGACCCCATCGCAGGGCCCACGCCCCCGTGATCACCGGCAGGATCGACACCGGCACCGTCAGTGTCCGGAGTGTCCTCCAAGCCCGTCTCCGGTAGGGTCTGGGTAAGCAGGCTCGGAAGATGGGGCAGTACCGTCGGTGCTTCGGGTCCCTCGTCCGCACCAGGTGGAGCGCGATCACGACGGACGTCGCCACGTACACGGCCAGCAGTGCCTCCATCCCCAGGACGGCCCAGTCGTAGAAGGCGCTCAGGGGTTCTCCTCCCTCCACCACGGCGTCGGCGAAGGCGTAGGCGGCCTGGTACGAGAGCTCGCCCTCGGCCACGACGGTCAGGAGGCTGAGCGCCGAGATCGCCCAGAGCCTCCCCGCGATCCTCTCGTTGAACCTCCGAACCTCGTCGAGGTACCTGAGGTACCAGAGTGGATCTCCGCCCCGGAACCTGGGTCCGTACCTCCTCTCCCACACCCGGTTCAGCGCGCGTCTGAGGGGCAGGAAGACGGTGAAGGGGGTGGAGAGGAGCGCCACGATACCGCCGATCGTCAGGGTCGGCGGTACGGTCGAGTAGTACACCCGGACCTTCCCGTAGAGGCGCAGTAGTCGCCGGCGTTCGCGCTCGGAGTGACGCGACGGACAGCACTTCAGGTTCGATCTGGGCCTCCTGAGCTCCCGGAGGAACTTCCCTCGCGACTCGAGGATCTCACCCGCGCGGGGGGACAGTTTCGCACCGGCTCCGCCACCTCTACCACCGCCCCTACCTCCGAAGCCACCTCCACGGCCCCCGGCGGCCCCTCCCCGTCCCCCTCCCGCCGCGAGCAGTACCTTCGGGTTCTCGAGGACGTGTTCGAGGAACCTCCCCGGATCTTCCGGCACCGTCAACACCGTCAAAGCCAGGATCTCGAGCAACCTCACCCCGCCCTCGGGGGGCGTCCCCGGTACGTTTCGAAAGGGGCGACGTCCCCTCGGATGACCCTGAGTACTGACTGATGGCGTCGCCGAGCCGCCAGGATCGGTGTTCGTCCCGCCGTTCGGACCGATCGCGGTCCCCTTCCGATCCACCGTGCAGCCGGGACAGCGACCGTCGGAGGAGGTCGCCTACCGTCCCCGCGATCGAGCCGGCCAGTCCGGTCGCCTCGGCGGCCTCCCGGGTGACCTTCCAACCCTTACCCACCTCGCGGACGAACTCGTCCAGGGCTGGCGATTCGCGGGCTTGGCGTATGATCTCCTCCCACAGGTAGTCCACGATACCCGCGAACGCCGCCTGATCCTCCTCCAGCGTCCGGTGCAGCTCCCGGAAGACCTTGCGGGGCCACCTCCACAGCGCCCGGTACATGGTCTCGTAGGCCCGGTTCGGGTCATCGCGCACCGAGGTCAGACCCCGGAGGTACTTCTCCTCGTCGAAAGGCGGTCGGATCCCGAGGGACTCGACGGCGCGGTTGGTGACCTCGACCTCCCCGTCGCCGAGCCGCGTCCCCAGCGCGGCGGCGATCCCGACGGAGAGCGTCTGCAGCGCGGAGCCGAAGGCGGTCAACCCCTCGGCCTTGGCCCGCGCCCTGCGGTCCGTGGAGATCCGGGAGGCCAGGTGCAGGAACCCGGCCCCTACTCGGAAACCCTTCTCAGCCGTCTCTCGCAAGCCCGTACCCCCTCGAGTAGGGCTTCAGCGGCCTCCAGGTCCCGCGGGTCGGCGCGACGTCCCCGCAACCAGTCCAGGACGTCCCTGACGGCCACGTAGACCCAGTAGGTCAACACCGTCAGGATGGCGGGCACCACCATGAGCCGGAACCAGTGATGGGAGCTCAGGGCCAGCTCGAGGGATTCCCAACCTCCCGTGACGGCCACGACCAGCAGCGCGAAGCCGCCGGCCAGGTTGACCACGGCCACGGCGCTCCCGAGGGTGAGCTTCAACCCCTCCGTCGCCAGTCTCAGGATCGAGAGCGAGCACGTGGACATCATCAGGGCGAGCGTCAGCAGTTCCCGGGGACCGAGCTCAAGACCCCGTTGGATGTGCAAGATCAGCGGTAAGGCCGAGAACGTCAGGGCCACGGTCAGGAAGTACGCCACCACCCTGCCCAGTATCCCGCCGATGCGGATCGCCACGACCGTCGGGACGGTGGCGATGACCGCCGTGATCACGAGGATACCGACTTCGGGTGGTGGTTCCAGGCCGGAGAGAGCGTCGAAGGTCGACTCTGTTATCAGGGTCGACGCCGTCATCCCGGTCGTCACCCCGCCCGCCGTCCTATAACACGTTGCGCAATGTAAAGTTACGGGTTCCGCGGCGGGCGGACCCCGGACGCACGGGCCGAG
The DNA here is from genome assembly GCF_000007185.1 of Methanopyrus kandleri AV19. GTDB lineage: Archaea > JAADCQ01 > Methanopyri > Methanopyrales > Methanopyraceae > Methanopyrus > Methanopyrus kandleri. The sequence goes on along the minus strand of NC_003551.1, from coordinate 1,375,394 downwards.
GGTTCAGGGTGGAACAACCTCAACCCGGTCGGAGTTACGTTTTCTCACTCTCCCGGTGGGCTGGTGTGAAAACGTTATGACCGCCTACCGTGTGCGTGCCCAGGGGCCGCGCGTGGTCAGGGCCGTGGTCGTGGTCGGTCACCAACCGTACTCGCTCAGCGTCGCGAAGGCCGCGGAGCGTCTGAAGGGTGAGATCGACGTCGAGATGTTCTACATGTGGGATCTACGTGAGCGGCCCGAGGAGTTCGAGGAGGCGATGCGGAGGGCGGACTTCGCGGTCCTGAACGTGATGGACTCCGCCACGGCGGAGGCCGTCGACCTGGACGCGATCGCGGAGGAGACGCCCTTCGTGGCCGTCCACTCCTGCTTCGAGGTCATGCGGGCCTCGTTCAAGAGCCTGGGGCTCGAGAAGAGCCGCCTCTTCCGGTTCTTCGGGCGGATGATGGAACGCCGCAAGGACAACCTCTCCGGGGTCCGGATGGACGAGGCGTTGGAGCGCGGGGCCAAGTTCGCGGAAAGGATGGGCTGGTTCGGCGCGCTCAAGAAGCTGAAGATCGCGATGCGGGCGTTCCGGTACTGGGACTACGGCGGCGCGGACAACGTCGAGAACATGCTCCTGTACCTGGCCGGGGAGCTCGCGGGCGCGGACTTGCGGGAGCCCGACCCGCCCGAAGAGGTCCCGGGCCGCGCGCTGTACGACCCGGAGGAGGGCCTCATCGACGTGGACTTCCTGCGGGAGCTCCGTGAGGAGTACGGGACGCTCGTCCCGGTCACGTTCTACAAGTTCTTCTACACGAACGGGAACACGGAGCACGTGGACGCGGTCATCGAGGCGCTCCGGGAGCGCGGCGTCGGCGCGGTGGGGGCCTACTGCTCGATCGACGCCTACGGGACCCTGACGCGGTTCTTCGGGGACGAGCGCCCGGACGCGGTGGTCGCCCTGACCTGCTTCAGGATCGTCGGCGGCCCGATGGGCGGCGAGGTCGAGCGGGGGATCGAGCTGCTCCGGCGCTGGGACGTCCCGTACTTCGTGGCCCCGCAGGTTTGGTACCTGGACCGCGAGGAGTGGGAGGAGAACGAGTTCGGGATGGACCCGCTGAGCCTGCTCATCAACGTGTCCCTGCCGGAGCTGGACTCGGCGATCTTCCTACCGCCAGTGGCCTGTCAGTCGGAGGTCGGCCGCTTCGAGGACGTCCCCTTGCACGCGATGGAGCCGATCCGGGAGAACGTGGACCGCGCGGCGGAGCTCGTGTACAGGTGGCTGGAGCTGCGGCGGCGCGGCCCGAGGAGGGTGGCGATCGTCCTGTTCAACTACCCGCCGGGTGAGGAGAACGTGGGCGAGGCCGCGTACCTGGACACGTTCTCGAGCCTGCGGAACGTGCTGGAGCTGTTGAGGGACGGGCTGGACCTCGAGGTGGACCTCGACCGGGTCACGGACGACGTGCTCAGGCGGCTGGGTAACCCGGACTTGCGGCACCGACGACCCGAGGACGTGCCCGCGGCGGACGAGGTCCCGCTCGACCGGTACCGGGAGTGGTTCGAGGAGCTCCCGGAGGGGTCCCGGGAGCGCGTGCTCGAGGCCTGGGGTGAACCGGAGGAGGACCCCCTGCTCGTGGACGGGGCGTTCCCGATCTTCGGGCTCGACCTGGGCGACGTGTTCGTGGGCTTCCAGCCGACGCGGGGCCTCCACGAGTCGGAGGAGTCATACCACGAGGACACGCCGCCCACGCACTACTACGTCTGCTTCTACGAGTGGCTGCGGCGCGAGTGGGGCGCGGACGTTGTCCTGCACTTCGGTACGCACGGGACCCTGGAGTTCCTGCCGGGCAAGGAGAAGGCGCTCTCCGAGGCGTGCTTCCCGGATCTCCTCATCACGCCGATCCCGCACGTGTACCTGTACAACGTGAACAACCCGTCCGAGGCCGCGATCGCCAAGCACCGGACGTACGCGTACATGGTCTCGCACCTGCACCCGCCGCTCGCCGACCCGGAGCTGAAGGGTTACCGGGAGCTCCTGCGGCTTTGCGAGGCCGTCCGGGAGGGCCGGGAGGACGTCGAGGAGCTCCGCGAGATCGCCAAGGCGGCCGGGATCCGGGTCGAGGTCGAGGACGACGACGCGTACGTGGGCGCGGTGGAATCGATGGTCCGCCGGGCGCTGAGGGACCGGATCCCGTGCGGGCTCCACGTGGTCGGGGCGGACCCGGACCCCGAGCTGGTCGCCGAGACGGCCGTGAGCTACGCCGAGTCGAGGGACCTGCTGGACGCCGACCGGGAGGAGGCCGTCGAGGTCGTGCGGGAGTACGTCGAGGAGGGGGAGGACCGGCTGTCGGAGGTCTTCGCCGACCCGGACGCCGTCAGGGAGCTCGTCGACGGGCTGATCGAGTCCTACGACCGCGAGACCGAGTCCCTCCTGCGCACGCTGCGCGGGGACTACCTCGAGCCGTCCCCGGGAGGGGAGATCGAGCGGAACCCCGAGGTCGTACCCACCGGTCGCAACCTGACCGCTCTGAACCCCAGGCGGATCCCGACCCCCGAGGCCGAGGAGCGCGCCCGGAAGGCGGTGAGGGAGCTCCTGGAGCGCTACCGTGAGGAGCACGGCGAGTACCCGGAGACGGTGGGGCTCGTCCTCTGGGCCTTCGAGACGATGCAGACGGGCGGCGAGACCGTGGCGATGATCTTCGAGCTGCTCGGGGTCAGGCCGGTGCGGGACGACGCGGGCAACGTCATCGACGTCGAGCCGGTGCCGGCGGAGGAGCTGGACCGGCCCAGGGTGGACGTGGTCGTGACGATGTGCGGGATCTTCCGGGACACGTTCCCGAACGTGGTGGAGCTGATCGACCGCGCGGTCCGGAAGGTGGCGGAGCTCGACGAGCCCGAGGACGTCAACCCGGTGAGGAAGCACGTCCGGGAGCTGCGGGAGGAGGGGCACGGGCGGCCCGAGTCCCGCGTGTTCGGGCCCAGGCCCGACCTCTACGCCGCCGACAACATGCGTTCCAAGGTCGAGTCCTCGGACTGGGACGACGAGTCCGAGCTGATCGACGCGTACCTGAACGACATGGGCTACGTCTACGGAGAGGGGGTCCACGGCGAGGAGGCTCGCGGGCTCTTCGAGGCCGTGGCGGGCCGGCAGGACGCGACCGCGCAGGTGAGGTCCCACCGGTCGTACGACATCATCGACCTCGACCACTACTACGAGTTCCTCGGCGGGCTGACCGCGGCCGCTGAGGACGCCGAGACGTACGTGATCGACTCGTGCTCGGGTCGGGACCCCGAGGTCCACGACCTGGAGACCGTCGTCAGGTCGGGGGCGGTGTCCCGGCTGCTGAACGAGAAGTGGAAGCGCCACATGCTGAAGCACGGTTACGACGGGTGCCGGGAGATCGCGAAGCGGGTCGAGTACCTGGTCGGTCTCGCGGCGACGACGGACTCCGTGGAGGACTGGATCTGGGAGGGCGTGGCCCGCGAGTACCTCTTCGACGAGGAGACCCGGGAGCGCATGGAGGAGCTGAACCCGGCGGCGGTCCGCGAGATCGCCTCCAGGTTGCTGGAGGCGCACGAGCGGGGCTACTGGGACGCCGACGAGGAGACGATCGAGCGGATCAGGGAGATCCGGAGGAAGTTCGAGTGAGGCCGGGCCCGAGCCCGTCGCGGTCCTTCGACGCTACGCTCCGCTCGGAATCCGTTACGTTTTCATCTGTTGTGTTTTTGCTCGTTAGGTTTCAAAAAGAAAATCGTTACGTTTAAGAAGGTCACCGGGGTACCGGGGCGGTCGCATGGACTCGTTGAGGGTGACCGTCCTCCTCACGACCGCGCTGGTAGTGGCGATCACGGGAGCGGCTTGTGGCGACCTACCCCCATGGGCCGGTTGGGTCGCCAACCAACCTGATTACATCAAGAAGATTACATCAAGAAGTACGTGACGAGGAACAGTGAGGTCGTGGATTGGCTCCACTCGTCGAACGGACCCACCTGGCCGCTGAGCAACTGGGTCAAAGCCGTCAAGTACATCGTCTACGTAGCTCCGGAGCGTAAGGAGGATCCAACACCGCTGAAGGTAGTTCAGGTGGCCGAGTCGCCAAATACTCTCGACTGTTCCACGAAAGATGTTCCCTACTGGGGTGAAGTGACGTGGGGTAAAGTCAGCGAGAGGGATTTCGCAAACGCTGTACAGGCAATGAACGGGGGTACGCTCGAATCCCAACTGTTCAAGGCCGCGGTGAGAATCGCCTACTGGGTGGCTAGTAAGATCCCCGCGAGGGACTACAGCACGCCGGGCGACATGGATTGGACAGAGTTCACACCGTTGCAGGTGTTGAAGGAATACTGGCGTGGGTGGAACTGTGCTGGGCACGCTGTCCTGGCAGTAGCTCTGATGAGGGCGGCGATGATACCGGCGAAAGTCGTAGGTGGGCTATTGGCGGGCGAAGGACATGCTTGGGTTGCGTTCTATAACCAAGACTTCAGGTGGGTGCACGTGGATCCCACCGGCGACGCGGGCAACAGCTACATGCAACTCTATCTAGCGCCTCGCGTCATTACCGACGACGACGTCGAGGCGCACTCAGGATACTATTGTGACGACAACGCTACCACGATAGACGACATCGAGAGGGAGTGGATACCGGTAGCACCGATCGTGGTTGTCGCCGCACTAATGATATACTGATGCTAGCGGCAAGAAGAGGGGGTATCAGCGCCTGAACGCAGGCCCATCGCCCATTTTTACCCTCCTCATGTTTCTCATTATGTTTCTCATTCCGCTCAGTCCAGCATTCGCGCTTGACGACGTTATTGAAGGTAATACGGTGGCCGACTACCTCGAAGCGCTCTCCTGTCTGAAGTCCCACGACCTGGACCGATGTCGCCTCGTCGCCGACGACCTTCCCATTCACTATCTCACCTTGATCCCGAGTGCTGACCTCCTCACCGATAACCGCCCTCAAACGTTCCTCGAGAGGAACGAGCTGAGGGTCCAAACGTCGTTCGGCGAGTTCCACGTCGGCCTCCGAACCCCCGCCGTGGTCTCCGGTTGCCTGGAAAACGTCCTCCTGCGGCTCGGCGCCCCGGCCCCGGTGACGCTCCTGCGCGACGGTACGGCGGCGTTCGTGAGTCCGATCGGAGTGATCTTCGCGAGGCTGGACGGGAGAGTAGTTCCCGAGGCGGAGATTCGGTACGAAAAGTATTGGAGAAGTGCTTCGAACTTCTTCCGCGCGCCTTCGGCTGACTACTACGAGTACCGGTTTGACGCCCGCAGAGGCGTTGCGGAAGTCAGGTTTTACGACTTAGAACGTCGGATCGCGGTCACCGTTTCGTTGAACTTCAACGGTAAGAGCGCGACGTTCAGCGAGAGTGCGATAGATGAGACGACGCTGAGAGAGCTGAGGTCCCGGTTGAAACGCGTCTCTGAGGTTCAGGACGCCGTGCTGGTCAGGACACCGGACGGGACCGAGGTCGTATGGGTCGAGTTCGGCGTGCCCGGACCCCCTCCGGGGCTCACGTCTCGCGACGGCACTGAAGATCCTCAACACCATGCGTGAGATCACCGACAGTCCCCTCGCGTTCATTCCCGCGTTGTTGGGTCCCGTAGCCGGACTGTACGTGACGATCAACGGTCTGAGCGTCGAGATCAGGTGCCGACACCCGGCCGGATGGATGTACAACGATGCGGCGGTAATCCTGCCGGTGACAGCGTTCCGAGACCTGTTGTTCCCGCTGGTGTCCGTGGTGATCTTCAAGACGGCGATAGAGCGACTCAGACCGCTCGGACCGTTCGGATTGTTCGTAGCCCCGGTAATCGCGGCGGCGTGGGAGTGGGCGGCCGAGAGAGCCTTCGGTGCCGTACTGGACCGTTGGTACTCGAGGACCACCCTGGCCCCGCTCGTGGAGGAGCCGTTCAAACGGCTGGTGGCGATCGAGTTGGGAGTGCCGGGAGTAGTCTCCGGTCTGGCGTACGGTCTCTTGGAAGGCCTGTGGAAGAGCCGGACGTTGTGGGGGAGGAAGGACGTCGTCTCGCTGCTACGTTACATCGCGTTGAACTACGTATTCGTACACGCCCTGCTCACGGTCCTACCCCTACCCATAGCCATGGAGGTTCACTATCACCTCAACGCGTCGTGGTTCCCCGAGCCCGAAAAGGTACACCTCCTCGTGATTCAGATCTTCCGGGACCTGCTTACCGGAGACATACGTACTATGCTCAGCATGTCTTATTACACCATCCTTTCTCTCATGCTTGAGAGTACGTTCGGAATACCTGTAATGATGAAGATATGAACAAAGAGCGAAACGCGACGGGGGTGTGGTGGGTTGAGGTTAATGTGGCTTCTTATAGGGGTTCTACTGGTGTCTAATATCCCTGTTGGTGCGTCGCAAGTGGGGTTGGTTAGTGATTGTTTGCAGGTTGCGGGTAAGGTTAAAGATGGGGTGGTGCAAGCGTCTGGTAAGTGTGATAAATTGCTTAAACTAATGTCTGATTGTGAGAAGAAGGGGGCTGATTTATCGAGTATTAAGGGTAATGTAGAATTGTCGAAGAGGTATTTGGACGAGTCAGTACCAGTGTACGAATGGTCCATCAACACAGTACAAGACATCCTGAATACTCTTAATAAGTATAAGGATGATAAGGAGTTGGTAGTTGACGTGTTGGATGGCGATAATGGTATACTAATGGCACGATTCAGCTTGTACTACGCCCTGAGAGACTTAAACGATCTGAACAGGATGTTGGACGAGGCTATCAACGCTTGTAATGATTTCTTGAATGGTAGGATGGATAAGGGTGAATTTGAGGGTAAGATTAAGGGTATTTTAACCTCGGAGGCGGGTGTTATCGGGTTGTCTGCTAGTCTTAGGGAGACTGCGTATAATGTGGCTAAGATGGTGAATTCCGCGTGGGTGAGGTTGAAGTCTCACGAGAGGAAGCTTGAGAAGGCTCGTACTGTCGAGCGGGTTGGAAGGTTCCGGCTGAACCTCGCGACCCTTGGAGCGGTCGTGGGGCTCGCGCTCGCGGGTCTCTCGGTACTACAGCCGACCCTCCTCGGGACCCTGGGGACCTTCCTGAGCATATTAGCCCAGGTCGTCACGCTCGCGGTACAACTGGCCAGTCTAATCCCACTACCGACCTGAGAGGGGTGCCGGCTTGCTCCCCTACCTCGTCCTAGGACTAGTCCTAGCACTAGCCCCAGCCTCAGGAGAACTGCTGATCCGGGGGAGTCTGTCCGAGGACAAGGCGTTCCTGAAGGAGTACCTCGAGTCCGAGGTACTACCCAAGTGGAAGGACGACCCGCGCGTGATCGTGGATTACAGTGATTGGCACCATCGGTTGGTCTACCTACCGGACAGGGACCTGTTCGTGGGTACCGACGGGCCGGCCACGGTGACCGTCGGACCGGGTAGCGTTCGGGTGGAGGTTCAGCTGGCCACGGTGACCGAGGCGGGTAGGGAGTCGATCCAGGTCTCGAAGAGCGTGCGTGATCCCGCGGTGGTCGCGAATTCGGGGTTCGATAGTGTGACCGTCCTCGTCGGCGACTACGTCTGCGGGGTGGAGGAGAAACTGGTCGTGGGTGGCCCACCGTATTACATCGCGGTCCTGAAGGAGGGTGACCGGGTGATCGACAGGGAGGATTTGGGTGGCCTCTCGGTGTCGGACGTTGAGTACGAGGTATACTCGGACCGGGTGGTCATGAGGGTCCTGGGGTTCGGTGAGGGGGGCAAGCCGTTGGCCATCATCGTGACCTTCGACCTGAAGGACGGTAGGATCCTCGTGGACAGGGAGGAGATCACGGACGCGGCGCTGATCGAGAAACTCTCCGGGGAGCTGGTGGAGTACCCCGAAGGGGCCGTCCTGCGCACGGGCTCGGGGGTCGAACCCCTGTACGTGAAGTTCGGCGCGCCGAGGGACGACCCGTTGGTCCGGTTCATCGACAAGGTCGTCCGGATGTACGGGCAGGGTGCTAGCGAGGAGGAGCTTCGGCGGGTGATGAGCGAGCACTCGAACGTCGAGTTCCTGTTCCCGGAGAGGGGCGGCGGTGAAGAATCGGGGCTCCCGGTCTGGGTACTACCGTTATTACCGGTGCCGCTGACGGTGAGAAGGCGGTGAGGCGGTACCGGACTACGCCCCCTCCTCGATCCCTCCGGTGAGGGTACCCGTGACCGTCTCGGTTCGGGACCGGGAAACGCTTTCGTCCCCGTCCCGCGGTCCGACCCGGGGCCGCCGTCCTTGTCCTTCCACGTGACCGTGGACGTGACCACCGAGTGCCCCCACGACTGCCCGCACTGCAACCTCCGGGGGACGCGGCGCGCCGGGCACCTGGACCCGGAGGTCCTCGAGCGGATCCTGGCCGAGGTCGCGGACCGGTACGACCTGGACTTCGTGATCCTGACGGGCGGCGAGCCCTGCCTACACCCCAGGTTCGGGGAACTCGTCGAACTGTGCCGGAGGTACGACGCCGGCGTGGGCGTCAACGTGGCCACGGAGGTCCACCCCGCCCTGGCCGACGTCGACCACGTCTACGTGGCCCTCGAGCCGCACCGGGGGTACGGGCTGGAGGGCGCCCTGAGGACCTGGGAGGAGGTGGCCCGGCTCGAGCCGGACGAGGTGTACGCCAACACCGTGGCCTGTCGGGACACCTACGGCGAGCTCAGGAGGGTCAACGAGGTTGCGGTCGAGCTGGGCGCCGCGGCGCACTTCGTCATCGCGTACGTACCCCCGGGACCCGACGATCCCCTGGACGACTACCCGCACGACGAGCTGCCCGGGCTGGTCCGCGGGTTGAGGCGGGCCTGTCTCGCCGGGATGCCCTACCAGGAGGAGGTGCCCTTCAGCTCGTGTCGGCACGGGGAGTACAACCTCCACGTCCGGGCGGACGGCGAGCTGACGCCGTGTCAGCACTGGAAGACGTACACGCTGGCGGACCTCGACGAGTTCGAAGGCATGAGGGGGCTCGAACCCGAGGGACCGTGCCGGGACTGTCCGAGGTTCGAGGAGTGCCAGGGCGGGTGCAACGCCTACGCCTGGAACGTCGCGGGCCGGCTCATGCCCGATCCGCGCTGCCCCAGGGTGCGGGGCTCGCCGTGAGGTCCCCGATGGGGTGACGACCGCGGCCGCGGACCCGTGGAGGTATCGCCCGCGGGGATCCCGGGAGCGTCGGGGTACCGGACGACCGTGCGAGAGGGTCACCGGACTCATCGTCGAACCGTCGCCCCGGTGTCGGTGACAGATCAAGAAACCAGAACTAAGTGAAGAGAAACAGGTACGTTTAGTATCCTGGTCCACGGCGCGTCCACGGGTAGTCCTCGGGACGGGGATACGACCCCACGGACTCCCGGCCCGTGTGCATTCCCCGAGCGGCCGGAGGACGTTCGACCACGGGCTCGATGTGTTCAGAGGTCGGGCGTCCGAGGCTCGGGTTCCACCCACCAGAGCATTTCCGGACAACCCTCGCGCAGGTACCACTCCAACCCCGCTCTCAACTCCCGGTACAGGTGCCTCAGACCCTCGCACTCGGGTAGGTAACCACCGTACACCCGATCGGGCTCCGTGAGGAACTCGCGGAGTACGACCGCGTGCGCGTTCGCGCCGACCATCGCCGCGAACCCCAGCGGCTCGTACTCGAGCAGGGCCACCGGCGCCTTGACGTCCATCACGACGGGCGCTACGAACTCCCGGCACTCCCTCAGCCTCTCAAGACTGACGTTGGTCATGTTCGCGCCCGTGATCGCCATCACGTTGTCCGTGTAACCAGACCTTCAGGTGACTCTCCCCGTCGGTGATCACCCGGACCTCGAACCCGGCCTCGACCCAGGACTCGATCGCGTCCTCACCGACCGCACCGTCGTCCCGTACGAGGAGCCTCCGACACTCCGCCCGGACGTCCTTCGGGTCCATCCCGAGCCCGTCCATCACGTCCTCGAATACGTCCAGCCCGCGCGAGGTGATGAAAAGTACAGAGGCGTCTGGGTCCGTGAACACGTTCCGCAGGGTCTCGAGACCGGCCTCCTCGCACGCTCCCCCGACCCTCACGGGCACGCCGGGTAGCCTGAGCACCTCGAAGCAGGCCTCCAGGAACTCCTCCTCGTCCACCAACCTCCCGAGCTCGAACCGCCTGAACAGGTCCTTGACTTCCCACAGCACCAGCTCCACCGAGTTCCTATCCTCGGGGAGCTTCTCACCCGAGGCCGGATAACGCTTCACGAGCTCGAGCACGGCGAGCGTGGTGACGTCCAACGCGAGCCCGTAGAGCGAGCGCACGTCCAACGGACGGACCCCCGGCCCCCGTACGCCGCGTCCGGTCGGTGGCGATCCCGTGGCGGTGCGTGTCAGTACTCGAGTTTCCAGCGTTCGAGCTCTAGGAGTACGTCGGGGATCTCGTGTTTCCCGTCGAGGGACTTCCTTCTAGAACGGATGATCTTATTCAAGTGACTCGAGTAATGCGCCGGCCAGCCTCCCAGGGTCCTGATCAGGAAGGATTCCAACCGGTCGGGGAGTTCCTCTAACACGTCCCGGATTCGCGGTGAGTTCGAGGGTCTGGCGTCGAATGTCAGTGCGAGCCCGCGGGCGAGTACTCGTCGCGCCCGTTTGTATGGTAGATTCGAGATCTCGGTCAGGAGGGTCTTGAGTACCGAGCGGAGATTGCGCATCAAGTGCCGCGCGAGTTTCAAAACCTCGTTCCGATCAAGGGAAACCAACCACTCGACGAAGGAAACGCTTTCGTTTTCCGGCTTACCCAAGTAGAGGGTCCTACCGTGTTTGAACCGCGAGTCACACCTCCACCTCGCGACGTAATAGGGACCGCACGTGCTCCCGTTGACGGTCCGGTAGGTCACCTCCAGGCTCGGCTTCTTCCCCCGGCGGTAGACCTCCCTCAGGACTCGGAGGGCCCGGATCCGTTCCACGGGGTCCGAGGGTATCGGGATACGCGATCCGACCAACCCCGGCACGTGATCCCCCGATGTGCCTCCAAATTGTATGGAGTCAGGGGTAGAGCGGTACCTCAGGATATAAGCCTTGCCATCCGGGGCGGAGGACCCACCTTCTTCGATTGGCCATACAATCTGAGCTCGGGAGGACCATCGAGCCACGGGGCGCGAGGATCACCCCGGCGAGGGGGTCACCCTCCGAGGCCGCGTCCCCCACCGGAACTCCCGGCATCCGGACCCACACGACGGTGGTAACTCGAACGGCCGACCGGCGGCGATTTGGAGACGTCCTGAGGCCCTAGAACGTCACCTCGGAACCTCAGGAACCTGAGGATAGAGCCGAGAGCGGGCCCGACCCGGGGGAACCGTCCGGCTCCACGGTTACCAGTCCCACGGGACTGGGCCGAACGGTAGGATCCGGAGTCATCGGCGGTAAGTCCTCTCACGTCGGAGTCGGCCCGGTTGGTATGACTAATAACGTGTTTATGCAATATTAAGTCGTACTAATTTTTTACAGGGCTAATCAACGTGATGGAAAGGCGGGTTTTTCTCCGTAGGAGACGGTGGTTCTGGGGCGCTTTAGTATTGAGTATTACTCTACTCACTCATACTTACTGATATCGCCTAGACTTTAGCTGCAGCCCAACTAATGCACTTTAATAGTGCAAATTCTGCACTTTACTTCGCTTCGAAGAGATAACGATCCTAACCGTTAGCAAAGAATTATGATTCCCATGTGGTATCAAAGCTGTCTACAGGCACTATGTAATTATTACTTCATCAAGTTAACTTATTAATTACTCATCAGAAGAAACTATGATCTTCGGTATTACCAATGTTGTATATTAAGCTTTCGACTGAATGGAAACGAATTAGTATTGGATTTTAGTATGATTAAGTGTTCAGAGGAATCGGGGTAATCTTTAAATAGGACCAGTACACTGGCTCTGGCGGGTGAGGGGTGGGGAATCTCTTCGGTGGTTTCGGAGTGTAAAGGGTGATCCTCCGGGAAAACCGCCCGCCCTCGCAATTAACCCGCAATAATATGGGTAATGAAACTTGTTGCTACTCTGGCCCCTCTCAGTACGCTGTCTCGTCCGTGCCCTGGCTGTGATACTTCTCGCAATTAACCCGCAATAATATGGGTAATGAAACGCTCCTTAAGGACATCGTCATAAAGTATCGCTTTCTCCACGTTGCTGAGGCCTAACGCGCCGGCTCGCAATTAACCCGCAATAATATGGGTAATGAAACAGGACGCGGAAGTGAAAGTCGTTATCCCCCTAAGAGTCGCAAACCGGACACCTCGCAATTAACCCGCAATAATATGGGTAATGAAACGACTGATTCCCATAGTGCCGATAGCGCGGCGGCGAGCTCTGTGTCCACCGAGTCTCGCAATTAACCCGCAATAATATGGGTAATGAAACACTGACCACTCCACTGGGAACGCCATGATATACGCCGTGTAACTGCAACCCCTCGCAATTAACCCGCAATAATATGGGTAATGAAACTACTGCTCCAATAGACCCTCCACAAGACCGAAGCCTTGTCCGCGGGCTCGCAATTAACCCGCAATAATATGGGTAATGAAACTCTATCCCGCACTCTACGGTCACCGACAACCAACATGGGATTACTCCGCAAAACTCGCAATTAACCCGCAATAATATGGGTAATGAAACTAATCCTGCACCTTAAGTCTGCCTCTATGTTGTCCCAGATGCTCTTCCAACACACGTTCTCGCAATTAACCCGCAATAATATGGGTAATGAAACTCAATGACGTACCGAGCCATCGGTGATCCCGCTGGTGCTCCTGCCCTATAACTCGCAATTAACCCGTAATAATATGGGTAAATAATATGAGTAATGAAACCCGACTGCGCCAGGCGCGAGGTACTCGTCCCAGACGTTTTGTGCAACGCCTAAGTCTCGCAATTAACCCGTAATAACACGGGTAATGAAACACGTTCCTTCAAGGCGACTGTGTATTTTCCAGAATCCTGTTCCCGCCCACGGGGCCTCTCGATGCTAGCTCGCATAGACAATGAAACGTCAACTTCTCGCGCCTCACACGTTGTACTCTTACGAACGGGCCCCAATCGCCCGCGGGCTGGGCTCGACCCCTAGACGGAAACATCAAACGGGACGTAGGAAACGCCGACACGGATAAGTGCCCGTGGACCTCACCCGCCGCCCGGGGATCCCCTGGGGTCCCCGATCATGAGGGGCAGGTACTACCCGAGCACCCGCTTCCTGAGGGCGACTCTGGGGAGGCTGACCGGGGACCACGGTCTGTCGGAGGAGCGGATCGAGGTGGAACCCGTCGACGTCGCGCTCGAGCCACGGCGGGACCGGGAGGAGGTACGGGAGCGTCGGGAGCAGCGCGGACAGGACGACGGACGCGTTCGACGGGACCGCGAGTAGGGTCCTCAGCACCCGGAGCAGGGTGTCGAGCGCGCCGAAGATGTCGTACCTCGGCCCGAACAGGGCCAGGATCCACTCGATCTGGGCCAGGGGCAGCGGTAGGCTGACGACGACCGCGCCGTGAGCGCGTACCTCAGCAACGTGTCGGGGTCCTCGAGCGCGCGTTCCAGGTACCAGGTCGGCGGTCTCGAGAGGACGAGTCGCGGTAGGACTCAGTAGTTGGGCGGGACGTTGAACGTCGTCAGCTCGTTCTCGTCGAAGGCCCACTGGAGGAGCCAGGCGAGGGCGCCGACGAGGGGGAGCGGTAGCCCCGTGTCCGCGGCGATCAGACGGAGCCCCCAGAGGGCGAGCGGCACCCCACGAAGAAGCCCTCCGCGGGGACGAGGGCGCTGAAGGCCAGGTAGTCCAACGGTCCGAGGTAGTGGCGGGTGGCGAGGGCCGTGAGGTAGGCCGCCAGTCCGACGAGCGCGTACTCCGGTGGTAGCCTCGGGACGAACACCGGCCGGTGGAGGACGTCCGACGGCATCCCGAGGGCCCGGGTGAGCGAGACGGTCATGAGGCCGACGACACGCCCAGGGGCACGTCGATCAGTCCGTCGGGAACTAGCCGCGGGTGAACTGGGAGGATCGGGTCGGCGGTCAGACGTAGCTCCAGGATCGGCGTCCACCTCCCGAACCGGTCGTCGAGCGTGGCGATCCACGTGAGGTCCGTCGCCGGTTCGAGCGTCCAGTCGGGCGACGCCGGGGTCACGTACCACCTGTGGACGAGCAGGTCGGCCGCGCCCGAGCCCCGCCGTCGACCGTCACGTCGAGGTACCTCGATCCGAACGGGTGGACCACCGCGGGGCCCTCGCGGATCACTCGTACGACCCCAGCTTGCGACCGTCGTGGGAGCACACCAGGATGCGGACGCGGAGGGTCCCGGGTCGCGTGACGGATCGTGGGGAAGGATGTCGGGTCCAAGAGGACGCCGTGAGCCCCGAGGATCGCCTGCAGCGGGGTGGGCGGGGTCTACCTCGGCCCGGAGGGCCACCCTCGCCTCGCGCTCACCGACCCACGCGGAACCGGTCACCGCGCACTCGATCGAGCGTCGGCCGTCCCGCTCGATCACGCGGACCGCGGGCCTCAGGAGCCGGACCACGGGCTCGTTCCCGGCCCATCCCCAGATCAGGGCTTCCCGGGGTCGGACCTCCCCGGGTCCCAGAACGTGACGTCGAGGTCGCAGCTGGGGATGGAGCAGCGCACCCTCTCGGGGCGGATGCAGCTCAAGCACAGAATAGGCACGTACCTTACCCCCGGGGTACGAGGCGTCGAACAACATCTCGACGTCGTACAGATCGACGGCGTTGGCGTCCAGTACGCGGGTGAGGACCTCCTCCCGGGGGAGTCGCACCCGCCCTTCCAGGCACAGCGGAACGTGACGTTAGGGGGCGTCTGCAGGCCGACCGACGCCTCCAAACCCGCTAGCCAGTCGTTCGGCTCTCCCAGACAGGGCTGGACCAGCGCGAGGGCGACCGGGACGGGGGACCGTCGCTACCATCCCCTTCCCCCGCACCGGCGCCCCACCGGGCCCGAAATCCATTTTGTTTAGTTTTACTTAGTTTTACGGAACGCAGATCGGGGGCGGCCGGGTGGTGGCCAGGTGGGCGGTGACGATCCCGCTGATCCTGCTGACGGTGGGCCCGGTCGCAGGTCAGCCCATCCTCCAGGGGAGCTCGTCCGACGACTGGTGGTTCGGCTGGAAGTACGTGCGCTCCGAGGTGTTCCAGCGGTGGGTGGACGCGTACTCCCCGGACGGCCCGCCCGTGCTCGTGGACGCGGAGAACATGTCGGCACCCGACGTCCTCTACCTCCCGGACCGGGACGTGTTCGTGGTCTGCGGGACCTCCGAGGTGAGTGTCGGACCCGGACGCGTGGAGGTGTCGACGGCCGCGGACGGGTTCCGGGAGTCGACGTCGCTGGACGTGCGCGGGCCCGCGGTCGTGGACGCCTGGCCGGACCTGGTCGCGGCGCTGCTCGACGACACCGTCTGCGAGCTCCGGATCCTGCGGGAGGGCCAGATGCCGCCCTACGAGGCGGTCATCCGGAAGGGAGAGCGCGAAGTCGCCAGGGAAACGTTGGATATGGAGGACATGCTGCGGGAGGTCGTGGAGTACGCCGTCTACCCGGATCGAGTGGTCTTCCGGGTCCTGGGCCGGCCGGTGCCGAAGAGTCTCAACCCGTCGTCACCACCGAACCGCGTCATCGTGTACACGATCACGTTCCTGCCGCGCGAGGGACGCATCCTCGTCTCCAGGACCGTGAGCCGGGATCCCCGGCTCCTGTACCGTCTGGCTCAGTTCGCGTCGACGTACAGTCCGACCGTTCAGGTGGGCGTGCTCAAGACGCCCTCCGGCGCACTACCCCTGTTCGCACGCTTCCAGCCCCCCTGGGAGGACCCGATCATCGAGGCGGTCGACCGGGCGGTACTGGCCTGGCGTAACGCGGACGAGGCGGAGCTCCGGGAGGTGCTGCGCGAGCACCCCAACGTCCGCCTGCCCGAACCCTGGTGGCGGCGGAGCGGAGGGAACTCCGTCTGGACGCCGCTCCCGCCCTTCGCACCCGTCCGACCGGGACGCCGGAGGCTCCGGCGTCTCGCGGCGCTAGTCCTCCTCGCGCTACCGCTCGCGGTGGCTCCCGCCTCGGCGACGACGGTGACCGGGGGCGCACTCGGCGACTACCAGCTGCTGCACGAGTGCCGCGAGCGGGCGCTCCAGGAGCTCACCGGTGGGGCGCACGTGACGGTGTACGTGAACCCGTCCGGGCGGTCGTACACCTGCACGTACCGGCCCGAGGACGGCTCGTTCGTGGTCGGCCCGTCATCCCGGCTGTCCCCGTGGGACGCGATCCAACCGAAGCTCCCCGACCCGGCCGTGATCTCCGTCGGTAAGTACCTCAGCAGCTACCTCGTGTACCACGCGGGCCGCACGTACCTTGTCGCGCCGGTCACGGACCTCGGGCCGGTCGTGTACGTCCTCGAGGGCGACTCGGTCCGCGCGTACCTGGCCCCGGAGTGGGTCTCGACCCTCGTCGGCCGGACGCGTTGGGCGGACGCGACGTTCGAGCTCTCCGGGCGGGGATGCACGCTGCGCTACTACCTGATCCGGGACGAGGACGTCGTGGAGCTCACCGTGAGGATCGACTTCAGCGCGGAGCGGCCGGAGTTCTGGGGTCGGGTGGTGAGCGACCCCCGGGCGATCAAGGAGATCGAGGAGCGGGCCGAGCGGGTGGAGCGGCTGAGCGGGAGAGTCGGAGGGGTGGTCATGCACTCGCTAGAGGGTACACGCCCGGTCCTCGTCACCTTCGAGCTGCCGGAGGATCACCCGCTCAGGCGGTTCATCGACGAGGGCATCGACATAGCCACCGACCCCGTGAACACGTCGATGTCCCGGCTCCTCTCCTGGTGGTTCGAGTGGAAGCGGAGGTTCCCGAACGTCGAGCTCCTACCGGACCCGAGCGACCCGACGGCGGGGACGTTGTGTGCCGTCCTCCGGGAACCGTGGCTCGCGATCGTCCCGGACCTGCTCACGGCGGTGTGCGCGCTCCCCCTCGACCTCGCGCTGACGACGCTCGAACGCCGGCTGTACGACGCGTTGGAACCCCGGGTCGAACCGTGGATCCGGGATCCGCTCGGCCGGTTCCTCGCGGCCGTCGCCTACTACGTTCCGGTCGGCCTGCTCGAGGAGCTCCTCGGGAGGCTCCTGATGCCGCCCGTCGTCCGATCGGCGGTGATACCCGTCCTACCGGTGGTGGGCCTCCGGGTCCCGGAGTGGGACGTGGACGAGGACGTGAAGGAGCTCTCGGAGCGCGCCCTCTACTGCGCGGTGGCCCCCGTGGTGGACACGGTCGCGATGCACCGGGTCGCCGAGCTCGTCGGTTCGCCGGTGATCGCCGCCTTCACCTACGCCCTACTGGACACGCTCTGGAAGGACCGGGGCCGGTGGCTCGACGTCGGTTACTGGCTCGCGTTCCCGGTCACGATCCTCCTACCGGCGATCGGCGGATCCGTCTTCTCCCTGCTCTGGAGCTCGCTACCGCAGCCGCTCGCCGCCCTGCTCTACGGTCTGCGGAACACCCGGATCCTGACGTCCCCTCCCGCGGTCGTTCCGGGCTCGGTACACAGGCTGGTGCAGGTGCTCACCGCCGTCGCGCTCTGGACGCCGTTGGGAGCGCCGACCTGAGAACGTCACCCAGTCCGAGCGCCCCGTCCACGCGGCTCCTATCGCGCCCCGGCCCGCCGACGATCCCCCTTGGTCGGACGGTCCGAGCCGCGAGTACCCGGGGCACGGGAACGAGACGTCCCCCGAAACACCCCCACGCTCCGGATCTCGTCCCGGGATACGCCCTCGCATCGGCCCGCCTATCGTTAGTATTTTCGTAACGATTCTGAGAACGCCGAGAACAACCCACCGGCCCGACCCGCATCATTCCGCACTAGAACAGCGAGCTCATTATATTAAGAGATTTCGGGAACGATCGGCCGGTGGAGAGGCCGCGAACGTCGCTTTACTCCGGGAAAGGCCGATCCGGCGGACGTTCCGTAGGATAAGGAAACTGATACGTTTCCCACATCGATCCACCGGCGTCGTCGACCCCGGACGGCGCCCGCCCGCGGTCATGGACCCGTAACGACGGCACCGGAGTCGGTGTTCCCGGCATCGCAAACGTGAATGGTAGGGCTCGAGTACCGGGGACGCCCTCCCCACCCGGGTGGTTCGGATGTTCCTGGTCCGAGTCCTACTCACGGACCCCGTAGGACCGCACCTGGAGGCCTACGGTACGGTACCGCCCGAGGCCTGGTCACTCCTCGAGGTCGTACTCCAATCGCTCGAGGGACGGATCGACAGGCTGCTGGGTCTCGAGCTGACCCCGGCCAGCGTCGCCCTCGAGTCGATCGCCGGTGACGTCGGCGTGGTACTGCTCACGAGCACGGACCCCGAGCCGGTCGTGCGCTCGGTCCGACGGGTGTTCGGGTCCTGCGACGTCGAGGGCGTGTACCGGGAGGACGTCGGCGAGGCCCGGGAGGAGCTCGAGGACATGGTCCCGGAGGACACGATCGTCTCGCGCGAGCTGGACGTGCTGGGGAGGGACTGGTGCGTGCTCGGTGCCGGCACGGCCCTCCTCTCGGGCGGGAAGGTGCCCGCGCTCGAGGAGATACGCCCCGGCGAGATCCGGGCCTGGAACTCGTTCTCGAGGGAGTGGTTCCGGGCTTGAGGTGACCCGCGTCCCGCCCCCACCACGTCCCCGCACGGGGACTCCGACCATAACTCGAAACTGATTCGTGTTTGTTTGTATGATGACGGTTTCATAATATCCGGAACCGACACCCGGGAGGTACGGGCCTGAACCGGAGGGTGAGGGTGCCCCTTTCAGTCGGTTTCTCCGGAATTCTACCGTGCGCGACTGAGGCTACTCCTCTCCAGGAACGGAACCCCGAGCGGATCGTCCACGACCTCCGGGGCGAACGGTCGGGAGTGACGGCGGACGCACCGCCGCAACCGTGAGAAGAGTTAAGACCGATCGCGTGTCGAACGTCCCCGGGGGAGGTTGCTGCGCCTGATCAAGCGGATCTTATGGGGGATCCTCTCCTACCTCCACGAGATCATCTACCTGGAGGAGCTGCTGCTCGCGATAGTGGACCGTACGATCGTCGTTCTGTTACTGCCGATTCGACTTCCCTATAGACTGTTGGAAACGGTCCGCCGGGCCCTGCGGCGGGGGCTCACGGGCACCTAGAGACCGGCGGAGTTCGACCGACGGAATCCGGACCCGACCGGCTAGACCGGCACTGCCCTCGAAGGTAGTGGCCGGCCCGGATTCAACGCCGTAACACGCCGTCGGGCGGTCTTCCCGCTCCTTCCTCGTGCACGGTATCGTCCCCAGAAGACGTGGGGTGCGTCACGGACCGAGGCCGACTCCCCGTTCCGACGCATCGGTTTCCGAAACGCGACTACGGTTTCCCGTCCTAATTTCCCGGATGTAAACCCCGGGGATCGCCGCGTTGATCCACCGTAGCGATACCCGCCCGTCC